>JARXAH010000016.1 GCA_029865945.1 Bacteriovoracaceae bacterium | reverse complement strand
GTTGAAAGGTCTCAAGAAGTTAACGAAGAAAAAATTAAAAAATATGTCGATGGATTCCAAAAAAATTCGCGGAATATTTAAGCGATGCGATAACTCAAAACTCTATCTTAGCTGAAATTATTTTCGTTACGATCTATATTTCACAGATCACAAATTAATCTTAATTTCGCCTAGGAGTAGAGTGCTTCAAGAAATATATTACAAGCATTGGGATCCAATGATGAAGAGCTTTGAAGAATGTTTAATAGTCTAGAAAACATGATTGAGAGCTTTAGTTTTTCTGAATCAGATGAGCCTTTAAGGTAATCAAGGATGTCAGAGATAATAATGATTGATGAGTCACTTATTCCATTTCGCTTATTTTCCAAGGACGTGAACATCAACAAACCAAACGTATGAATCAAGTTATTAGGAAATAGTTTTTCAATGGTCGCATGAAGAATTTCTTTTGCCTTATCTGGAAATTTACTTTTTAAAATTAAATATTCCGCCTGAAGGATATTGACGTGAGATGATACGATTAAGTTTCTAAAGAAAAAATTCATAAAAAAAATGTGTTGTTCTAATTCTTCTATTTCCGCAAGATATGCAATAATTTTATTTTCTGTCCCAACTTGGTCAGACGGAAATAAGTCAAAAATACTCCAAACATAAATTTCTCTTTGAGGATCGACTGCGATTCTTTTCGCCTCGTATATCAAAAGTGAGTTGATTTCACTTTGAGTAAGTGATTTATTCTTAATTAATTGAGTGTAAGGAACAAGAAGATCAAAGACTTCTTTTGTACTACTCGAAATTATATCAAATATTTTTTTGTACTCACTTAAAGAAATTTTTCTATCAGAATTCAGAAAGTAAGCAATTTTCCAATACAAGCTATCACTTTCATTGAATAAAAATCGCGACGTGACTTCATTTAATGGATGGGATTTAATTTCATAAGTTCTTTCAATCAACTGCTCCATTTCAGAACTACTATGTGGGATGAATTTTTTGATGACCTTAATCCCAGAAATTATATTCTCTTTTCTAAGGTAAAGATTAAGAGGCGTATGTAAAATTCTTTGATGATGATTTTCCTGGCTAGATAAAAAATTAATTGTTTCTGGTAAACTTTCTACATTGAATAAATGGTCTTTGTAATCTTGTCCTTTTTTTCGAAAATGTTCATCTAGGGTGTAAGCAAATGCTTCCTTATTTTCTTTATTCTCACTTAAAAACTTTTGCAAATAGATGACTTCTTTACTTATAATTTCCCAAACTACAAAGGGATCTGCCACGACTTCAATTTCTGCATTTCCCAATACAAGATATTCTTCAAATTTAATTCCATAATCATAAGTATGGTGAATGACGTTACACTCTTTAAATAAATCCGGTTCTTCAGCAGGAGAAAAAGAACTTTCGCGATCACTATGGATTGTTACCACTTTAGGTGATTTTACTTTTAACTTAAACAGAGCTTTTCCATAAAGCTCAAACCTATTATATCCATAAGATGTAACTGGATTAGTCCACGAAAAAATTGGCCGAAGATTTAGTTTTCTTAATTCAGGAAATGAATTTTCAACAGCACAACCAGGGACTGGGCCGCACTTGAAATCGTCTAACTCAACGGGAATTAATGGCCTACCAAAGCCATCAACTCCATAATTTTCATCTCTCTTTAATTGATTGTTTGAAGAATTGACGGCCTTGCCAAGGACAGGAAGTCTTTTCAAATCTCCCCAATGGTAAAAGACCATTTCAACTTTGTCGTCACTGACGCCGTCTTGTGAAAACACATTTTGGATGAAAAAAATGAAAAATAAGAAAATAATGTATTTTACCATTATTTTAGAATAATAGTATTCAGTAGCAGTGTACACGCGGAAGATATTTCTAACACTCAATACTAAATTGAATATTTAAAAACTGACGAAAGATATCTGTTTCAAGATTGATAAGTAAATAAACTCTCCCCCCACAGATCTAATTTAAGGAGAATGGAAAGGAGACCGAGCATTGAGGCCATAAGACTTGATCCTGGACGTATCAGTCGATTATCGACGCAAAGGAAAATCAAAACCGCATCAGTATAAAATAATTATTCCTAATTTAGCTTAGGAGTAAAGTTCTTCAAGAAAAATACTACAAGTATTGGGTTCCACTTGAGATGGGCCTTTAAGAATGTTTAATAGTTTGGAAAATAAGTTAATTAACTTAATGTTTTCAGAATTATTTGAGGTTTTCAGGTAATCAAGGATGTCAGAAATGATTAAGATTGATGAATCCTTTATTCCACTTCTTTTATTTTCTAAGGATGCAGACATCAAAATTCCGAAAGTACTAATCAAATGACGGGGATTTACTTTGCTTATTGCGTTGTGGAGAATATCTTTTGCACGAAGTGGATATTTAGTTTTTAAAATTTGATATTCTGCAAAAAGAACATTGCCATGCCACGACATAATTGAGTTCTTGAAGAAAAAATTCATGAAAAGAATATGATCTTCTACACTATTTATTCTTTCAAGAAATGAAATGATTTTTTTTTCTCTGTCATCTTGTTCAGAAGGCAATAATTCCAAAATACTCCAAATAGATATTTCCTTTTCTGAAACATTGGAAATTTTACTTGCTTCATAAATTGTAAGAGATACAATTTCATCTTCATTAAACGATTTGTTTTTTATCAACTGTACATAAGGAACAAGAAGATCAAACACTTTTTTTGAACTAATCAATATTAAATTAAATAAATCCTTATACTCAACTTCGGTGATCTTAGTATTTGAATTCAATAAACAAGCTACTTTCCAAAACAGGCTATCATTTCCACCAACTAAAAAGTGTGACGACACCGCAGGCGAGTCATGTGATTGGATTTCTTGCGATCTCTTAATTACCAAATCCATCTGAGAACTATCCTGAGGGATATATTTTTTAATGATCGCTATTCCAGAAAGGATATTCTCGTCACTTCGGTAAAGATTAAGAGGCGTGTGTAAAATCCTTTGATGGTGATTTTCCTGGCTAGATAAAAATTTAATCGTCTCGGGCAAGCTTTCAACATTGAATAGGTGGTCATTAGTGTTCAATCCATATTTCCGAAAATGCTGCTCTAGACTGTATGCAAAGGATTTCTTTTTATTTTTATTTTTATTTAAAAACGTTCTTAAATAACTGACTTCTTTGTTTAAAATTTTCCAAATTATAAATGGATCTGCAGTGACCTTAATTTCTGCACTCCCTAACACAATGTATTCTTCAAATCTACCAAAGTAATGATGATGTAAAACATCGTAACCATTAAACGAGGTATTCTTCCCAACATCCTCTACAGTTTCATTATTAGAGTTTATAGCTAACACCTTGGGATCAATTACCTCTAAAACAATAAGAGCTACTCCATACATCTCACGCAAACTATACCCATAAGAAGTGACTGGATTAGTAAATGTAAAAATTGGCCGAAGATTTTGTTTTCTTATTTGAGGAAATGCAGTTTCGACCGCACAAGTAGAAGTCGGACCACACGTGAAATCATCCAACTCCGGAGGAATTAATGGGCGTCCAAATGCATCAGATCCATAAGTTGCATCCCTGATTAATTGGTATTTTAAAGGATCGACAGCCTTACCAAGAGCTGAAAGTCTGTTCAAATCTCCCCAATTATAAAGGACCAGGTTAACATGATTAGCATCGTCACCATCTTGTGAAAATACATTTTGGATGAAAAAAATGAAAAAGAAAAAAATAATATTTTTTACCATTGTTTTAGATTAATGGTTTAAATCGTCAGAGTAAACGCGGTAGAAACTTCCAAAAGTTAAGCATCTAAAAACGACCTAATTTATGACAAAAACTATAAAGAATTTGCAGAACTCTCATCAAATTCAAAGGCGACCATTAAAGATCCAAAAGCAGACGTAAGTGGTCCACTTTCAACATAATACCTAAAAACTAATCTATTTTTAATTCCTCACCAGAACTTAACATTAACTTTTGAGCAACATGTGCAATTATCTGGCCGAATCTAAAACTTAGGTAGGGACAAATATTATGAAATTAACAAAAATTAATGATCGAAATAAAGTTTTGAAATATTTCATGATCTTAAATATTTTATTCTTAACATTTGCCTTCCAGGCACATGCCAGAAATTTTTGTCATGTTAGTTGGCATGAGGGAAAAATTCCCATGAATGGATGCAATTGCGTAACCGCTGTTTCGTCTGCTGGTATTAGTATCATAGGCGATGCCAAAGACTCCAAGACTTCTAAATGCATTTCTAAGAAATACTGCAATAAAAAAAATGTTTGTAGAGGATTTTTGGGAGAAAAGTTAATTTCTATTAACGATTTGAATTCTGAGGAATTGATAGAAAATTAATCTTGAATGAAATAAGTGCACTTTAACGGCCTAAAGCCAATCGAGAAATTTGCACTTGAGGATAACTGCGAGCTAAATAATCTTTAAAATAAAGCTGATTTTCATCATTTTGATCGTGATTACAAATTAAATAGACTCCACCTCCTCCGGCGCCACACAATTTAACCGTAAATTTTTGCTCTTTTAATCCCACTAAAGCGAGCTCTCTCACTTCTTTAATAAAATATTCTGGAAATAATTCCATTTGCATCGTGCAAAATTGATTCATTAATTCAAAAAATCCCGGTTCGTGATTGAGCCAAGCAAGCACAGTTTGATTAGATAGTGGCAAAAATTTTGATTCGAAAATTTCTTTAAAGTGAGCGTCTTGAATTTTATTTTTAAAGAGCTGAACTAGCGGCGCCGTCTTTCGGCTTACTTTAGTATTAACTAAGTACATATTTTTTAAATTTTTTTGTACGGCCGCTTCATCATCAAAAAAATGAATTTGATCGGGCCCGTGCAAGCAAAGCGGCCGCTGCAACAAACTCACCAAGGGATCAAGTCCAGAACTTGAATGGTGATAGAAGGCCTCGATGAGGGCGAGGGCAGATCTCGTCTCACTGACAGAGAGCGAAATAGAAGATCTAAAATATCGCTCCCAAATGGCCGCACAAAGCGCTCCGGAACTTCCCATTCCTAGTCCCTGCGGGATCGTGCTTTGAAAATAAATTCCTTCCATGAGATCTTGGGAAAATTCCTGGAGGTCGAAAAATTGAAACATCGCCGTCGTCTTGGAATTTTGCTCTTTAAGTGCCTTGATAAATTTAAACAACTCTTTTGATTGCTCAAAATAGCTATGATCTTTTTCTCCAAAACTCCACTGTCCAAAATATTGATTATAAGGAACAACCACTCCCTTACCGCCAAATAAAATGGTGTACTCTCCGAAAACTAAAATTTTTGCTGGATAAGTTTTATTGGCTACGACCATAAAATCTCATCATCAAAAAATTTTCCGTCCTCTAAGTAAGAAGTAAGCGAACGCTCAACCCAGTCTATAACTCGAGCATAGTTATCACCGCTATAAATTAAATGAACATTCGCACCTGCATCTAAGGTGAAGGACACTTTCCATCCCCACAACAATCGCTGCTTGCGAATCAAATCTATAATAGTCAATGTGTTTGGCCTTAATAATAGATAGGATTGATTCGAACTCATCATCATCGCATGTAAGCTCAGTGCTTCACTTTCGATAAGCTCAGCAAAGGAAAAAAAATCTTCGCTCTTTAGAATATTGAGGAGCGCCCCAAAATTCTTTTTGGCCTGATCTATTCTACCTTGCATGAAAGGATGATTTTGCATGGTCTCGTGGCCCTGGCTCGAAGAAACTTCCTTCGCGCCTGAGTCAACAATTAAGATACAATCTTTTAAATTTTTAAAGAGTGGGGAAATATTTTGACTTTCAACGGGAGCAATGGATTTTTCCTCCCAACTCACAAAACCAGGATAAAGAGATCTGCTGGCACTTCCAGACAAAATTCGCGCCACCTGGGCAGCATTATCTAAGGTATCTTCTCTTAAGAATTGACGCAAAAATTTGGACAAACAACTCATACTAGAAGCAGAAGAAGCAATCCCACTGGAATGAGGAAAAGTATTTGAGCTACTGATTTTTATTTCTGCTCCGCACTTCCAATGGACGAGCTTACTTAAACGATTTATTTTCTGAGTTAAATTTTTTGCGAACGCTACATTGGGTGATTGCTCGAAGAGAAAATCTGTTATTGAGAAAATCTTATCTTCTGCATTCTCTGGGAGAGCAACTTCCCTCCACTGAATATCCATAAATGTTTTTGCGTGTTTGAGAGTAAAACTTAAGCTGGGATTAAGCGGGATTTGAGGATCAATCACACCATCATCATAGGCCTTAGACGTTTTACCCCAATACTTAACAAGAGCAATATTGGAGTGGCCCACAAAACTTGCGCGATTCCAAGATCCCTCTCGTTTCATTAATGAAGCCTTCCTGCGCTAAGGCCGTCCATTTGGTAAGCAACCATTTCTTCAAAGGAAATGACAATACTCAGATCTTTGGATTCAAAATATTTTTTCGTTTCAACTTCACTTCCATTACTCACGACCAAACAAAAATCTCCGCCCCATGCGCCCAGCGGTTTGATTTCCCCAAAGAAATCGGCAAAGCGCTCCAGTTTTAAGCGCGGTCTTTTTAAGAAATCACTCATGATCTCATCGTGGGACTTTATTAAAGATTGAAAATCTTCCACACGTTCGGCCACCATGAGCTCTTCTGTGATCTGAGAAATTTCGTTAACTTTTTGGGTAATTAAAGCTGGCGAAAAATCTTTTTGCATAAATTTTACTAATTCTTTTTGTGTATCTTGCTTACTGCCTTGATAGACAAAAAATATTTGTTTCATACAAACAGGTGCGAAGGGAACTAATGACCAAGTAGGCCTTGGCAGACTGCGATCTCCTTCCCCACCCCTGGTCAATTGATAACTAATGGGCCCTGGCGCCAGAGCGGTGGCCACATCATATCCAGATCCGTGACTTACCCGACTATGCAATTCAAACGCACCCACATGGGCCCACTGGGCAATCATGGCCACCAAAGATGAACTGGAGCCAAGTCCCCAAGAAATAGGAAATTCTAGTTTCGTTTCCACGAAGACATCTTGCTCATCTCTTAAGAAGTGAGGATTGAGAAGTCTTGCTTGCTTAAGAATATTTTGCAAAAAATTGGCGACTTGATGATCTACGTTCGCCTCATTTTCCGTTTCACGATTGAAATGCCATAAATCAAAAACCGCAGTAAACCAGCTTTGATTTTTTTGATCTAAGCTTCGCCAAAAAAGTTTGGGATTTTGGGATTCTCGCTTTCTGATTTCCATGGATTGACCAAATTTAGTCGGAACGCTCAGAGACTTTGCCCCATGGAGTAATAAATACTCTCCCGTGATCAATAATTTTCCTCGGCCGTAATAAGAAATTTGCGGACTATAGGCCTTGGGAAAACTATTTTGCCCCCACCCCACTACCGGCGATATGGGAGCCACATTATTATTCGAACTGTAGAGAGGTAAATTCACAATAAAAACTCCCGAACACTTTGAAAGGAAACAACCCTATCTTTAAAATATTGCTTGGCAGCAATGATTTGTTTTTCATTGGCACCGAGCTGTTGAAGAATATTTAACAAATGCATTTTCATATGCCCTTTTTGAATTCCTGTGGTCACGAGCGATCTCATGGCAGAAAAATTTTGAGCAAGTCCCACGGACGCCACAATGCTCATCAACTCTTTGGCATTGGGATTTTTTAAAATTTGCAAACTCAATTTGGTAAGCGGATGTAGACCAGTGATTCCCCCCACCGTACCTAAGGCCAGTGGCAATTGCATTTGAAAGATAAATTTATCCTCTTCTAAAATCACTTTGGAAAGTCCTTGATACTTACCACTTCTTGCTGCAAAAGCGTGAGCACTCGCTTCCACGGCGCGGTAATCATTTCCGGTGGCCATGACCACCGCGTCCACTCCGTTCATAATACCTTTGTTGTGAGTGACGGCCCGGGAAATATCGACTTGCGCAATTTGAGAGGCGGCAAGCATTCTTTCTGCAAACTCCATAGCGCTACAACCATCAACGGATCCCAACTCACTCATGCGACATTGAGCAGTCACTTCTACCACCGATTGCGGAGTGTAATTCGTTAAAATGGACAAGATAATATCAAAATCAAAATTATTTTTGAGATGATCTTTTAAGTATTGAGCGCAAAATTCAAGAACAGAATTGATAAAATTGGCCCCCATGGCATCACAGGTTTCAAAATCAAATTCCCACTGGTAAAAATGGGGGGCCTCATCCGTTCGGTCCAGTAATTTAATCGATTTAATTCCTCCGCCCCGCTTCTCCATATTGGAGATGAGCGGTTTCAAGGAATCAAGTAACTTGGGTTTTATTTCTTCAAAGGCCAAATTTAATTTTGAAAAATCGTCTCGATAAAAAAAATGGAGGTGTCCTCGTTTGGTTGTTCCCAAAATTTGAGTCGTGAATCCGCCCCGAGTCATCCAAAATTTTGCCCCATGGGAAGCGGCCGCAACGACGGAGCTTTCTTCAATGACCATGGGTACACAATAGATTTTTTCGTCGATCAAAAAATTGGGAGCAATGCTATAAGGAAGGGGAAAATTGGAAATGGAATTTTCGGTAAACTCATCTAAGATTTTTTGAACGCTTGGGTCAAATTTATATTGATCAAGTAACTTAGATAAATCTAAGTTCATTTGTTTACACAGCCAATGGATTTTTTGGCCCTTAGATAATCTAGAAAATCCACTAATTTGTTCCATATATACTCATAAATTGCTCATACATTGATTATGCATTGATCATATACTGGTGATGCATTCGGTAAAGAGATTGTAATTCCTCAAGGTAGAGATGCAAATATTTTTCCCCTTGGACGGCCTTTTCCATGAGAGGAAAACCGACTCCCACAAGACTTGAACAGCTTAGAGATTGAAATTTCTTTACCCAACTAAAATACGGTGTGAATTCTCTTATGCCGCCAGAAATAATGATGTTGGGAAGAAACTTTTTTTGAACTAACAATTCTTTGGCCCACCCACACATTTCTTCTGCGCCGTGACCCCACTTAGTCATCTCGAGCATGGGAGAATCTTCTTTGAGAGCTGAGCGTGAAAATTCTAACTTAGCGAAATTTGTTCCCCCTAAGGCCGCAAATTCTACCGCAAAAAGGGGGAGCTCTCCGAGTGCCGCCAGACTCTTAGGCCCCATACCTTGCCCAACTTCTTTGACGATGAGGGGAGTTTCATTTTTGAAACTATCAAGCAATCGCTGGGTGATCTCAAGGGGACTAGCTTTTATTTTATCGCCTTCCGGTTGAAGCCATTCTTGTAAAGGATTTATGTGTAAGCATAGACCATCGACTTCTAAAAATTTAAGCATCGTTAAAATTTTTGAAATTTGCTTTTTCTCCACTAGCTCTTCTACTTGCGCGATACCTAAATTCGCAAACAACGGGCGATCCCCTACCAGTTTTCGCAAAAGAAAATCTTTGGCCATCGAGGCCCGCACAGTTTTGCGATCCAAAAATTCTAAAACTGGCCGGCATGACCCAAGGCCCATACCCAATTGAAATTCTTCGGCAGCACGGGCCAGTCTTTCATTAATGATTCGTGCCTGCTTAGCGCCTCCGGTCATGCTAGAAACCCAAAGAGGAATACTAAAGTTCCATTTCCCCATTTGCGTAAATAAATGATCCTGCCTACGAGGATGGCCAGTTAGCATGGGCTCATAGGTAGTAGAGATAATACTTTTCGTTTGATGAGAGGTCGCAAGTTGGGACATTTTTGCAAGACCAATGTGGTCGTCTTTGCGGTTATTGATTTTCTTAACTTTCATGATTTCAATTCTCTGAGGATTTAATAAAAATGAAAGGTGCTTTCAGGTCAGTTGGTACTTTTTGCATGATATAGTCTAAATTGCCGCGGTACAATTGTTCATCTGTTTGATTTAAGTTAAGACCAAGAAAAAATTTCACACCCTTGCTCAACGACTTTTCGGCCGAATAATCCTTCAATTCTTTTAAAAATTTACTTAAACGATAGGGTGTTTCCATGAGAATGGTGGTTATTTTATTATCCATGACTTCTTTGAGTGCCGCTTTTCTGGCGAATTCCTCTCTCGGCAAAAATCCGTAGAAAAGATGGGGCGCGGTTTGAAACCCACTGAGCACTAGAGCAAGTAAACTCGAATTATCGAAATATAATGATGTTACTTTTAGCTGATTTTCCCAACAAGCATTTACGAGAAAACGTCCAGGGTCTGACAAACAAGGAAGACCAGCATCAGAAAATAAAAACAAAGTTTTTCCTTGTTTCATTTTTTCAACGAGGGACTTGAGATGAGCGGGATCTTGTTGATTGTGCTCGTTATGAAGCTCCCACTCATTCATCCAATGCTTGGGCAGTCCCCATGATGACCACCTAGACCTAGAATTTTTTGCCTCTTCGACCAGTGGAATCACCCGATCAGCTCCAAAGTTCGAAAAGATTTCCAACAAAATTGATTGCCCACTTCCATTGAGCAAAACATCAGATCCAATCGGTGTTGGCACCAATACGAGACTGTGTTTGAGAAAAAAATCGGACCTCATGAATACCTAAGTTAGTTTGTTAAGATGCAAAAGTGTTCATTTTTTTATCACGAAACTTTCTTTAGTGGTAAACTTTTTTTATAGACAACCGATTAGGTGTGCAAAAGAAAAGGAAGATTTAAAGTATAAATTTATGTTGAAAATTGTTTTGTCCATCATGATGTTATCGCTTCCAGTCTCAGAAGATCTTTTTTTTGGTCTTCTTGGAGAATGGGGTGTAAGCGCGGTTGATCAGCAAAAAGACATACATGATACTGTGGAATCCAATCGATTTGTGGCCAACACACCCGAAGATTTATGCGTCAAGCTTAGACAGGCGGACTTCAATCTAGACGGCAAAGTAAATAACGAAGATTACAACCTGCTTTATCAACAAGTTTTGCAAATCGGTCAAGCTGGACTGCGCTCGGTCAAAGATCATGAAACGAGACTTCGCATGGATTTAGTTAGCCGCGGGGAAGCTGATCTCAATATTAATGAAGATGATTTGGGAATTTTATATAATTTTGTTGCCAATCAGCTCAGCTATTGTCCTAATCATTAATTTACCAATAAATTATGTCACTACCAAATCAATTACACTTAACACCAAAATCGCCCAAAGAAAGTATGATCGAAATGCGCGAGATGGTATTGCCTCAACATACCAACGCGCTCAATACCATCTTTGGGGGAGTCGTGATGTCTTGGATAGACTTGGCGGCCGCGATGAGTGCCCAAAAGCACTGTAACCGACACGTCGTTACGGCCCACATTGATGAGATTAGTTTTTTATCTTCGATTAAAGTTGGCGAACACGTTTTGATAAAAGCTTCCGTCAATTATGTTGGGCGAACCAGCCTTATCGTAGGAGTTCGCGTCGAATCAGAGGACATCCTCGCTCAAACTACTAAAATCACAACACGTGCTTATCTCACTTTTGTCGCACTTGACCTCCATGGTCACCCTGTTCAAGTTCCCCCACTAAATCCCGAAACGCATGACGAGAAGCGGCGTTTTGAAAATGCTAAGAAACGAGTTCAGGCCACCAAGGAACTCCGAGCAAAAATTCAGATGTCCAATCGGTCCTGAGTTGCAATTTGTTGCTGGGAAAATATGGGAAAATATTTTTTAGTTTTATTCATCATGGTGGCCATTGGTGTACTTATCAATCACTACTTGGTTTTAATGAATAAGGGCAAATGGCAAAAAACCGTCAATATTCAAAGAACGTTTTTAAATTTTAAAAGAAGTGAATTATATGCAGACAATAATATTAAGAATCGCTACACCGATTACCGAGTAGAGACACCCAAAGAATATCGCATTCCCAATTCTCACCCTTTGGCCCCAAGAAAATCTCCTCCCCCAGCATCATCGCCAATCAATGAAAATAGTGAACTCGATGTGAAATTCTTAGAAGGCTATAAAGTAGATGATGATCACGATGACCCAAAAACGTTAGAAGTTAGTGACGCAACTGCAAGTAACAGTGAAATCCAAATTGCGCCTGCTGAATTTTCCTCTTTTCATGGTGATAAGAAAAATAGTCATCGTCACAATCATCCTCACATCCCTAAAAATAAGAGTGCCGAAAAGTCCCCAAATCCTAAAACTTCCACCAGAAAAACCAACGCCAAAAATCGCTAAACAAATTTTTTCTATACTTCCTTGAAAATTGCTTGCCGGCCTTAATCTAAGTTTGATACTCAAAACAAATTCATGGGTACAAAGGTGATCGTTCACCTCCATACTCTCTGGAAAATTAACTTTATATCTAGACACTTATCAGGAGGGACGACATGTTTTCAAAAGCAAAGAGGCTGATGGCCATTGCATTAATGGCAGCGCCAACGGTCTACGCACAAACGAGTGGAACGACATTAGAAACAAAATTGCCGGGAAATAGCCGAACTTTTGGTGATGTACCAGTGAGTGTTCAGTTTTCTAATTCTTATCGCACAAATTTAGATGGAATTGAAAAAGGAAAATTCAACCCATATGAGAGTGTCAACCTTTCCACTTTCGGTTTTGGTGCGAGATTCGATCGAGAATTGAGTTCTCGTTGGTCACTAAAATATAATCCGAATGCAGATGTGACGGTGATGGATGACAATGAATACGTGAAAAGTTCAGATCGAGTAAGATCATATAACTTCAACAATCGATTTAATTTTCTTTATGAAGCTTCAAAACAAGCATCCCTAGGTCCTTTTGCGGTTGTCAGTTACAACAATGCTTATACCTATAATTCAACTGGTAATGCTCTTGTCACATTCAAAAGAGATCGCACGTTGTTTAACTATGGTGGTGGTATGATGGCGAATCTTCAGCCCGCATCTTCTTGGAAAATATCTACGGAAGCTTCCGTCATCAGAAATGACAACAGCGGAGGAAACTATAGGAATCGTGAAGGCACAAGTTACAATGACACTGTAAACGCAGGTAGAAATGATACAAGAACGTCTTATCTTTTTCAGCTAAATAATGAAATCGCTCTTTCTAAAAATGTAACGTTCACTTCTCCCTCAAGTTACCTTTTTCGTGATTTTTCAAATCGTTTAGCTAGAAATGGAAGTTTGTCTCCCACATTAAAAGAAGCATTTGTTACTACTAAAACTGCGGAGATGGAAATCGTCGATGTCCTTCCTACTCTCACTCTTGCCTTGGGTTCATTTTCAATTAGTGGTAGTTATGGTTACCACCACGAAAGACAAGCAGTTCTAGCCACTTCAATCAATAACCTTACTGGTTCGATATACTCAACTGGCGTTACTTATGATAACGATTATTTTTCTGCAAATGCAGGCTACAGCTATCGAAGAGACCACTATAGGGATGCTTACGTTGAGGACATCAATGGTGATGGTGCTGGTGATGTTAATCCCTACTATGAAAGAGTCCATACGACCAACAGTCAATTATTGTTTAAGAAAATTTTTGCCTCTCCCATCGATGCAACTCTATCTCATAACCGTGAAAGTCAAAGGTGGTATGATGGTAGTGAGTATACAACATACGAAACGACCCTTGGCCTTAGCGCATCAATTTAATTTTTTTTAATTTTAACTCATGGCCTGTGAGAAGTTCACTTTTCTCATGGGCCTTTTTTTTCATCCGCTATTTCAAAAGAGTCGCCAGGAAAAAGATTTCGGATTTTTTTTTCTTCTTGAGTTGTTAAATTTCGTCTAAGAATTCTTCTAGGTATTAATTTGTTTTCGCCCTCACTTGTGACCTCACAATTAAGCCATTCATATTTTCCTTTTTCGGGCCAAACTCCTCCCACGATTATCGGCCTTGGCAATGACGATGTTGAGGATTTCAATGTATCAGGCAAATACACATGAAAAATATTGGCCGCATCCCGGCGATTTATTTTTAAAATTTGTGACAAGCGCTCTATGTCTGCGGGGAAACTCAACCTGGCAAATTGGTGGCACCAGTCTTCGTTCCCCTCTAAATCCATCGGGCACGCTGCTTTAGAGGAGCAAGGATAATCAACTTCATAAGACTTAGCATGAAGAATGGATCGTAGGGTTAATAATTGTTTAAAGGATTCTTTATTGCCAGGTTCAAGTAAAACGACGGCGCTCCAAGGATAGTGAGATAAAAATCTGGCCTCTCCCTCAATGCCTTCATTGTAGGAATGGCCAAAAAAAATTCCTGTGGGCCTACTTAGTTTCAATTTTGATAAGTTATCCACAATTTCCACTTGAGACTGAAAACCTAAAAAATCTCTTACTTTTTCTGCCTGAATGCGCATGAGTGATGAGCGCTCAACTAGATAATACTTAGATTTTTGATCCCCACTTTTGCTAAGCAGTGCCCAGGCAAAGGTTCCTGGCCCTGATCCAAAATCTACCCAATCAAGAGACGAGAGATAAATTTGCGTTTCAATTTTGAGACGCGACCAATAAAGATCGAGTTTTCCAATATGAGTCGCAAAATAGAATAAAAAATAGGCCGCTACCAGCTTGGGATCTTGATAAAGATCTTCGATAGACTCTCGCGACTCCGTTAAATGAAAATGCAGTTTATCAATAGATTTGAGGAGGTCCGCTTCATTTTTGAAATCATAAATGGAGAGGGGCAACAATTCTTCTAAACTTGGGCCAGTGGTGGCCCAAGACTTAAGAATTTCTAGTTTCAATGGAAGTATATTCTTGATTCACGTGGCCATTAAAAATTTGTCTTGGCCGTGCTATTCGGTTGACCGGACTTTCACTCTGCTCTTTCCACTGCGCTAACCAACCAGGCATCCGTCCTAGGGCAAACATCACCGTAAACATTTCCGTAGGAATTCCAAGAGCGCGGTAAATAATCCCTGAATAAAAATCTACGTTGGGATAAAGTTTGCGCTCTACAAAATAAGAATCCTTAAGCGCTTCTTCTTCTAAGCCTTTTGCAATATCAAGTAATGGATCTTTAATTCCTAATTTTTGAAGAACAGTATCACAGGCCTTCTTGATGATGGTCGCTCGTGGATCAAAGTTTTTATAAACGCGGTGACCAAATCCCATAAGAAGAAAGCTGTCGCTTTTATCTTTTGCTTTCGCAATAAATTTTTTGTAGCCTCCACCATCTTTGTGAATCATCTCTAACATCTCAATCACTTTTTGATTGGCGCCTCCGTGCAGCGGGCCCCAAAGAGCATTGATGCCCGCGGCCGCAGAAGCAAAAATATTAGACTGAGCTGAACCCACCATGCGTACGGTCGCAGTTGAACAATTCTGTTCATGATCTGCGTGCAGCATGAGAAGGACATCAAGAGCTTTGATTACTTCGGGGTCGATATTTGCTTTTCCATCACGACTAAACATCATATTGAGAAAATCGCCACAATAACTGAGCTTTTTATCCGACTTCACTAAGGGTAAATTTTTTCTTATTCGGTAACAAGCGGCGGTCATGATTTTAAATTGTCCCAACATTTGGGCAATGAGAATTTCTAACGCTTCCCCTTTAGGAATTTTTTCTGCGAACTCGGTATAATATCCACTGAGGGCCACCGTCGCCGCTGACATCGAGGCCATGGGATGGGCATCGGCAGGAAAAGATTTTAGTAAATTGATGATACCATCAGGAATCGTATCATAACTTGCGATTCTTTCCTCAAAACTGGTTAACTCTTTTTTGGTAGGAAGTTTTGTATACACAAGTAAGTAAGCAATTTCGGTAAAGGTAGATTTTGCGGCCAGTACTTCGATAGGAATTCCGCGATATTTAAGTGTGCCCAAATCTCCGTCGAGGTAAGTAATTGAGGAAAAGCATGACCCTGTATTCATCAAACCATTGTCCATGGTGATAAGGCCTGACTTCGCTCGAAGTTCCGTTATATCGATGGCCCTCTCCCCTTCAGTTCCTGTGACTACGGGAAATTCAAAAGTTTTTCCTTCAAATTCAATTTTGGCCTTGTTGGTACTCAAGTTTGTGGTTGTCGTTGTTACTGTCGATGTCATGTTCAGATCTCCTCATTGCCTCATTTTTCCCATTCCCTTTTATCATAGCGCAAATGGAATAGTTATTTTATTTAAATTTTTTTGAAAAAAATAATTTTTGAAATGTCCGAATTCATTACTATGGTATCTAGGAGACAAAAAGTCCCTAAGAATATTTTTTTGTCACCACTTCATTTAATAAATGCTTACTTAAATTCCCAAACCTTATTTTTTGACCAAAATAGATTTTATCCAAGCCGTTTCCGGTGATTGGTTTAGTCAGCTATTTTCATTTTACCTAAAGGGGGACTCCATGCGTCCATTGTTAAAGTATTTTTTAGTGTCTGCCATGTTTTGGTCGACACACGCACTATCTCAAATTCGATGGGAGGAAGGCCAAGACCAGCAAGGACAACAAAATTATGGAGATTACGATATTCAGACTCAACCTCTCAATATTCGGTCTTATGATAACGGCGCTCCTTACGAACTTGGAATTTTAAAAACTGTTCAAGAAAGTACAGGTCAGCGGCTCGTTGGACTTGTTTTAAAAAGTATCGATCTTGAAGTAATTGCACTGCCTTCTAATGGATACAATTCTTTAACGGTGGAAGCAGATGGGCAAGTTATTGAGCAACAATATCTCAATCCTGGAAATCAAAGGATTCACGTCCGCCTACCGTATCCTCAAGTTATCGGTGGTCAAGGGATCAGACGACTTGCGCTTTCACTCAATGGAAATTTGATTTTAGGCTCTATTAGATTGCAAGTTTCAAATAATAATTTTCCAGGCCCTGGTCCTGGTCCTGGTCCCGGCCCATTTCCTGATCCACGTCCAGATCCGAGACCAGATTACGGCCCGTTAGTCGTAACCGGGAAAATTCTTTCTTCCTACAATGAAAGAGTTTCGCTCAATGATTTACTTGCTTCAGATGGGCAATACCCTAACCCGAATCGTTATGTAAGTGAGTTAACGGTTGCTGCTCGTTCGCGAGATGGATATGGCAACCAACGAGGTGCAAGACTTATGGTGGTCGTTCGAGGTCAAGGTAATGTTTTGTCTATCGATATTTCGCAGTACTCTTACCCGAAAACGATACGTTTACGAAATACACCGCTTGAAGATATCACCTTTCGCGTAGTGGGAAGCGATATTTATCTCGAGCAAATGATCATTCGGTAATAACATTTGCCACGGGACAAAGCTTCAAACTACTTTGTCTGAAAAAAGGGAGAGCATGAATCCTCTCCCTTTTTTTCTTGTCTTAAGCTTGATGACCAAGCAAACTAACGGCGCATGAAATTTGCAAAACCACTAGTTTTAGGAAAAATCCAGAATCGCTATAAGCGATTTTTTGCTGACGTTATTTTGGAAAATGGGGAAAAAGTAGTGGCCCATGTGCCCAATACCGGATCCATGAAAGGGACCTGGGAAGTGAACGGACTTGTCGCCTTGCAACACTCTACTGATCCCAAAAGAAAGTTATCCTACACGCTGGTCATGAGTTTTTTTCAAAATACTTGGATCGGAGTTCACACCGGTTTAACCAACCAACTTGTTCAAGAATATTTAGACTCTCAAAAAGAATTAACGTCCTCACCTTTTGCTCACGAAAGTTTGGCGAGGGAAGTCACTGTGGGAGATAGTCGGCTCGATTTTTGTCTCACTCAAAATGTTGAAAATGATAAAAAACATTTTATCGAAGTTAAAAACGTAACCATGGCCGATATTGATACGCCCCGGGCCATTTTTCCTGACTCAGTCACGAGCCGTGGCCTAAAACATTTAGGGGAATTGCAAAAAATTAAGAATGCAGGCCACCTTGCCTCACTATTTTTTTGCATCCAGAGAGCTGACGTGAAATCCTTTAGAGGTGCACACGAAATTGATCCGGCCTATGTATTGGAATTGAAACGATCCGCAGATGCGGGAGTTAAGATTTTTTGTGGACAGTGGAGTGTTACCCCTCATGAAATTTCCTTTATGCAAATGCTACCGTGGAATCAATAAATGTCTTTGCTAGAAAATAAAGGTGCTCAAAATTTAGATTATATCTTTCAGTTTCAGTTAAGTAACTCTTGGGAGATTCAAAAAATCTCCACACAATTTCACAATTCTACGCTCCCTACTTTTCGATGGGACAATATTGTATTCCAAATCTCATCCGATGCTAAAAAATCCGCGATGGGCGCTCCCGTTCCCTGGGAAGAATTGCTCCCCGATGTAAGACAAAAAATTATACTGATTCATAGCTTTTTATGGCGAAATACTATTCCCTTTAACTACTACCCCTACTTTAAAGAAGATCAATCGACAGATAATGAAATGCCCGCGCTCCCGAAGGAAGTAAAAAATTTCTTAGAGAATTTTCATTTTGAAAAAACATGGCAACATGAAAACTTATTTTTGCCAAGTTCCGAGTGGTGTTTTTTTGGGGGAACTTTTAATCCATGGCATCCAGGACATTCTGCCTGCATTTCTCTTTGTGAAGCTAATCCCATTTTTATCTTACCTGATAATAATCCCCTTAAGATGATTAATCGTCCCCTTTCCGAAAGCCTAGCAGATATGTGGGCCCAGCAAGATTTGCGCGTAAAAGGAATTCCTTATTTAGGTTTTGTGGCCAATTATCGTCCGAACCCAACTTATCCTTGGATTCAAAAAATTAGAGCACAAAATGAATTAAAAATTTTATCGTTACTCTTGGGGATGGATAGTTTCGTTTCATTTACGAAATGGTTTATGGCCGAAGAACTCGTCAAATTATTAAATAAATTTTACGTGGCACCAAGATCCATGGATGACATCAGTGAGTCGATTTCTGAAGGTGTCGAGGCCCAAGAAAATGCCTTCCAAAAAACTTGCAAGTGGATGAGGCTCATTAACCCATCTCTTGAAATTACCTTATTGCCCAGGCACCCTTTTGAAAAACTATCATCCACCCGTTTGCGAGAAAAAATTAATTTTCACAAATCAAAGAACGGATTGAAATGATATTGTTATTATCTAGAAGAATATTTTTCAGCGCTTAAAAATTTCTCAACATCAATCGCCAAACAGTCAGTTCCACAAGAAGTACATTGTCCAGGTTTAGTAATTTCCGCCAACGCTTTATTTTCGTGCTCAGAATCCACTAGCGCGTCTTGTTTATCTTCACGAGCAAGGTCTTCCTTTGTTTCTTTTTTATCATTGTTTGAATTTGATTTTGGCCCTACATATTTAACAACAATAAAGTGTTTGTTTCGGTATTTAATATTGTAGTTAGAAATATCATCTGCTCCTAAAGTGAAACGAACTTTTTTACTATCTGGATCGCTATAAGAAAGCAAAGAAAATTTTTGTGATTTTCCTTCGGCCAACTTTGGCATATTTTTAAATTTAATTTTTACTTTTTGCTTAATGTTATTATAACAAACAAGTCGCTTGCGATTGTTATCTTCACAAGTTGAGCTTTTACACTGAATAGAAAAATAATATACAGTTTGTTTTACACAAGGACCTTGAGATACCACATTGATACAAACACTTTTCATCCTTGGGGCAATTTCTTGACCTTTAGCTTTTCCTTCTTCACTCAATTCTGTCTTGAATTCATCCGCACAAAGATCAGACCTAAAGGTTCTCTCTACTGTTCCATCATGCTTGATTTTTTCCATTTTTGTTCTAGAAGTTGTTAAGTTAACCCACACATTTTTAGGAGTATCATTGGATCTTAGAAGTTCAACTTGATCAGTGGGGGCCGCATAATCAGATCCTTGATTGAGGTTGATCTGCATTTTGTTTGAAGCAAAACTCATTTGGGAAAGCAACAATACTGTTAAACTAAGTCCTATTTTTTTCATAAAATTCTCTTTTTTTACGTTAATAATTATTAATCCGTTGTTATAATTTTTTAAGAATCACCTTCTTGTGTGCTATTTTCCTCTGATTCATCTTCCATATCAGCACCAAGGTCTTGTTCTTCTCCACTATCACTTAAGGCGTCTTGGGCCGTCGCATAATCATCTTTCACCGGTTTTCTTGATGCCTCTGGTGCACTAGCTGATTGTTTAGTTGATTGAGTTTCATTTTGATTCTTCTTATCGTTTTTCGCAGCTTTTCTTTTGGCTTTCCTTACAGCACGTCGTTCTTTTCTACTTGGTTTATCTTCTTTCTTTTGTTCAATTTTCATTAAATCTCTACTATCGTTGGTATAAACAATTTTATTATGGACGGTTGCATCTCCTTGATCGCCAATTTCTTTTAGTCTAAATTGAATTTTTTCTTTATTTAATTTTTTCTGAGAAACCGATAAAATATAACACTCGTATTGATTAACACTTAATTTGGAAGCATTTTTAAATTTTAACTTGGCAGTATCATTTTCTTGCTCAAAAACTATGTGAGCATACTTATAATCTCCACATTCATTTTTAAATTCTTGAGTGTATCCTTTTCCTATCTGGCGTTTCAGGTGGATCAAAATTTTATCCTTCACTGGTGTATTTGTATCCCTTATTAGGAGATAATGATTAGCTCCAGTGAGATTGTTTCGCTCTAATTTCGATGCAAGCCCTGCAGGATAAGATTGCTCATGAGCGTAAAATTCTTTTCCGTGTAACACGATAATCGGCATCCCTTTATCAGCGGCACCAACAAGGTCACTGCAATATTTCACTGCATCGTAGTTTGCTTTAAGTTTTTTTTCATCAAGGACATAAGAATATTTTTTTGAATCTGGATTTGCTGTTAACGGGTTACCATTTGCGTCGGTCGTCACAGTAGTAGTATTAGTTTGTCCACCACCATCTGGGGTTGGCGGTACGACTGGTTTATTTGAGTCTGCCGTTTCCTCAGTTGTTGTTTGTCCTGATGAATCTTGTTTGTTTTCTGGGGCCTTGGAATTTGTTCTTTTTTTTGAGCAACCAGCAAATATTAAAGTTAGGGTTAAAATCACTGTCCAATTTTTAGACATAAATACTCCTCATCGTTTCATTATTTAAACGAATTTTTTTCTATTAAGTTGATTATAGCTGTATTTAAATGGTCGGTTATTGTTTTCATGTATTTTTTACCTTTTTACTTAAATCGACAAAAAATTGGACAAAAAAACCCGTAATCTTTCTATAATGAGTAGTAATGAACTCACTTTCTTCTTCTCCATTGTTTAATTTTTTGACAGGCAGGGAACTAACTTCACAAATGAAACGTTTTCGTACGGACGAAAGTTTTTATTTTTGTCACCAAGAAGTAGAAGAACCTTTAAATGAGCTGCAAAAAAACTTGCGAGCGCACGGCATCGAAATGGAAGTTGCGAGTGGCTTTAGAAGCTATGAGCAGCAAGAAAAAATTTGGAATGAAAAGGTAGAAGGGATTCGGCCGATATTAGAGCGCGATGAAAAAACTGTGGTTGACATTAATCGATGTTCAGAAATTGAAATCGTGGAGAAAATTTTATACTTCAGTGCTATTCCTGGATGCTCTAGGCATCACTGGGGAACAGATTTCGATTTTTTTGATCCCACTTTTTATAAAAAAAATTCTCAAAAACTCTTACTTATTAATAGTGAGTACGAACCACTGGGGCCAAATTATCCGCTTGTAAGTAAGTTTGAGGAATTGTTTCAAAAACAACACCATCAATTTTATCGTCCTTACTTAATTCCACGCGGTGTAGCACGCGAAGAGTGGCACATTTCTTTTCGACCATTGGCCGACCAATTCATGCAACTATTTAGCTTGGAAATTTTTTTAAAAAATCTTGAAGAAAGTAATTTTCATTTAAAAAAAATTATCTTGCAGCGTCCAAAATATTTTTATAAAAAATATTTTTTGGTGTCATAATGATCTTTTTTATTTTTTGATCATGGTGCAAATTCACACCGAAATCCTAACTATTCAGTAAGTATTATTTCTTGGACTCATCTTTTTTCCCTCTCGATAATAACTCCTGTGTTTTCCGTTTTGCAGAACACTATTTTTTTTGGAGGTATCAATTATGAAATTTCTTGCATCAACCTTGCTTGCGTTGATGTTGGGAGGAGACATGGCCAATGTCTTCGCTCAAGTCCGGCGCGAGCGACCAACTGAATCAGGACGTACTGAGCGTCCATCACAACCTTCTTCGCCATCATCATCGTCCAACCGTGATCAGATGCGCGAGCAAGCGAGAGAAAGAAATCAGTCATCGTCATCAGGTAGATCAAATTCTGAACCAGCATCGTCGCCGACGAGAGTTCCGCCGAGTCGTCCTGACGTTCAGCGTCCTGATGTTCAACGACCACGTCCAGACGTTCAGAGACCTGACGTTCAACGTCCACGCCCAGATGTTCAGAGACCTGATGTACAAAGACCAGACGTTTCACCAACGAGACGCCCAGATGTGCAACGCCCTGACGTAGGAAGAACTGACGGTCAAAGGCCAGATGTTCAACGTCCACGCCCAGATGTACAAAGACCAGATGTGCAAAGACCAGACGTTTCACCAACGAGACGTCCAGATGTGCAACGCCCTGACGTAGGAAGAACTGACGGTCAAAGGCCAGATGTTCAACGTCCACGCCCAGATATACAAAGACCAGATGTGCAGAGACCAGATGTGCAACGACCTGACGTTTCACCAACGAGACGCCCGGATTTTGATCCATCAAGACGTCCTAGGCCAGATGTTGTTCAGCGCGCACCTCGCATGCGTCCTGGTACACAAGTACAACGTGAACCCGCTCGTCGTTATGATGAAGCTACAGTTCGTCGTGGAGAAGCTTCAACTATTCGTCGCGTGATCAATCCTTATAACCCACCAGTACCTCGCTACACACCTGTGCGTCGCGACCGTGTTGGAACGATTAGAGGTTTACCTTCTCACTTGCGTCCGTTTTATGGATCGTATCGATTCTTCCATCCGTATTGTTATGTTTATCGTCCCTACTATTCGTATTACCACTCGCCGTGGACATCAGTTTACGTCAATACAGTCTACTACAATCCGTTTAGCTACTATGATTACCTCTCGACTCGATACTCTTCAGCGATTTATTTCCATTGGATCATGTGGAATTCCCCATACGCCAATGGTTACTACAACATTGATAACTACCCTTACTATGTTCATGATGGGTACCGTCACCGTTATTCATCGGTTGATACTTGTAGTTACCAACTCGTAGATAAATACACTCAGCGTACCGTAAAGAGTTACTGGCAACAGTATTGTAATTACGGTTACGATCAGTGCTCAAACGAGCGAGATAATTTGAATTACAGAGAAAACGAATTTAGATTTTTCTGTGCCGAAACTTATCGCCCTCAAAACTACCAATATTTCAATACGTTTAATGAGAACGATTACACAGTTGGTGGATACAATACTAATACGGCAAATGATCAGTACTATAATGACGATCACGATCAGTACTACGACTACCAGTATGATTATGACGCTTATAATTACCAAGCAGATGACGTAAGACCAGATTACGGCCCAAACAATCCTAATAATGGCAATTTTGGTGGGAATAATGGAAACCAATATGGTTCGTACTACGAGGAAGAAATTTATAAATAATACAAGCTTCGCTTTGTAGGTGTTTGTAAATTTTCCCATTTTGGGCCCGGGAGATTTTCTCTCGGGCCTTTTTTTATCTTTTGAGCTATCTTCCTCCCATCTACTCATGAGATCGCAAAATCTCATGATGATATTCATTTTATTTTTACAAAGGGGCAAATTTTTATGAAAAATTTAAAATTATTATTCTTCACAGGATTGTTTTGTGTTGCGATGACTTCTCATGCGGTCAAATCGTATATCTGCGAATCGTTGGACAAGTCCACACAACCTAATGGAAGAAGTATCTCAGCAGTTGGAATTACAGTTTCTCAAGTTTCTGATAATCTAGCAAAAGTTGAAGAAGTAAAAAAGTATGATGCTAGTGTAAATAATTATGTTGTGGTTTTTTCACCAAAAACATCGTCTATGTCACCAGTGTTTGAACTTAAAAAAAGTTCTCTCAACATTCCCAATGCACCCTTCAATGGACAAAATATTGTGTTTTATGAAAATCAAAAAGTATTGCTCAAGGCCAACTTTATCTTTAACAGCGCGGCAAAACCGAAGAGCGGAACTTTATCTATCGCAGGAGATAAAACTTATAACTTCTCTATTGAGAGATGCTTAGATACTTACCGAGCACCGAGAGGACGATTTTAGAGATCTCACCCAATAATACCAATCGCCTCTAGCCAAATTTTCGGCGGTGGGATGAGTTTTCGTTCCACCGTATGAAAAAAACCAATGGTCATTAACGCCTCACATGACAGCGTCCCATTATCTTTCACGATAATTTGTTTCAACTGATAAATTTTTTCATTTAGTTTCGCGTGAATTTGAGAATAGATATGTATCCACTCACGATTTTTAAGTTCTTTTCGAAATCGAATGTTAGTTTCCAAAAGCACTGGCCCTTTAAGTTCTTGATGAACTTTTTCTAGGCCATAACCATTTTTTGTAATAAAGTCCCAGCGGGCATCTTCCATGAAACGCATGTAATTAGCATTGTTAACATGCATAAACGTATCAATATCTTTTTCCGTTACAAAATAGGAAAAGCAAAAAATTTCATTTTTATTATCAGATAAAAAATGCCGGTTGGCGGTATCCAGGTGAGCACTTTGGGCATGAGTATGAGTAAGAGTAAGAGTAGTTTTTGGTTGGGAATTTTCCATGACGACTCCTTGATAAAGAACCTAACTCATTTCAACTTATCAAAGTTTAAACTTAAGGTAAAATTAAGACTTTGCAAAAAAGGCCGTCCCTACTTTTTCCATTTTCGCCGTACCAGATACGCACAGGTCAAGATGAGTGCTGAGAAAATGAAATACGCTATTGGTGAATGAGCATTCGACGGTTTGGCGTCAGGAAATTTTTGAGACGCCAAGGATCGCTTGGCCTTATCCGATTGGTTCATTTTATAGGTTTCTTCTTTAGTCCCATTCATGGACGAAGGGCCGCGTTTGACCGAATCTAATTTGTTTTCAGAATGGAGTAATGAGGTGTTTTGTAAAAAGTGTTCGTAATTTTCATAAAGTTTCAGGAGCGATTCCTGATGGGATTCTTTTTTTAAGCGAACCAACTGCTGGCCCAATTGACTAATCAAAGTTTTCCACTGATCGCGATCGTCTCTCTCTTTTAGGGGTTGGGACAAATGAGGGGCAAAAGGAAGAGAAAAAATCATTGTTTGATTGGACTTCGTTCGTTTCAATTCATACACGGGATGTTCCGCCATACTTGCCATGATAAAACCCATGAGAGTGGCCTGTAAGGCCTTCGTTTGTGCCATCAGGAAAAAGGAATAAAGCCGTTCCGCACCTTGAAGAGATCCCGTGGCCGCCAAGGCTCCAAAGACTGCGTAAGCTTCAAGGCCGCTTAAATTCTTTTCTGCCAACGATGACAAATAATTCATCCACTTCGCATCTGAGGGAATCCACTCACCTGAATTATCTTTAGAAACAAAGTTTCCATATTCTGAAATGGCGCGCAAGCGAAAATCTTCATACTGAAATTCTTCCAATCCTATCTTATCGCCCAAACTTGCCGGCCGGTTAATAATTTTTACTAAAATTTTTTTGGCAAAAATAATGTCTTCTTTCGACTTTAGGTATTTACCAAAATCTGGCCCATGAGTATTGAGAAGCTCCGACGCGATAAATGTTTCTGAAAGTTGGGGATTAAGTTCGCCGTAAGATTGGGAAATAAGGAAAACAAAACCCAATAAAAATTTAAAAAAGAAAGTGGGGATGAAAACAGGATTCAATTTTGAAACTCCAGCAAATTTTCTTAGATCATTTATTGGGACGATTTTGGAGCAATTTTACTTGGTAATAGCAGTCCATCATATTTGTTTTCTCATAAGTTCGTCCTTGCATCCCTTTTGTGAGAACTCTTTGATAATGAGATATAGGATAGAGAAAATATTTGTAACCCTCATAATCAAGTCCATGAACCTTTTCGGTTACTGCGCTACTTTGGATGACATGAAAGTTAAAGTTTTTTGGACAAATTGCCTTGGTGCCAACATAAGAGGCCAGGATGGTATTTTCATTGGAAAATCCTGGCGCACCACCGCCATTTCCATTCCCACTCCCATTGCCGCTACCTGCGCTCGCTCCACTTGGATCAGACGTATGAATCATCCCAAACATATGGCCAACTTCATGGTCGATAGTAACCTTGTATCCGGTGAACTTACCTTGGGCATCTTTAATGGCGATATTGGAATGAGCAAAGATGATGAGCTGCTTGTCACTTAGTCCGGAAAAAAGTCCAGAGGTGCCATTGATATTTCCCGAAGCACCCATTTTTTTTACAAAGACCATGGTGTAAATTTGGGGACTTGAGTAGGTATCACCGAGCGAAGTAATTTGAGAGATAGTCACTAAATTAAAATTCGCATCATCAGTCACTGTTTTCACTTCATCCAATACAAAATTGAAACCTTTTTTTCCTTGATGAGTATAGGTTTCGTTTAATGCACTGATGACGGCCTGTGCTTCAAGTTGCGGATTTTGGGTCAGCGTTTCACCCTGAGATGTTTTTAAATAAATAATTCTTAAGCGCAAATCTTTTTTTACACTGTATGCGGGATTGGAATACCCAGGAGCAGGGATGATTTTTCCGTAATTGGGATCTAGCCAAGTAGAGTCACCAAGGCCTTCTTGGCCTGCGCCATTATTTCCATTATTTCCGTTTATTTCAGTGGGCGTTTCGTTCGGGGTGGGAGATTGGGTCGGAGAATTCGTGGCCACACCAGAGGGCGAAGGGCTTGGTGTCGAAGTAGGTGTAGCGTTACCTTGAAGTGAAGGTGAGGCCGAATTTTGAGTAGTTGGACCAATTGAAGCATCTGGGGCAGACGTTTCAGTTTTGAAGCCATCGCACCCTGATAACCCAGTTAGGACGCTAAGTGCGAAGAGAATAGTCCACCATCCGTAGTTTCGCTTCATAGATGAAATTATAATTCAACATAGCTTGTATCATCGCAGAAGGGCATTAAAAGAGGCCAAGTCAGCGATATCTGACAGGGCCAAGGTAAAGGCCAACTGCCACTAAATATGGGCGATAATAAGGCACGATCATAAGGCACCATCATTAGATACGATTGTATTGTCTTTAGGACACAGTCGTTTTCCAGCGTAATTGTTCCGTTAATTAAACTGCAAAATTTCCGATACGGGTAGGAAGGAACTCAATGAAAAAATTTTTTCTCCTCGTAGCGTTAACTATTATTATCAATTGTTCTTTGCCATTTCTTGCAAACGGCACCGTTATTTTCCCCAAAAAGACTAGAGATTTACCCTCGAGAACGAAAGCTTCGAACAAGAGCACTTCCCTCCCATCCACTACAAAAGATCAATCAAGTAAAGGGCGAGACGAAAAGAAAGATGAATCAAGAAATATCGATTGGATCACTAACTGTAATGGTATGAGTGAATTTGAATTGCAGTTTGAAGATGTAAAATTAGACAATAAAATTGGCTTCGATTCTGAAACATTGATGAATTATCAACATTATGGACAAGTAACGTTAGGATGGATTAGGCGCGCAACCGCTTGCTCTGTATTTATTTATTTAGCAAAAGTGATTGAACTTAATGGAAAAAAACCCAGAGTATTCTTTAAAGCTTCTTCAGAACAGTCTCCTGCTAGTGGGCCGCTAGGAACATCGGCACCATTTTTATATGGTGACGGAAGTGCGATCATGGGTGGAAATCTTCACAGCTTGATTGTAAATAGTTTTCCTGCTCCAGGGGATTACGAAACTGAAATTTATATCAACTTTGGTGACCGCTACCATTATGGCCAATTAATTAAAATTGGTGAAGGCGATGCCGAGAGTATAAGTCTTTATAGTATCATCTTACATGAAGCGATGCACTCCTTGGGATTTGCCTCGCTCATTGCAGCAAATGGGCAACCTCTGTGGGCCCAAGCTAGTTACTCCACTTTTGATAAATTTCTTTGGAGTAATTCTACTAATGCAGGAGTACAACTTTTAGATTTATCCGTTCCTTCGTTTGTTGGCCCAATTTCCAGCTTATCGGCCGGGCAAATTATATTTAAAGATGCACTCAATTCTGTTTCGGTACCTCTTCATTCACCACCTGGTTTTGCTCCAGGAAATTCCTTAAGCCACATTGATCCAATTCGTGATGTACAAGTTTCAGTAATGAAACCTTCTGCTGAAGTCGGGCCATCAATTTATAATCTGAGTACTAATGAACTTGGAATTTTGTGTTCCCTGGGTTATGTCCTAAAGAATGGAACATGTTCAGCTCAACCTATCATTGGAGTTGACGATGAAGCGAGCACACCTGAAGGGGACATTATATGTGTTGATGTACTAAAAAACGACATCGGCTCACCGAAATATGTTCGTTTCGCTAAATTGCAAAGTGGACTGGGCAATCTTAATTATAACCAATTTAGATATCCTAATAATCAATGGAATAATCCCTACATCTGTTTTGAGCCGGAACCTGGTTTCATTGGTGATATTGAAATTTTATATGAACCGGCAATCGGTGAACAGAGTGGTAGTACAGCGAAATTAACCATACATGTAAAACCACCTTGCGAAAACAGTGATCCTTGTAACCTCATATGTAATGGAAGTTTCGAAACTGGAACAACTGATTGGGACTTAACATTTCCCAAAATTACTGCTGCACCACCTTGGCGATCACTCTATCCTACACCAGACATGGTAAATCCACATAGCTTGCTCCCCTCTTTATTTGGTCCCCCATCAGATAATCGTTTTGCTGGAATGGGTTCCTTAGATTTAAATTCTAATTTTGAATCTGAAAGTATCCAAGGAAGATTTTCAAATCCACTCATTGCAGGAAAATCATATAAGCTCTCATTTTATGCGGCAGCATCTTCTTCCAATTCCAATGTGCCTTTCGAAAAGGGATTTACTATCAGTTTAGATACTTTCCCAAAACTCATTTCTCTGTTAGATGAGATTTCATTATTTGGAATTTTTACACCAAGTCCTGATCAACAAAGCGTAGCAGAAGTAACTTATTCTAAACCTTTTGGAGTTTGGACAAAGCTTGAAGCGATTATTACGCCTAATAAATCCCAAAAAAAAATACTCGTTATTCCTAAGAGGTACGAAAATCTAAATTATTTTCAAATGGTTGATCACTTTTCCCTTGTACCACTAGATTCTCCAGTTTGTGATCCAAATAACCCATACCCAGAGCAAGAAAAATTTGAAGTTGTAGTGCAACCTAATGCCATGATAACTTACCCTGGTACAAATTTAAAATTTACGGCCACCGTCTGTAACAAAAGTTCCAAAGCGGTATCTCCACCCGTTGAAGTAAAGGCGTTGTTATCTCATCAATTATCCTATGCCAATGGGTTAAACAATTTTCCCCTTCACCAGATTTCTCAAAATTTTTCAGCTTCTGGAAATGCGGGTGATTGCCATAGCTTCAATTTTGAAACAAAGACTAAAAACACAGCGCAGCCAGGAGAATACGTCCAAGCGTGCATCATCAGCACTCTATATCCACAGCAAGGAAATCAACATTGTGCGAAGGTACTTGTTGGCAGTATAGATTTTTCCGTTGCAAAAGAGGCCGTTACGCAAACAAAAACCGAAATAAATTTAGGTCAAGTAACCTTCAAAATCACAATCAATAATTTAACTGGCCTTACTTGGAAAAATCCATCGATGCTGGATCAATTGCCATCACAGCTTGATTTTTTATCTGCAGATGATCCAAATATTTCCTACGATAAATTATCCGCTGAATTAAAATACGTGGGAGAAATAGCTGCCAATACTTCAAAATCATTTAAAATGAAATATAAGTTATTAACTTGTGTGCCAGTAAGTAACTCCGTGGTGCTTAAAGATTCACAAATGATACTTGTAAATAACTCACCCGTAGAAGTTTTTGATTTCCTATTAGAAAATAATCTCTCCTCTGCTACCTTGAATCCCACCTGTGCCCCACAAGTTCAAACAGGAAAAGCTGATCTTGGCGCCATCGGAAAAAATAATAAGTTAATTTTCAACGCCTACGGGAATACGGTTGAGTACAATGGAGTAAAACTACCAATCCTCATTCCCTTTACTCATGGGCAAAATGGTTTTCCCTTTCCACCTTATCAAACGACATCAAGCCTCTGTGAAACGATTCAATCGTTTTATCTCGCCTTCGAGAACTACAAAGCAAATAACATCAACTATGGTTACAATCACTTCCAATCTTTTTGTCCAATAGGATTACAATATATTGACGGCACTTATCAAATCACATCATGTGAAGAAAAAAATACAGCAATGCAGAAAGCAAAATATTCAATCATGGTCTCGTGTCAATAGAGAAACGATCGCATAGCCATGCGCATTCGACGTCGTCGTATATCCATACGCGTTCTAAACTTTTAGTTTGGAACATCATCCACTACCCTGAAAACCAAATTCCCATGACTATAAAAGTACTGACACCTAGGGCAGATTTAACTCTTTGCAGAATTGTCCGAATGGGATGATGGTTGTTTGGTCATCAATTTTCTGATGTTTTGTACCAAGATGAACTTGATAGAAGTGCTTAATGCTTGTTCTTGTTTGAAAATATTTTATATGTGGCGATAAAGATCGCTCGCCTGTTTTGCATTCCACAGCAAAAATGGGAATCTTATTTTTGAGAACAACAAAATCAATTTCCCTCTTGTCGTGATCTCGCAAAAACCGCAATTCCATTTTCTCTCCCTCAGAATCTTCCAAGAAGTGACAATATTTTAATAACTGAGAGGCCACCATGTTTTCAAATTTGATACCAATATCTTCGATGGAACTCCAATCCCAGAGATAAAGTTTTTGTTCTTTTTTGACGGCCCGTAGCTTAGGCGCACCAAAAGGGGGGATCCGAAAGGAGAAATAAACATTATCAAGAATTTGTAACCAATTTTTCATGGTAGCATGATGAGCTTCAAGATCCTGACTTAAATTATTTATGGAAAGTGGTGACCCCACTCTTTGCGGCAACGCATCTGCTAATAACTCAAGTGAAGAAATTTCTTTGACTCGCTCTAAATCTCTGATGTCATCGTAGATGATTCGATAACTTCTTTCTCTCTGCCAAAGTTTCCAATTTTTCTCTGTTCCATTAAAAAAGGGTTCCGGAAATCCCCCAAATTTGAGTAGAAGCTGGATGGTAGTGGAATCATATTTTTTAAGCTCGCCAAGCGACAAAGGATGGAGGCGCAAATAACGGTATCTGCCCAGTAATGAATCTCCCTCTTTACGATAATGATCAAGCCGCGCCGATCCAGTGACAATAAATTTATAAATATTTTTTTTCTTATCGTACATACCCTTAATGAGCGAGCGCCACAATTTATACTTATGAATTTCATCTATGCAAATAATCTTTTCACTGACGGGCAGTATCGCATTTTTTAACTGATCTCTCGATGGCAAATCGTCCCAATTTAAGTAGGCCTCACTATTTATTGTGGGTTTGCGAAGAAAACTAAGGCACATGGTCGTCTTCCCTACTTGCCTTGGCCCGCCGACAAATACCATTCGATTTTCTAAAAATTCATTCATGACCGGAACTAAATATCGACCTATGTTTTTTGTCATTCCTTATTTTACGACTGTTAGTAAATTACAGTCAAGTGTAATTTACTCATGAGTAATTTACAGTGCACTGCCATTTACTCATTTTACTCAAAATATCTTAAAATCATTACCCTAAAACACTCGCCAAGTAATGAATGGAGACAACGGCCAATAGATCACTTTTTTTTAGGTTGTATCCTTTAGAACGGACCACCTGAATTCCAGGAATATTTAATTTATGGGAATAAAAAACTAAACTAGGTGAGAGTGACGTATCACTTCGCTTGCATTCAATGAGGAAGTAAGGGACACCTTCCTTTAATAAAATAAAATCTACTTCTCTTCTGTCTTGATCTCGTAAATAATTTAGTACAAATTCGCCTTCGGCCTTTTCATTTCTTTCAAGAACCCATTTCTTTAAAATGAGTGCCACCATATTTTCAAAGCGGGCACCATCATCAATGACTGCTGGATGATGGTAGAAATAACATTTTTTTTCTTTAGCAATAGCACGATGAATTTTTTTTGAGTAAGGAGAAACCTCAAAAAGGATGTAGAGCTGATTTAAAGTGGCCAAATATCGTTTTGCAGTAGCAAAAGAAGTTTCAACATCGCGCCGAACCGACTCAATGGATAGTGGCGAAGATATTTTTGCAGGAAGGATGGCCAGTATGTCTCTCATTAAATCCACTGATTCCAATCTCGTAAGATCACGCAAATCTTCTTCCGTCACCCGAATTAAATACTGCTTCCACCAATATCTAGATTTTTGTTCACTTCCAGATAAAAATGGTTCCGGAAAACCACCTGTCATTTCCCAGTGAGTAATCAAATCATCATGTAGTGGGTTTGCGGCCAAAATTTTTTCAATCGTAAGATGGACGAAAGAGGATTTTTCATTCGTGCATTCTGCTGGACTAAAAGGCATCAGTTGATAGAGATCAAATCGACCTGCAAGTGAATCTCCTCCTCGCTGAAAATAATCCAACCTCCCACTTCCAGTGATGATGAATTGAAAATCTTTGCGGTATTCGTCATAAATTCCTTTTAGTAATCTTTTCCACTGTCTTACTTTATGAATTTCATCGAAGATGAGAATAGGTCGCTTGCCACCTTTTTTTTCCTTTTTCAGAGTGGAAAGCCAATCAATGTTGTCTTTAAATTTGCGACGAACATCTATCCTGTCCCAATTAAAATAATAATCGGTCTTATCAAGACCTGCTTCTTTTAGGAATTGCAGTGCCATGGTAGTTTTTCCAGACTGTCTTGGCCCAGCGATAAAAGACATATGCTCAGGAAAAAGTGGATTTTTGAGAGACCATAGATATTGCTTGTGATTAAGCTTCATATTGAGATCAGTATCGCGTAAATTTTACTAGTTGTCAAATTTTACGATCGTAAAATTTACTACTTAGTAAAATTTACGATCCATTTTTTTAACCATTATTTCACTAATACTAGTAATGCGAGTAATGCGAGTAATGCGAGTAATGCAAGTAATACTATTGGTTAAGTAAAAAATCTCTGAGATATTTTATCGGCACTGCGTGACCTAGTATTTGATCTCCACTCATGTGGCATAAAAAACGAGGAGGTAGACCATCTTTAAACACTTTTTTTGCTTCCACCAATTTTTTGTTGCCGTCTAACATTTGAAACGAAACTTTTGCCTCGAGAAAAAGAAATTTTTGATTTTCCATTTGGATGAGAAAATCCACTTCTTCACCGTCACGCGTTCTCCAGTGGAAAATTTTCCAATCGCGATCGAAATTTTTTGCCGTTTTATAGATCTCACCAAAAACCAGAGTTTCAAATAAGTGGCCCAACTGGGGAGAGCTCAAGAGTGGGGCAATCTCACTATGCCCTTGCAGGCGGCACGCCAAACCGGTATCAAGAAAATAGACTCGCGGTGCCTTAACTAGTCGCTTAGATTGGTTAGAAAAATAGGGAGGCACTAGGGCGATCATTTTCATTCGCTCTAAGATCGATGTCCAATCATGAATCGTTTCATTACTGACACCTACCTCTTTACTCAATTCTGAAAAATTTAATTGGTGACCTGTTCTTCCTGCAAGCAGCTGAGCAAAGCGAATAAACTCATTTTGTTTTTGAATCCCGGCCGCAAGAACAATATCTTTTTCCACATAAGTTCTGATGTAGTCATCTAAGTATTTTTTAGTGGAGATCGTGGGGTCAGTGTACAATTCTGGCCATCCACCTTTAAATAAAATTTCTGCCATCGATGTGTTTCCACCTGCGGCCAGAATTTCTGCGACCGAAAGGGTATTGAGATCAAAATAGCTGGCCCGTCCCGCCAAACTTTCTTTCACTGACCTATCCATCAATATTTGATTTGATCCTGTGAGGCGAAACATAATTTCTCGTCTGTGATGGGCCCGTTTGAGGAGATCAATTTTTCTTTTCAAAGCATAGAAAATTTCTGGTGCGAGTTGCGCTTCATCGATGATAAGTTTTTTTCCGTCATATTGATCGAGAAGGCCTTGGGGATCTTCTAAGGCCAGTTTTCTGAGATTTAAGTCGTCCATACTTAGTTCAACGAATTCCTCACCATTTTGGCCGAAATCTTTACTTAAGTTGTGAAGAAGACTCGATTTTCCGCATTGTCTTGGCCCAATTAAGATTTGAATAAAATCTTGATTTTTTTGTAAAATATGAGAAATATCTCTTTTAATCCACATATTTGGCAGATTACTACTGTCAACCGCAAATTGTCAAAGACGGCCATTTTTGCCCTTTCACGGATTCATAAAATAGAGGAAAAACCCGCATAAAATTTACGGATAGATTTTTACCATTTGCTTTACCACGGAACTCCAAAATCCTACTTTTGAATTTTGACCTTCAAACTTTAGTTTTTTAAATTCATCTGGCGTATAGATGAGAAGATCAATCGGAACACCAAGCCGATAGAGTTCAGGAAAAAGTTGATGACGATTAAAAAACGGCAAAGTAGTATCCATCACAATAATCATATCTAAGTCACTATCACTATTTTGCGTCCCCAAGGCCACACTTCCAAAGAGATAGGATTCTTGAATTTTTTTATCCATAAGCAAGGAATGTAACTGTTTCATCATTGAAGCGAGATCTTGCTTGAAAAAAATAGGGACTTCTTTTGCTTTTACTTCAGTCTTCATGAGATTTATTATTTAAATATTTTTGAACAAATTCTAAAACAATCCATGACTTAGCGAGGGCCTCTTGGGCCTGATCTTTAGAAATAAATTGAAAAGGAGCACCAGCTGGAAGCGAATCAGGATACCTTGCTGAAATATAATACTGATCTAATAGTCTTCCTGCAGCTTCAATTTCACCATTAACTTTTAATATGCCTGCAATAATGGTAATGGAATGACCTTTCACTTCTAAATTTCTATCATAAGCAAGGGCCTTAATTGCTTTTTCTGCAGCTTGCTGTGCAATAAAACAAACTTGAGAAAAATGAGAATTTTGCATTCCAAAATTGGCGAATTTCCAATCATCTTGGGCCTGAAGGAACCAATCAAACGCACGTGATTTATTCGACATATATTTTTCCTATCATACACCAAGTTAACGTTTCAAGTTTGTAAGTACGGCCAAGTTTTTTAAAGTTTATCTCTTTCATAGCGTCTTCGAGCTTACTTGTGAATAAGTCTAGTTTCACAAAATCAAGATCACCTGATTGGTAGGCACCATCGGTATATATTGAAACAACTGCTCCTCCGACTAAAACGGTGTCGATTCCTTTTTTCTTTAAGTGAACCGCGACATCATGCCATAGTTCTTTTTCTTAGCAAGTTGTTAAATTAATTTCCAAGCACTATCTTCTTAACAACGGTCTTTCCTAGTCTACGAGGGCGTCTCCTTTCGGAGAATATTTTTTCTTTATCAGAAATACTTAAACCATCGTAGTAAAGTTTTACAAACTCAAAAAAGGCATTTGATATTTTTGACTTTTTATTAAACATATAAACTCGCGTTTTTCCAACAAGTTTAGAAACAAGGATCCCGGCCTCTTCGAAGCGGGCAAATTGTTTTTGAACAGCACTTAAGGTGAGTTTGTAATCTTTTGCCACAGCAGAAGGATATATCTCGTGATAATGAATGAGATGAAACATGGCCTTCATAGCAATTTCACTGCCTAATATTTTGTTTAGCATAATGGAATTGTATTACATTATTGAATACACATCAACCTCTTAAAAAGGTTTCAACACCCATTAAAGAGGTTATATTTATTATTTATTTTTCTGAAATTAGTGATAAAATAAACAAAATCCTAACTAAGTTTCCTAGGGATTTTTCTTGTCATTGCTTCGATCAATTCCCAGCGCCACCTTTCCGACGCGACCAAAAAACTTCATTCTTAATTTTCCTATTTCTCTCTCGGTAATATCGTCTTTAGACATAAATACCGCAAGACCATGAATATCGATAATCGCTTATTTCAACTTTGCTCCGTTCTTGACTCCGTGATAAACTTGAAATTTAAATTTAGAATTTTTTTTATAAGAAAAAATGCCTAAGGAGTACTAGTGAACTTAAAAGATTTCATATCTGGAACATTTGATCAGCAGTACCAATATAAAAGTTTTCGACCAGTTCATATTAATCATGATTGGGTTTGGGAAGAGGGGCAAGTCAACGTTCTCCTTGAAACGGCCATTCGTCGTATTGGAGAACTAAATGCTTATTCTCTTCTCATTCCAAACATTGACCTCTTTATTCAAATGCACATCGTGAAGGAGGCCCATTATTCTAGCAGGATAGAAGGAACGAAGACTGAAATGGATGAAGCGCTTTTGTCGAAGGAGAATGTATCACCTGAAAAACGTAATGACTGGCAAGAAGTACAAAATTATATCAAGGCGATGAATCACGGAATCAAAAAACTTGAAAAGTTACCACTTTCAAATCGCCTCTTAAAGGAAATGCATGAAATTCTTTTAAAGGGTGTACGCGGTTCTCACAAGGCACCTGGAGAATTTAGATCCAGTCAAAACTGGATCGGAGGAAGTTCATTGACTGATGCTGTCTACATTCCACCACATCATACCCATGTTGCCGATCTAATGGGTGACCTCGAAAATTTTCTTCATAATTTTGAGACCAATGTTCCTCACATGATTCGTGTGGCCATCGCACACTACCAATTTGAAACTATCCATCCATTTCTTGATGGTAATGGAAGAATCGGTAGACTTCTAATCACTTTTTATCTTGTCAGTAACGGCTTATTAAGAAGTCCGTGTCTCTATCTTTCAGCTTTTTTTGAAAAGCACAAAACTTCTTACTACCAGGCACTTTCAAGAGTAAGAGAGCAAAATGATATGTCCCACTGGATTAAATTTTTTCTGAATGCAGTTATTGAAACGACTGAAAATGGTATCCTCACTTTTAAAGAAATTATCAAACTTTCCCAGCAAATTGATCGAAAAATTCTTAAAATGGGTCGTAGGGCCGAGAAGGGAAAAGATTTTATTCAGCTTCTTTATAAGAAACCTAACATTACAGCGAGCGAAGTCGAAAAAAGTTTAGATATCACATTAAAATCTGCCATCTCACTTACTAAAGAATTTCTAGAAATGGGTATTCTACATGAAATGACTGGCGGGCATCGGAATAGAATTTATGTATTTAGTGCTTATCTCGCATTATTTGACAACGAAACCACAATGAAAACTAGAAAAAAGTAAATTAAGAGATTTCCTTAATTTACTTTGGAGGCCAAAAGTAAATTAAGATTTATCTGTCAGATGATTATGCGTCTCTAGGATTTTTCTTGTTGTTGCCGCTTCCACTACTTCCCTTACCACTGCTATTACCACTGCCCGGCGCCGCTTTTCCTACGCGCCCCTTATGATAGTAAGCGTTAGCGGTTTTGGTAATGCGTTCAAATAAATTACTGTAGCCTAAGTTGTCATCATCGCTCGCTTCAGCAATGGAACGATCAGTTCCGGATCCGTCTCCATCACCGCCTGATCCAAAAATTCCGCCACGACCATCAGCGCCATCTTTATCGCCAAACATTTTACCGAAAGGATTTTTTTCATCATCTCCCCCTCTTCGCCCCAGGCCATTAGATCCGTATCCACTAGCAGTGGTCAATGTTGAGCGGCCTCCCCTTCCTCCGTAATTTGCGGAGCGTTCCAAAACTGATCCGCCGCCACCAGATTTATCTGCAACATTTCCGTTAGGTTGTGTTGGTGCTGCACCTGGAGAAGTTCCACCTCCTCCACTACTGCCACCGGCAGAACTTCCTGGCCCACCTTGACCAGCTCCGGCGCCACCTCCTCCACCGCCACCCGGTGAAGCTTTGTCTTCCCAAGTGACTTCTTTTTTATCGAGATCTGCAATGTTGCCAGGCACCGAGCCTCCAGGAGAATTGGGATTGCCATCACCATTTTCTGGAGTCTCAATCACACCACTTGTCGTACCGAGAGTATTTGGTGATTCTTTATAACCGCCAGTCGCACCACCACACCCAATCATGTAGGGATTGTTGGTACAATTTATTTGCGCGACTTCTGTTGTTGGTGTTGGATCCGCTGGGCCTGGTGTGGGAGTCCAAAGGCTTCGCTTGAAAGCATCTTCTTGCGCTAACAAATCTAGTTTGGCCTTTTCGGCCGCTGATTTATTTTGCTTAGTTGTATTTATGAGAGTCCATAATTCGAGAATCGTTTTAAGGAGAACATTTCTCACAGCATCATTTGGTAAGATGAGTGGATAGGTAGATGAGTTATTTAATGCAACACCACAACTGTTTTCAGGATTGCCTGGAGTAAATGGTGAATCAGCTGCTGATATTTTACATTTATGTAAAGCAGTAAACTTTATTGGCCAGATTCCGATGATGGCCCCGAAAGTACCAAGCGCCCACCATATTTCACGAATTTCTTTATCGGCCAACTCCATTGAGATGTTTTGTGCCTTTATATTTCCAGCATAACTGTTAAGGGTTAACTCTACTGTTTTATCACCGGTACCAGAATCAACAATATTTTTTGCTTTATCTAATTGTTCATCTGCTGCTTTTTGAAGTTCTTTACTCGATCTAACTTTTTGAGCAATCGTTCCTGCGGAATATGATCCCAAGGCAACCTTTGCACGTAAACAAGCAAAATTATCTACACTGTAGAGTGTTTCCTTGCATTCTATTTTTGCTAAATCTTTTCCGAAACCCGTATCAAGTTTTGTGTCAGAAGCTTGCTCAGGATTGGCTTTGTAATTTTCTGCTGCTTGATTAAAATTATTTTTAAGTTTGTAGTTGTAGAAGCGATTCATGCCTTCGCAGAGTGCGAGGTTTTTTGAGAGAAAAGCTGAGAACAATTCGCCTCTTACTTTCTTATTTACAACTTTCGTTCCTTCTTTAGTAACTCTTGTTACATATGGTATTTGCGTTGATACGTTTGACTCATCAGTTCCATTACAAATTGCGCCCTCGGAAGATGCCCAACGTAACAATCCAGGGTAATTTATTTGAGACATTTCAGGAAATAATGGAAAAAATTGCCTGCAAAATGCAGGAAAATTATTTTGTAATGATCCTGAAAGTTGTATTTTTTTAATATCAAAGCAATACATGAAAATGTTACTGTTCTGACGATTTTCATTGCCATAATCTTCAGGGGAACCGTCATTAAATCTCGCAGTTGCATTACAATTGCCTATATCGGCTGGCAATATACAATTATTTGTTTGCTTATTTAGTTTACTGATATTTTCATTAATCAATTTAATTTGATCACAATAATTTTTTTTTGGTGTACTTGAATCTTTATCATTTGCTGGGCAATCAATTAGACTTGCTGCATCTTTTACATTATTTCCACAATCATTGTCATTAATGGAACCAAGGTATTTAATTAAATCTCCTAAATCTTTAATTGCCATTGAAATATTTGTTATTTCTGAATGGACTGCTTGATAATCGCCTTCTATTTTTTGTTTATGACAAGACTCAATCCAACTTGAACAGTTTCTAGTTTCATATTCGTATGCACTCATTTTCCCTTGAATTTTCACGGCAGCTTTTTGACATAAAGTATCATTTGTATTTTGTCCAACTTGAATTATATTTTTACAATTTGCTTTTTGATACTTAACAAAATTTGCTGAAGTGCTTATATTATTTTTTGCTTTTATAAATTCTTGTCTACTAGATTCATAATTTTGACTCCGTATATCCCCACAATCAGGTGGAACAATTATCATTGTATTGCTCATATCTTTTTCAATTTCTATAGCAATTGTTTGTAATGTAGAGAAGCTAGTTTTCAAAGGAATTGAATAGTTATTTAAAAGAAAGTTGCCAGCTTCGTTGTTAAATCCGCTACACTGATTTGATAATTCATCATATTCATTTGATGCAGCTGTATTTTCAGTGATAACAGTTTTGTAATCAGCTAATATTTCCTTACAAGTTTTGGAGTATGTTTTCAGTGAAATAAAAATTAAAAAAAAGTAAAAGAAAAAAAAATGCCAACACCCCTTCGTTATGAGATTTCCTTGACAAATTAACTTATTCAATTTGTTTTTTTTATCTATCGATGATTTATTTATTTTATTGCTATCTAAACGTTTCAATTTTTACTCTCCGACACTCTACTCTTAACAAATGAATCTTTACAACTTACTTCCCTACGCCCGCGCTCTCTACTTTCTTTTCATTCTTTTCATTTTTTCTTTCAATTTTCTTTCTTCACCACTTCGCAACTTGCAATTCAAAGTCCGCTATTCGCAATTCAGAATTCGCACTTCCCAATTTGCACTTAGTAATACTGCAACTTAGGATCACCATTTTGATTGAACTGAAAGTGTTGTCCCCACGGATAGTATTGATGAGCGACACCACTTTGCTTAACGCCTAAACTAAATCCGAGATATAAACCATTTTGCATTCCGCATCCCGTGATATCAGCTTGCGATGCTTGGCCACCAATAAAAATGGTAACAATGTTTCCATTTCTTGAAATGTTAACCGACGCATTGGATGGTGGATAAGACGGTGGCGATAATTCCGGCACGGCCCCCACAATTCCTTCACTCACATAATTCACACCATTATTCGCCACGTGTGCGTATCGCTGTGATTGACTACGAAACCAATCATAATTATTTCCAGAATAATTTTGCGACGGAGCAAATCGATAAATGGTATAGGCCTGACTACATCCATACATCTGACTTGAGTAACAATTTGTTGGTGGATTTTGACTTGAGATCCAAGCGAAAGCACTGATCTCACGATTTAAGAAAATGGGATTTCCACTACTAGGCGCATTAAATCCATTCCCCATCGTAAGTGGACTCACACCCATCCCCGGCATAAAAGGCGGAGAGACAATGGAGATCGCTAAAGTTTTTTGAAAGTTGCCACTGAGAAAAGCATAGCGCATGTGATTTTTAGATAACGTACTCGCAGGCCCTTGCGCTCTCGTATCATAATTTCCACCATTCACAAGTGGGCCTTCCCAAGACGTCTGCGTAATGACTAATTTTTGAAACACTGTATTGCCTGGATAAACATCCAACGCGCACGTCGGAGTATTGGTCGGCGTCGGCGTTATCGTAGGTGTGTTGGTCGCAGTCGGAGTTGACGTCGGTGGAGCTGCCGTAAAAGTACTTGTCGGCGTCGCTGTGGACGTTGGAGTTGCTGTATCGTTTGCCTTTTTTGTTGGCGTTGAAGTTGGAGTCGAAGTCGCAGTTGACGTTGGCGTAGGTGTTGAGGTCAATGTTGCCGTCGGTGATTGAGTCGGCGTTTGTGTATAAGTCGGAGTTGGCGATGGCGTATTTGTTTGAGTAGGAGTTTGGGTCGGAGTATTTGTATTCGTTGGTGTCGATGATGGTGTTGGCGTTGAGGTACTTGAGATAGGTGTATTCGTCGCCGTAAAAGTTGGCGTAGATGTTGACGTAGATGTTGGCGTACTCGTTGCTCCACTAGGTGTTACTGTACTTGTGGGTGTACTTGTCGGAGTGAAAGTAGAATTAAATGTGGAAGTAGAAGTGGGTGTTGGCGTCGCCGTACTATCTGGATCAACCGTTGATGTCGCCGTTGGCGTTGATGTCGCTGTAGAGTTGCCAGGTAAGATCGGAGGCGCTGGCACTACGTTATTATCATCGATGGTTCTTACGTGAGAATTTTGTCCACACGAAAAGAGAGTGAACAACATCAACAATGTGAAAAAGAGTTTTGGTCTAAACGTTACAAAAGTGAAACGATTAATTAATGTAGCTATCATGCAATGGCCCCATAGAGCGATACTGCTCCTTACTTTATTATTGAGCGTTCGCAACTATTTCCCTAGATAGGCAAAAGATTCTCCCCTATCGTTTTTTCTAGAATACAATGAGTTAGCGAAAAACAAGGGCAATGACCCAATTTCAAACGATTGCCTCCACTTCGTTGCAAAATGGTTGACCAATTTAATAGGCAGGATAAATCGGATCACTAAAGATAACGGAAGAAAATTTCATGATCCGAAATGGTATGACGTATGCGAAATGAATAAAAAACAGATAACAACAATTTGAAATAGGAGACTATCTTGATAGAATTATCTGTTAGAAAATCGCCAGGAAAATTTCTTAAGGCCATGATTTTAGAAGAACGGGGCTTAAGTCAAAAATGGCTTGCTGAAAAAATAGATTGCGCCGAGAGAAAAATTTCAGAAATTTGTAATGACAAACGCGGCATTTCTGCGGCCTTTGCCATTGCACTTGAAAAAATCTTTGAAATAAGTGCAGAATTTTGGGATCTCTATCAAGCTCGTCTTAAAAATTTGCGTAGAATAAAATTTAATTTCTAATTTTCAAAAAACGGCAATTGATCAGGTTCGGCCACGACCTTTGCTTCTGAATTATCTTTGTGTACGGCTTCAGAAATGATTCGATCAGTTGCGTGCGTAAGATAGGTCTCAAGTACTTTGGACATTTCTAAATACTGTGGCCAAAGCTCATCATCAACGAAACGTTTTGATACTTTTGCCATAACAGTCGTGTGTCTTTGCCGCTCGTATCGATAAGGTTCGACTCCATAACGCCTCAAAAGTGCTTTAAATAATTTTCTATTCCATTCATCAGACATCCCAAATTTATATTCAACAACTCGTTCACGACTCTCAGCTTGGCTTTCATTTAATCGATCTTGAATGCGACGTATCGCTTCAGACGCGGCCATTTTTTCACCGGCGGTCGTTGATCCTTGGTGAAGCGCCTCAATTAATTTTAATTTTCGAATTAGCTCAATTTCATCCATTTTACATCCTTAGAATTATCGTGAGTTTAACTTAAATCTTATCATTCGTCACTATTAGCTTCTGATTCCTCATTGTGGGTTTTTAGTTTTAATAAATACTGTGCGTGCATTCTAGCGAAACCTAGTCCACGGGAGGCACATTGTTTGAGAGATAGAATATTTCTATAGGTCATATAAATTTCCGAACTCTTTAGAGCAGCTTCGCCTTTTGAAAAGGTGGCCCTAGGGTCACGTTCCAATTCTGAAACTAAAAATTTATTGCACTTATTTTCTACTTCGATCAATGCCATATCAAGATTAATGACAAGGGACGATAAACTCGCCAAAAGCTTCATCACTTCCTGGTATGGCAACTGAGTAAGTTTATTCAAAATGATTTCCTGTTTCTGAATGACGGCCGATCTTAATTTGGAAATTTGAGAAACGTCTGACATAAAATGTCCCTCACGAAATTTAAAATTTCCTCACTTTAATTCTTATTACCTATAATTTACCAGTAAAAAATATTCTTGGTTGATGACACCAAAAATTTTTATATTTAGCGCTTGGTGTTTACTCGCCCAACAACCCGTTATTTCAAATAATTGGTTTTACTAAAGTATTAATAATAAATTCAGATTGACAAAAGTACACCAAAAAAGTATACTAAAAAAGAGGTTATATGAACGCTGTGGTTTTTTAAGTAGAAAGGCAAACAGGGATTTGAAAAAAATTCCCAAGCACATTTTAATTCAATTTGATCTATGGGTAGAAATTATTGAAAGTGAGGGTTTTACGACCATGCAAAAAGTAAAAGGATATCGCGATCATGCCTTAAAAGGAGATCGAAAAGGACAGCGATCTTCATCTCTCTCTAGAAGCTGGCGTGTAATTTATTTTATAAATGAGCAAACTAATTGTATCACTGTTGAAGTGATGGAGGTTAATCACCATGAGTATAAAAAATAATGTAAGGGCCAAAGCTGCCATCAAAAAAATTACGGGGCCAATTAGCTTTGGAGAAATGCTTCATTCCTTACGTGTAACGCAAGAGTATTCACAAACAGAGATGGCCGAGCTTCTTGGTATTTCAAAGCAAGATCTATGCAACATTGAAAAGGGAAGAAAAATTGTTAGTGTTGAGAGAGCTATCTTGTTTTCCCAATCACTTAAGATGCCAGCGAAAACTTTTGCTAAGTATGCGCTTCAAGATCAACTTCATAAAGCTGGGATTGCGGGTGAAATTATAATTAACGAAGTAGCTTAATGAATGCCTAATAATTCACGCGTCCCTTTTGCGCACTTCGCCCTAGATTAAAATTCATCAAATATTTCGATCTTAAATTTTACTCTCCAACTTCCAGCAAATTTTTTAGACCGCAAATTTAATTGCAGGTTTTCCTTCTAGAACAGCAATGAGTTTAATGAGCAACTCAAAGGAAACATTATTTTCTCCGTGATTGGCAATGCGACTAATCCTACTTCTAGAAGTTCCAATAAGTTTAGCAATCTGCTCATGAGTTAGTTTCGAAGATTTAATTAGATCGGCGCTTCTATTATAAAGTTTCGTCTTAAGCTCCATAATGTAAGCATCAACATGGCTTAATCCAAGATCATCTGATAGTTGTTTGGCCACTTTACTAATTTTCATTTAAATGATCCTGTAATCTTTCTTAAGTTGGCGTGCTAAAAATATCACATTTCTTAAAAATTACCAACACCATTTTTTCATGATCTACAAGTTCAGCATTTAAAGCATGTTTCGACTGAATTTTTCCATGACATAGAAAATGAAATACTTTTTAATAATGCTTAGCAATTTAATACTTTAATAGGAGATTCGACGTGACCAATAGTTTAAGAATGGATCATTTTCAAAAACTTATTACTGGTGAATTTCCGCAAACCGCTTACGCAAAATTACTCGGCATGCAGTTAACAAAAATAGGAAGCGGAACTGCAACGGTTGAAATGGATGTTAACATTTTACAGTTGGCCAATCCCCTCGGCGCACTCCACGGAGGCGCAGTAACCTCGCTCGCGGACCACTCCATGGGAATCGCTTATCTATCGCTTTTACCAGATACAGAAGTATTCGGCACAATTGAACTAAAAATAAATTTACTCAAAATGATTAACACGGATTGCAAACTTATCTCTCATGCGGCCGTACTGAAAAATGGAAAATCAATAGGCGTAGTGGAAGCAACAGTTACGATGTTGGACGGAACGATCGTTGCAAAGTCCATTTCTACTTGTATGCGACTTCCGCTTTCTAAAAATTAAACCAAATAAAAAATTAAACAAAATAAAAAAATAAATGTATAAATTAAATATTATCTCTAGCAAATAATTTAAAAAAAACACTCCTAAAAAAGTATGGTATAGGGTCTTTCTATAGAACTTTCCCTATTCCTCCTTCTAAAATTTTGTGCAATGAAATTTTTCTTGGATTACTACGAAATCAGCTTTCCCGACCAAAGCAAATCTAAGAATCGATACACATCAAGAATATGAATTTGATTATCTGTTATGCGCTCATTATTATCTAGAGATACAAAATAAAAACGTTTCAAAATTTTCTCTTCTTTTAATTTTAATAAACCTTTAAGATCTCGCTCATTCACTTTTCGATAACCCTTCACTTCAATCGCCACTTCATTACCAATTATAAAATCCACCTCATCTCCTTGTAGAGTCCTCCAAAAACAAAGTTCTTTTTTTATACGGTGGTAAGATAAATAGGCGCGAATCTCCATAGCGATAAAATGTTCTAGCGATTTTCCGAAATCGGAACTACCTTCAGTAATCGATTCTACACCTCGCAAATAATTTGCGACACCTATGTCAAAAAAATAAAACTTAGCGGTTGCGATGGCCTTTCTTTTCTTCGATTCTTTCCATGGCTCAAGAATAAAGCCCAAAAAAGTATCGCGCAAAATTTCAAAATATCCTTTTATTGTACTTGCAGGTAATTCTGCATCACTACTCATTTTCGCAAAATTAACTTGCTCAGCATTGGCGAGACAGGCAAATTTTAGGAATCTTGAAAAATGAGATAAATTTTGCACAAGGGATTCTTCTTTAATTTCTTCTTTCAAATAAGTATTAACATAGGCATCTAATTCTTCCCTCGGATACTTACTAGGGTAGACTTGAGGAAGTCCTCCCACTAAAAGATATTTTTTTAAATTAAAAGTTGGTATCTCTTTTGAAACGAGAGGAAATAACTGTGCCTCCCACGCTCGACCCGCCAATAAATTTACTCCGCTCCTCTTTAACTTACGAGCACTTGAGCCCGTGAGAATAAATTTATATTTTTTTTCTTCAATCAAATAATGCACTTCGTCTAGAAGTGAAGGTATTTTTTGAACTTCATCGATAATGATCGGCAATCGACGATGGGACGTTTTTGCTTTAATGGCACTGACCATTTCCCTTAACAAGGAAGGTCTGGCCAGTAAAGTAAGATAGGTGTCATTCGATAACAGATTAATGGTTGAGATTTCCCCAAATTCATTTTTCAAGAGAGTACTTTTACCGGTGGAGCGAGGGCCAAAAAGAAAAAAAGACTTTTTCTCAACAAGGTCAGATAAATTTAAAATTCTCGTATACATAGGTATATGATACCATTTAGTTTTTTTAAAATCAACATACACTCCGCTGAAAAAGTCATAAAATCAACGGACTATTCGTTGGTTTTATGGACAATAAAAATTATGCTCCTCTCAATTTTCATGCTTAGGACCCAAGAAGAACTGCTAATAAATATAATTATATTAATTAAGATTTATAGATTAAATCATAGCTAAAATTCACGATTTCATAATTCCTTACCATGGTTCAGAAAAGTCCTTTCATTTTTAGGGTAGCCAGATTGGCACAACTATTTTACTTAAGTATTGAAAAAAAGAATTTTAAGGGCAATATATACCATTTTCAAAACTAAGAGATTTATCTTCACTATAAGTTAAAATATAATGGAGGCGATTTTTTTGGTGTAAATAATTTCAATGAATAAAATTTTAACTTATTTTTTTTTATTTTTTGGAGCGAATCCTGCACTTGCAAGCAAAGAGTGCGACGCTAAAGTTATTAATTCTCACTACGGTAATTATAAGTGGTCAAATGGTAAATTCACTGATCTTCCCACTTATGATCCTAACAAAATAATCTCAGATGCCCCTATTGGAAGCGTTTATCAAGTACATGCAATCGAATTAGGTTGGAGTAGCGATTACAAAATTTACAAGACTCCAGATGGAATCCTAAGAAAAATGCGAGATTTTTTTTTAAATAGTATTTATGATATTAACTTTTTCAAAAATCAGTCCATCTCTAATTTTAAGTTAGATTTCAAAGAAAAAGTTCCACTTCAGGTTATTGCGACTTCTATCATTGCTCCCTATTTTTTCCAGAATACATTTTCCACGGTAGGTTTTATAATTGGAAGCTGGGATCATAATAACATTATCGCGTTTTCTGATTCGGATGCATGGTCTCCTTCAGGTGTTCGGATATATGATGAAGACCCAGTTATATACTCAAATGAACTTCGTACTACAATTGAAGAATACAAAAGAAAATTCCCAAAAAAAGAAATCTCACCTGTGGACCTAATTGCCTCAGGTAGTAAGCGTAAAATCTACAATGAGATAGCTTTTGCATCAAGTACTGGTAAGACTCTGGATTTAAAAATACAAGCCATTTTCGTGATGGCTGACGAAAACGGAGTTCTAGTTGTCGACGAAAATTCATTACTTAAACTTGCAAAGGAATTAAAACTTCCAATTATTCGAATCAAAAGCCAAGAATTCAATAAATTATCAGAAAGTAATTTAACAATAATTAAAGAACCCCCCTCGAGACTAGATGGTTCAGTAAATCACTTTCTAAGGTATGTTGATTCAGAAGGCATTGAATATATTTATGATGAAACTATCCCAGGAAATATTTCCATTAATTCTCCACACCGCTTTCTATCTATTGATGAGAAAGAATATGCTTTAAATAATTTTAAATTAAGGCTTTGCAAGGATAATTTACTAAATAGTTACGTAGAGAAAGGGTATTTCGAAGGAAAATTTAAATGCAATTAAAAAATTATTTTTTTGTGAACTTCATCATTTTTACTTATTTATTAAAAATCTAGGATTTATAATAGACTTTAACCTTAGATAAGACTTCAATTTAATAAATCATTCAAAATAAATTTTTTAAATTCTTAAAAAAGAAATTAGCTGGTATGACTTCTATTTTTTTATTCCAGTAGGATTTTTCACCACCGTATATCATCATGCCCTTAGATTCGGGATAGTCTTGCATAAATAATTCTAAGCTCTCAAAATCTTTATCACGCAAGCGATTGGACGACTTAACTTCAATGGCAAAAAATCCTCTCTTTCCGTAGAGGATAAAATCCACTTCTTCATGCTTTTTTGTATGCCAATAACTAATTTGATAACCCCACCCCAAGTATTCATTGAGGGCCATTAGCTCTTGTAAAACTAACGTTTCAAAAACTAAACCATTTAACTCGGACTCACTATCCAAGGGCCCTGTTGGCTTTAATGTACGAAATAATCCTGCATCAAAAAAATAAAATTTGCGATGCTTAATGAGCTCTCTTTTTGCTCGTTTGGTAAACAAAGATAATTCGTAACTAATCAACAGGTCACTTAATATTTCAAAATAATTTGTTACTGTCCGGCGCTCCACTCCACAATCTGAAGACACGGCGGAAATATTTAAGGGCGCCCCTTGAGAAAAAGATGCCGCTTCTAAAAATTTTTGAAACGAATAAATATTTCTCGTCAGTCCTTCGAGTTTTATTTCTTGCTCAAGGTAAGTCGTAATATAAGACTTTAAATAATTTTCGCCTGAAATTGCCCCTGAAATCTTAAACCAACAGGAAGGAGCATCCCCAACTTTAACGCCTTCTTTAATTGAAACTCAGCACCTATTTCCTGCGAGGTAAGTGGATAAAAATGATAGACATGCGCCCTTCCCGCCAAAAGGTTCACTCCACTTCGTTTCAATTTACGAGCGCTTGAAGCTGTCAAAATAAAAGTGATTTTTAAATTCTTGGTTTCGATTAAGCGGTGAATTTCATCAAGCAAAGAGGGAAGTTTTTGAACCTCATCAATGATCACGGGCCCGCGATAATGAGGGCCAATACGCTCCAAGAGTGAAGTTGGTTTTCTGGATAATTCGAAGTAGATTTCGGCTTCAAGCAAATCAAAATAAGGAGCTTTAGGATAATTGCTTTTAAGCCATGACGTCTTCCCTACACCTCTTGGGCCAAAGATAAAGACATGCTGATCTTTTGGAAGGCCAAATAATCTGTCAAACATTTTTCCACTTTACTAGAAAAAGTGGAAAAGCGCCCGCCATTTTATTTTAGGAGAAATTCTTTCAAAAATGCGATGGGAACATTAGGCCCAAGAACTCGCTCCCCCTCCTGGTGGCAAAGATAGATGGGAGGAATTTTTTTTTCAAAAACTTTTTTTATCTCAGGGTACTTACTTATATCTCCTAAATTTTGTGCGCTTACTTTAACCTCAAGAAAAAAGTAATCATGTGCTGATTTTTGAATAAGAAAATCAATTTCTTCTCCAGCTTTAGAGCGCCAAAAATAAATTCTCCACCCAAGCTGATAGTTAATACTAAGTTTATAAAGTTCACTAAAAACCAAATTCTCAAACATCGGCCCTTGCTGTGGTGAAGTCAGCATGGAACTTGGCCCACTTTGTCCCTGTAGTCGACAGGCAAGTCCGGTATCTAAAAAATAAACTTTGGGTGTCTTAATCAAACGACTTGAAAGATTTGATGAGTATGGCATTACCAGTGCAATTAAGTGCATTCGTTCCAAAACTGAAATCCATTCTTTGATGGTTTTATTATTAACCCCTGCCTCGTTACCAAGATGAGTGAGATCGACCAGCTGCCCCACTCTTCCTGCCAGTAAACGCAAGAAAAGTAAAAACTCTTTTCCTTTTTGAATACCTGCTGCCAAGACAACATCTTTTTCCACGTAGCTATTAATAAAATCATCTAAAAATTTTTCTACTTTCCGCACACCCGGGTTTGCGTAGAGTTCTGGCCACCCCCCTTGGTAAAGGATTTCTTGAATGGGTGTGGGAGAATAACGTCTAATTTCTGAAACACTTAACGTATTTAACTCAAAAAAACTGGCCCTACCAGCCAAACTTTCTTTTACGTTTCGGTCCATGAGAATTTGATTTGATCCGGTCAACCGAATAATTGTTTTTCGCTTACTGGGATTGGCGCGTTTATACAAGTCGGCCATGCGTTTGAGTGAAGGAAATAACTCAGGGGCGTATTGCGCCTCATCAATAAAAATTTTTTTATTCTTAAATTGGCCTAAAAAAAGTTCTGGATCTGTTTGCGCCAAGTGGCGAAGTCCGGGATCGTCCAACGAAACTTCTACAAAATCCTCAGCGTGATGAAGCATCAAGCTTGTTTTTCCACACTGTCGTGGGCCACGAATGATTTGAATGACTTCGTGGTTAGAATTTAATGAATTTGATAAATCTCTATCAATCCAAAAAGACTTACTTTCCATTTGTCTATTATGGACTGCCACTCCATTTTGGTCAAGACCGAAAAGGAAGCATGATTAAGCGAGTGTAAAAACCGAAAAACTTAAAATCAACAGAGTAAGCGAAGGCAACATTTTAAAGGGAGGACTTTTACTCTTAAGATGTGTGATTAACGCCATCAGCATAAGGAAAATAATTCCCATCGCCCCTAGCTTCACAAGTGAAACGTCGCTTCTCATCAACATGACCACAAAAGTAATTTTTAAAATCCCCACCAAATCTCTGAGCCAATCTGGGTATTTGAACTGTTTGAATTCAGCGACGATATTTTGATACCTAATGACCCAAACAAAGAGCACGGAACTAAAGATAATAATTTTTAAGACTTCCAATAATTCAACAGTCGTCAACATTTTAACCTCACTCGATAATATTTATAGCTTCCATCTCGATTCATTCTCTCATCTACAAATTATTGTGATAGATTAAGACATGTCTTACAACCCTAATTTTTCGCCTATCATTTTATTCTTAAGTCTCTTTTCTTCCCTCTCATTTATTGTCTATGGTTTGCTCTGTCTCTTCACACAACATATGCACATGGAATTTCAGCGCTACGGGCTAAGTAAATTTAGAAAGCTAACGGGAGCGCTCGAATTGCTCGGAGGCCTAGGAATTCTTGTTGGCGTAAAGTTTCAAATATTATACGTTTTCTCGCTCTCGACTATTGGCCTTACTCTACTTATGTTCCTAGGAATCATGGCGCGAATAAAAATTCACGATAAATTCGTAGCTATCCTTCCGGCCCTATTTTATTTTTTTCTTAATTTATATCTTTTTATTAACTACTTAGAAATCTTGTAATTTTCTACTCTTCCACAATACCTTTTTATATTCAGTTCAATTAGAAGTTAAATACCCAACTGTTCTACTATCCTAAAAAGATTTCAAGTATATTATTTGCGGCAAACATGACTACTCCCTCTTTTTCCTATGATAGCGAAAAAAAGAGAGAAGACATTTCACAAAAAAATTCGATTAATATTATGCCATTTTCATCAAAGCACTGCAGCGTGAATTAGATAGCTTCAATAAATCTCACTTTCCCACCGACGCTATATTTCTATTTTCCTTTTCTGTTTTCTTGCTACCGAATAAATAAGAGAATTAAAGACAGATAACGTAACCTCTTTAGAAGAACCGCCAGAACCCTGCCAATAGCGATTTTCCTATATAATTTGCGCCTATTTTCTATAAAGCGTAGCAATTCGAATCCCAATCAAGCCCATAAAGCTTAAAACTTGGGACACCACTAATAACTTGTTTTAGTAATTTTTGGCATTTCTAGCTCGTGAAGTTATGAACTCTCATAGGCTACGGATATATTTACTTTCTAATTGAAAACAGTTAAACAGGTTCCTTACTATCATCTAACCCTCAATTTTTAGGAGAATTATGGAAAATGTCGAAATCATTATTGATCTTGCTAATTTAGAAGCATCTGCGAACACTAATCAAAGTGAAACTGGATTCTGATGAATTTTATTGACCGAAAAGGTGATGTTCATAATTTCGGTAAGTATGTTCACAAAGTGGTCAAGGAAGACCATTGTTTATTTGTAAAACCTAGAGTAGTTTTCTGGGAGTATCAGTTACTATCTCATCATTCAACATTAAGAAAAAATATAATTGATGCCGCTGGATTAGATTTGCTTGAACCTATGGGTTCACTATGCTATGCGACAAATGAAAAATTTGATCATGGAGAAGTCAAAGAAGTAAAGGAAAATAATACTCCAAATATAGATTCTTGGAATAATTTCGGTGAGCTAATGGCAATAGCCACAGTTTTTGGTATAGTTGATTTGCACCACGAAAATGTTCTAATCACAAAAGATAAAACTCAAATTGTAGATATCGAATGTCTTTTTTTTAAATGTGAAAGCCCTGCAGACAGTCATCTACTTCCTCAAAAAAATAATTCAAACAAAAAATCATTTTTTTAAAACTACTTCGCTATACTAGTCAAGACAATTCCAAGGTTTTTGAAGAGTATCTTATAGCAGCTGCTGAATCTATGTTTCATAGATATAATCTGTTATCACGGCACAACAACCAAATTATCGACTCGATCGCTTCAATACCAAATGTTGATAAATTTCCGATTAGAGTTCTCATTCGTCCTACGAGTGAATATCAAACTTTATCTCACCAATTTTTACCCGAAGAACGAGAACAACTTGAAAGAGGAGACATACCCTTTTTTTATACATTCCTTGGGTCCAAGGATATATTTTACTTGGATACCAATAGAGAAAATAAACTTGTAATGCAAAATGATTTAGTCAATCAAGATATTTCAAGAAGCGGTCAAGTTTTATCGTTTTTATTTTGTAGAGATCGAATTGAAAAATTAAAGAACCAGTCGATTATTATGTTTACTTTTAGAATATTTGAATACACACAAATAAAGTCAATCTCATCTAAAAACTTTTCATTCTATGTTGATAAAAATATTTTATATGTCGAATGGTACAAAACTAAATATAAATCAACGATTCCGGAAAATATTATATGAGATCAATATCACTAGATGCAAAAATGTTCTTATTTGGTTCATTTTTAACTTCACTGGGGTCTACTACTTATATAATTTCTCTATTGGCATTTTCAAGCGAAATTGGACTCCCTCTTTGGGCCATTGGGGTTACAATAGGGCTACTTCGGATTACTGGCTTTGTTGTAAACAATTTTCTAGGACACGCTGCAGATAAAATTGATCCAATTAAGCTTTTAGTTAGTTGTGAATTAATTGCAGGAATTCTTTCTTTGTTTTTAGCATTATCTTCAAACTTATTCTCAGAAAATATATTTTTTCCCTTCTTTTTTGCCACTACTTTAAAGTCCTTATTTACCGCATTACAAGTTGCAAATTCGGCCAAGATTGCAAAATTCTTAGATGATAAAAACAAAAAAGATGGTTCCTTTGCATTACTGAAAAACAAAGCAGACTTTGGAACAATAATCTTTGGAACATTTATAAGCTTATTATTTATAAAATATTTTTCTTTAAATACCGCAATTTATTTCGATTTCATTACATTCCTTGCAAATGGTTTCATCATCCTTATTTTCTTTAATGGTAAAAATAAAAAAATATTTACCACCTCAAGCAATTATTCAAAGAAAATTATCATACAAAATAATTTTTCGAAATATTACAAACTTCTTCCTACTATTGCTATTTCAGATTTTATTTTGGCTCTTGTAATGTTTGGAGCGAATACACTTAATACTAGATTATTTTTAGAAAATCCAAATTTTTTACCTTTTGCATCGGGTGCGTTTGGACTAGCTGTATGGATTGCGCCAATGATTGATAAAAAAAAAATCATATCGGAAAAACTTATTTGGTACACATTATCGATTGCTTTACTTTTACAAGGCCTATTACAACAATATTCTGGAGCTGTTCTAACAATGTCATTAGTTAGAAATATTTCCTACTGGATATTATTTAACAGGATAAGTAAAAATTTCATGAGGGACTGTCCTACTGAAAATTATGCTTCTATCAGTGCTAGTAGACAGTCAAACATTGTACTAACTGGATCCCTAGGAGAATTTTGGGTTGGAGCAACAGGTATGATTGATATCATAATTGAAATGAGTTGGAGAGCAACTATCGCTGCTGGGTATGCGTTTAAAAAGTCCAGTAATAAAATTGTTTCACTAGGCATATTTGCCTTAGCTGTCATGACAGGAGATCCAAATATGACAGAAGCACAAACTTTAAATCTTTTTACAACTTCAGAAAACATAACCCGTGATCCACACAAACTTGAGTCGGTAAATTCGGTATTTTTTAATTTACAACTTCATCGTGGTCTTTTCCGATTAACACCTGATTTACAGGTGATGCCGGAACTTACTGAAAGTTTTGAGATAAAAGATTCTGGAAAGAAATATTTACTTCATTTAAAGCAAGCATTCTTCACTGATGGCTCGAAACTTGATGCGCAAGACGTTGTGAATTCTTTTTATCGAATGTTTCAAGTTGGATCTTCAATGGCGGTAGATTTGTCTTATATAACTGGCTCGAAGCAAGCTTATCTATCTGGTTCAAGTGATGACCACAAAAAGAATTTTGGAGTAAGAAAAATATCTCCAACCATAGTTGAATTTAACCTTGATCGTCCTCACCCACTCTTCTTGCTCCATTTGGCTGTCGTTGATAGCTCAATTTTTAAACTAACGACTGATGGAAAATTTCTAGGACTTGGCCCTTACGAATTACTCGAAGAAACTAATTCCCACTATCGCTTAACGTTACGACACAATTTTTTTTCAAATTTATCAAAAATAGCTCCCACAAATATTATCATTAAAAAAGTAAAAGCAAACAATGAAGAGCTTTCGGATTTAGCACTCAAGGGAGAAATTGATTGCCTAGACGCCGTCTCCGTCAGCATAGAAAAAACAAAGAGATTAAAAATAAAAAAATGGAGTCCTTATGTTGCCGCTTCGACTCGCATCCTTTTCCTTAGTCTAAATCCGACCATAAAAGAAAACGTGCGTAAAATTATACAACATACTATCTTATCTGAATTTAATTTTTCCATGCCTGGATCCAATTATGTCAAGTCTTATGGAATACTTCCACCAAGTATTGGTGGAAGTTTAATTAAGTCAGATATTGAACCAATCTTGCATGAAAAAATTCCTCAACTAAAATCAAAAATAAATCTACGTTTATTAGTTTTAAAAGGTTTTGAAGACATGCTTTTAATTGCTAATCAAGTTCAATCCATTTTGGCAAAAAAAAATATTGAACTCATCGTTGAAGAAATTTCTGAAGAACAATACTTTTCGTCCCTCAAGAACAAAAATTTTGACCTACTTATGAGAAGCAAGTTTCTAGATTACCCAGAGGCGCTCTCATTTTTATCTTATCTACGTTCAGGAAATGAATTTAACAAATACGACATTCAATCCAAATTAATTGATAACTATCTCGATAAAACCAGTACCATTATTGATCAGCAGGAGCGATTTTCCATCTATAAAAAAATACAAATAGAGGCGCTAGCAAGCAGAACTATTGCTCCTCTTGTATTTGGCTCAAACTCTTCTGGACTTTGGTCGGAAAAAGTAAAGTTTGTGCCAGCACATCCCATGGGATTGCATACACTTCCATTGGAGACGTTAGAATTAAAAGATTAAAATTTGCTAATTATTTATGAGTAAGAAACAATTTTTCTACCAGGATTTTTCTAAACAGCTCTCATTTCTAGGATATGCAGTTACAGCATTGCTCGTTTTCTTATCTATCTCCTATAGCATAATCACGACCTTTCAATTGAAAAATTCTTTAGTCAGCGGTCTAGAGATTAGCTTAAAGAACAAAATTCATGAACATATCATTAAAGGTGATTTCCTTGGTATGCAATCTGCCGTTCAATCAATCATCCTAGAATCTCCAAAAGGATTAGTGATTGATCTCTCCCTTGAGTCACCTTCAGGCAAATTTTTTTTAGCACATAAATCGCCTAGGACACTCTTTGATTGGAATTTGGCAAACAAACAAATAAGTGAGAATCTTCCATCCCCGGGCCTTTCTCCTTTAAAACTACAAATTGCTTTCCGTACTGTTGAGTTTCTAATTTTGCAATTTTCCAAAACATTCTTTATGCTTCTAACACTGGTTGCCGTTTTCTTATATTTTTTCTTCTCTTGGAAGAAAAAAATTAATTCCCACGTCTTAATTTTGCAAAATCTAGAAAAGGAAATAGACAGTCTTGATGTGCAAAAAATGGATAATTATCGTCCACCAATTGAACTCCATCATACGGCCATCATTTTAAAAATTATTGATCTTGCCAAACACTATGCAATTATTAAAGCAAATGATCAAAAAGCCACATTGATAAAACAAGTCGTCCATGACATTCGGTCCCCGGTTGCAGCACTCGGAATGCTACTAAACTCAGATGATGGCCTTAACCAATCTGAATCACGCTCATTGGCCTTAAAGTGTGTTGATCGAATTAATATTATTGCAAACTCCATGTTAGAAAATATCAAAAAAGAAAATAACCAAACAACAGTACTTGATATCGTTACAGTACTACAGGAAGTAATTCGCGAAAAAGTTGTTCAAGTAAGGAACCAAAATAAAATAAAAATTTCGCTTCAAACTGAAGTTATTTTCAAGCACCAAATTATCCCAATTTCAGCAATTAGTTTACATCGAATTATTTCCAATCTGATAAATAACAGTTGCGATGCTATGGATGAAAAATCTGCTTCCGGACAAGTTACCATTAAATTGCAACAACATTCTAACGGTATTGAACTCTCCATAAAAGATAACGGAAAAGGTATTCCTGAAAATATTCTTCACCAAGTTGGTGTTGATGGTTTCACCTACGGCAAAAATGGAGGAAACGGTATTGGCTTAGCCAGTGCAATTGAAAACATAAAAATGGCGGGTGGTAAATTTAGTATTGACTCTAAGCTTGGATTTGGAACAAACGTAAGTTTCTTTCTTCCTCATTTATACTGATGCATTTTTGATTTTCTAAAAGAAGATTATTTTTTTCGCGATTTTCATTTCTATTTACTATTCTCCTGTTTTGATTTTCTTAATTCGTCTTCTTATTGAGAAATTCTTCTGCAATACCCATTAATCGTTGCTTTTTTTTGGCGTCCATTTTTTCAGACAGCTTCACCATCATATTTAAGCGATGATTTTTGGAAAAAAACGCCGCGTGCTTATCAATGAACCGCCAGTATAGGCCGTCCCACAGATCACACCACACGGGATCTTTCTTGTAATCCGACATTTTTAGTATGTAATTGCTCCCGGAGATGTAAGGTTTAGTCGCAAAAATACCGCCATCCGAAAATTGCCCCATCCCATAAACATTGGGCCCCATCACCCAATCCGCACTATCAATAAACATTTCCATAAACCACTTGTGCACTTCCTTCGGATCAATTTCAGAAAGTAGCATAATGTTGGATAGCACCATCAACCTTTCAATGTGATGACAGTATCCATATTTCACGGCCTTCTTGATGGCATCATCCACAGGCAAAATTCCTGTCGTTCCTAAATACCAATCTTTGGTAAGTTTGCGCTTATGGCCAAAAAAATTCGTGCTCTCTTCTTGCTCAGAAAATTCTTGATAGATCCCACGGACAAATTCGCGCCATCCCAAAACTTGTCTGATAAATCCTTCCACCGAATTCAAAGGGATCGAAGGATTTTTTTTTCTCGCTTCCTCCACTGTTTGAATAACCTCTTTGGGAGTGAGCAAACCATTATTCAACATGGGAGAAATCACAGAGTGATATAAAAATGGGTCACGATCCGTCATCGCATCTTGATAGTCACCAAAGCTCTCTAAATGATTTACCACAAAATGTTTTAGTATCAACAATGAATCACTTCGAGTAACGGGTGCCCAAAAATTTTCTAATGATCCAGGATGAGCTGAGAATTCCTCATCAATGATTTTAAAAACTTCCGCCTCATGCGGCCCCCTATTCAATGGCAAGAGAGGTTTGTTGGTTAAATTCTTAGGCACCTTTTTTCGATTTTCACTATCAAAGCTCCACTGATCGCCCAGCGGACCGCCCTCTTCGGTTAGTAGTACTTTGTGTTTCTTCCTTTGCTCTTCGTAAAAATTTTTCATTAATGGTTTTTTATGACGAGCTAAGTAATTTCTGAAATCTCCCCTTGAACATAAAAACATAGGCGATGGAATGATTTCATATTTGATACCGCCGCCTGTGAAAAAATCAATCATCTTCGTTTCAAAAAATTTATCTTGAATCTCGGGAATGACTATCTTTGTAATTTTATTTTTTTTAATGAAAACGGTAAGCCTGTCTAAAAAACTTAAATGAGATAATTTTTCATAGGTAACTTTAAAACTCTTTTTCTTTAAATCATCGGCAAAGTTACGCATTGCTAAAAAGAAGAAGGCAATTTTATGTTTATGATATTGGTAATGACTTGCTAGCTCCAGGTCCTCGGCCATGAACACATGATGGGTAGAATATTTCGAATAATAATTGGGCGCAAATAACTGGTCCCCAAGAATGATAAGTGCTTCACTCATCTACAACCTATTTGTTTTAAATATCCCAAGTGGCCGAACCATCTGGATGATCCTTAACTTGCAACCCCAGATCTAAAAACTTCTGCCGAACTTCGTCGGCCTTCTTGTAATCTTTTGTTTGCTTCGCCACTCGGCGCTCTTGCAACAAATCATTTAAGTAAATTTCTGTGATATTGAGCGCTCGCAATTTATAGGCCCGCAATTCTTGATAGACTTTCGACGGTGTTTGCAATAATCCCGTTCCAAATTTTAATACTTCAATGGATTCATCAATCGCCACGCGGTCTTGTTCATTAATTCGGTGGTCTTTCATTAAATTTCTCGCCAGGCGAATGAGCGTAAAAAAATTGGCCAGTGCATCGGGCACATGAAAGTCTTGCAATAAATTTTCAGGAATTTGTTTCGCAGCATCCAGAAGATCTTTATTTCCAGGAAGTGTTCTAATTTTTTCTTTAAAACTTTGCTGATACTCTTCCCACTCTTTATAAAATTCGTGGAGACGGAGTAATTCTTGAAACGATCTATTAATCGAATCACTATTCCAATCCAACTTGGTGCGGTAGTGCATACTGAGTAGCAAATATCGCAACATGAGCGGGGTGTATTCATTCATGAATTCGCGCATAGTAACCACATTGCCAAGGGACTTTGACATTTTTTCAGTCGCAAAATTGACAAATTCATGATGGGCCCAGCACTTACAAAAAGTCGTCCCATTGGCCGATTCCGATTGGGCAATTTCATTTTCATGATGAGGAAAAATGAGATCAATCCCTCCATGATGCAAATCTAATTCTTCGCCCAAATATTTTTTGGCCATCGCGGAGCACTCAATGTGCCATCCTGGACGACCTTTTCCCCAAGGAGAAACCCAAAAAGGTTCTCCCGGTTTTGCCGGCTTCCATAAAACAAAATCGGACGGATGTTTTTTGTGCGCTTCAACTTCGATACGAATTCCGTTTTGATCGCCGCTATCAATTCCGCGATTAGAAAGTTTTCCATAATCAGACTTAGCGGGCACATGATAGAGCACTTCGCCTTCCACCACATAAGCGATCCCTTTTTCGATCAGCGTTTCCACCATCACTATAATTTCATTAATGTGGTCGGTGACTTTCGGCGAATGGGTGGGCTGAAGCATATTAAGTCGCTCCATGTCCACTTCACACTCTTTGACGTAGTGATCAGCAAACATGATAGGATCAACGGATAGTTTTTCTGCGGCTTGAATAATTTTGTCATCAACGTCCGTAAAATTTCTCACGAAATTTACTTCATACTTCGCTACGTACCTCAAAATTCGGTAAATTAAATCTCCAACTAGCAGCGCCCGCGCATTTCCGACATGTAAGTAATCATAGGTCGTAGGCCCACAAGAATAAAAATGTACCATTCCTTTGCGCTTAGGGACAAACTCTTCAAGCGTTCGCGTAAGCGTATTGTGAATTTTTACTGGGCGCTGAACGATAGGATTTTTTGACATCTTTTTTTCATCACATCCACTGGAGTTAAAGGAATGAGATCTTTTAACTCTGGGCCGTGATCCTTTCCTGTTAGTGACAACCTTGTTCCCATGAACAGCGGTTTTCCTTTAAGTTGAAGTGCAGTTTTTATTTTATCAAAAATTTTTTGAAAATTCGCTTGCGATAAAAATTTATCCGAGCTGGAAATTAAATTTAATTCTGCATTCCAATGGGTGGCCAAATCTTTTGTCGTTGGCATGGCAAGAATTTCTTTGGCCTTATCATCGAAGCTTTCATCAATCTGAAATACATTTTCTTGAACGACTCTCGCAAAATCATTGAAGAACAACATGGAATCTTTAAAGAGCTTAAACGCATTCGTTTTCCATTCGTCACTTTGTGCCCAATAGAGATGATCTTTTTCAATAAATTTTTCCGTTTGATTTCGCAACTCACTTTCATTCATGAGTTTTAAATGTTGTCCATTCACCCACTTAAATTTTTCAATATCATAAATGGCCGGAGATTTACTAAAGCGCTCCAAATTAAAAAAAGGAATGAGTTCTTCTTTGGTAAAAATATCTTTTTCCTCTGGATGGGACCAACCAAGCAAACATAAATAATTTAAGGCCGCACCCGGCAAATAAGATTCTTCTTTATAATTTACGACGGCGGTGGCGCCATGACGCTTACTTAATTTTTGGCGATCTTGACCTATCAAAAGTGAAACGTGTGCAAATTCGGGTGGCGTTGCGCTCAGTGCTTCATAAATCATGAGCTGGCGCACCGTATTGGATAAATGATCTTCTCCGCGAATGACGTGAGTAATTTTCATTTCCACATCATCGACGACGCAGCAATAATTATAAACAGGCAATCCACTGGAGCGCACGATGACAAAATCGCCCACCATATTTTCTGGATACACTACACGCCCACGCACGTGATCATTGAGCACATAAGGTTTATTGGGAGCGCGAAAGCGAATGGAAGGTTTTTCACCAGCGGCCAATCTCGCAGCGGCCTCTTCAAAAAATTCTGGATTGCGCCACTTGCCTTCATAGTGTGGAGGTCTCCCCTCTCGTGTGGCCTTTTCTTTCATCGCTTCGAGTTCTTCTTCACTACAAAAACAATAGAAAGCTTTTCCTTGTTCAATTAATTGTAATGCATATTTTTGATAGATCTCTAGACGCTCTGATTGGCGGTAAGGGCCATACTTTCCTGGTTTGTCCGGGCCTTCATCATACTCAAGGCCTAACCATTTGAGATCTAAGATTTGTAGCGCTTCAAATTCTTTTGTACTTCGTTCCAAATCTGTATCTTCAATTCTTAAAACAAAAGTTCCCTTCGTCGCCTTTGCAAAAAGATAATTGTAGAGCGCAGTTCTTGCACCACCAATGTGTAAATAACCTGTGGGGCTGGGGGCAAATCGAACGCGGACTTCGGACATAAATTCCACCTTTCAAATAAACAAAAATCGTACCAAGTGAAATTTTAACACAAGCATTGGAAAGGGAAAACTTAAAGATTTTTAAGTTTTATGTTTTAATTTTAGTTTTAAAAGGAGGCATCAATACGACGAGCGACGTCTTCTTCTTGATTACCTGTGGTCAACGCAACTTCTTTGACGATGAGATCGCGGCATAAATCCATGATTTTTTTCTCACCGTAACTTAATTTTTTTCCAATCCTAATCAAAAGAACTTGTCTGAGCACGTCTGCCACTTCTGTTAGTGAGCCAGTATTAATCTTGATAAGATACTCACGGTGTCTACGATTCCAAGTTGAGCGATCAATTTCGATCGTTTTGTCTGACAACACTTCAAAAACTTGTTCTACTTCCTCAGGTTTCATAAGCGGACGAATCGCGCCTCGATTACTCTGGGGAACTAAAATCTTTGCTCCGTTCGATATCAGCTTCACGCTATAAAAAATGGCAATTACTTGACCGGCGGCCCGTTCTTCCATGGAAAGAACTTGACCTACTCCGTGACCGGGACAAACAACATAATCCCCTGGTGCTATATACATAAATTTGAACTCCCATCCAAAAAACAAAGAAGGGTTAAAGTGAGCGGAATATAAATGCAATCAAGAGCGGCATCAAGGGAGGAAGAAAATTTTATATTAGAAAAATGGCCCACTAGAAATATGTTCACAGTGGGCCACGTAAAATAGATTGAAAATGAGAAGTTCTAGAAGCGAGAGATCACTTCGTTTTTTTCAAAAAAATAAGAAATTTCTCTTTGAGCAGAAGCTGCAGAATCCGACCCATGAACTGCATTTGCTTCGATTGAAGCTGCGTACAATTTACGAATAGTTCCGTCTTTCGCATCTTTGGGATTGGTCGCACCCATAATATCGCGATTTTTTTCTACTGCATTTTCGCCTTCAAGCGCCAAAAGTAAAACCGGGCCAGAAGTCATAAAATTTACGAGGGAATGAAAGAATGGTCTTTCTTTGTGTTCAATATAAAAACCTTCTGCTTTCTCTTTCGAAAGTTTTGTAAAGCGAGCCGCACAAACTCTCAAACCTTCTTTTTCAAATCGAGCGATGATGTTCCCAATATTGTTGTCCATTACTGCATTAGGCTTAACGATACTAAACGTTTTTTCGATACTCATTTTCCAAACTCCTGATTATTAAACATCTAAATAAATACTTTAAAAGTTACTTTAAAATTCGGGCCATGGTTTCTCCCAATTCTGCAGGAGATCTTGCGATCGATACGCCACATTCTTCTAAAACTCTAAATTTTGCCTCTGCGGTATCATCACCACCAGAAATGATCGCACCTGCGTGCCCCATTCTCTTTCCTGGAGGAGCGGAAGCACCAGCAATAAAACTCACCACTGGCTTATTCATGGATTTTTCAATCCATCTTGCTGCATCTGTTTCTGCCGAGCCGCCGATTTCACCAATCATAATTACGGCTTCGGTATTGGGATCTTTTTCAAAGAGTTCCAAACACTCAATGAAACTCATCCCACCCACCGGATCACCACCGATCCCTACGCAAGTTGACTGGCCAATTTCTCTTTGAGTTAATTGAAAGACCGCTTCATAAGTGAGCGTTCCAGAGCGAGATATTACTCCCACATTTCCTGGCATATGTATATGGCCAGGCATGATTCCAATTTTACATTCTCCAGGCGTAATAATTCCCGGACAGTTGGGGCCTATTAAGCGCGACTTAGAATTTCGCAAAACTTGTTTTACTCGAATCATATCTTGAACAGGGATACCTTCGGTGATCGCAATGATGAGAGGGATCCTTGAATCAATACATTCTAGAATCGCGTCAGCAGCAGCAAAAGGGGGAACAAAAATCATCGCTGCATTGGCGCCGGTTTGTTTCACGGCTTCAGTCGTCGTATTAAAAACAGGAATCCCTTCGTGAACCATGCCGCCCTTTTTGGGAGTTACACCGCCGACGACATTCGTTCCATAATCACGAGACTGTAAGGTGTGGAAGCTTCCCTGTTTTCCGGTTAATCCAAGAGTTATTAATTTCGTTTCACGGTTTACTAAAATGGCCATGACTACACTCCCCCTGCTGCTTTCACAGCTTTTTTGGCCGCATCGGCGAGATCGTTAGCAGCAATAATTTTTAATTTTGATTCGTTTAAGATTTTCTTGCCTAGGGCCACGTTCGTTCCCTCTAGTCTTACAATTAAAGGAACTTTCATATCGAGGGATTTCGCCGCACCGATAATTCCTTCGGCGATCACGTCACACTTCATAATTCCACCGAAAATATTAACTAAAATGGCCTTCACATTTTTATCGCGAAGGATAATGGAAAATGCTTTCTCCACCATTTCCTTGGAAGCACCACCGCCCACATCTAAAAAGTTAGCAGGATCTCCTCCGTGCAACTTAATAATGTCGAGTGTTCCCATGGCAAGACCAGCACCATTGACGAGGCATCCAATATTTCCTGTGAGAGAAATATAAGACAATCCTGCTTCGTGGGCCTCAATTTCTTGAGGGGATTCTTCTGTTGGATCAAAGTAAGCTTGAATATCTGGATGACGAAAGAGCGCGTTGTCATCAAAATTTAATTTTGCGTCTAGCGCGATCACATTATTATCTTTCGTGACCACGAGTGGATTAATTTCAGCAATAGAACAATCTTTGCTGGTGTAGAGATTGTAAAGGCCTTCAAAGAAGCTAATCATTTTCTTTTGAACCGCTTCATCTTCGACACCCATTCCGTAGGCCAATTTTCTTCCGATAAAAGGAGTAAAACCCACCGCCGGCTCGATGACTACTTTTATGATTTTTTCTGGTGTTTCCGCGGCCACTTTTTCAATTTCAATTCCGCCCTCAGAAGAGGCCATCATCACTAATTTTCCAAGCGAGCGATCTAAGACGATCCCCACGTAATATTCATGGGCAATTTCACAACCCTGCTCGATTAAAACTTTATGAACTTTTTTCCCTTCTGGTCCTGTCTGATGAGTATAAAGATTCATCCCAATAATTTGTTTGGAAAGTTTTTTAACTTCATCTAAAGATTTTGCGACTTTTACCCCGCCCCCTTTACCTCTTCCACCTGCGTGAATTTGGGCCTTAACTACCCAGACATTTCCACCAATGGTGCGGGCCACATTGCAGGCCTCCTCATCGGTATAAGCAACTTCACCTGCCAACACACTGATGTTAAACTTTCTCATTAATTGTTTTGCCTGGTACTCATGAATATTCATAAACCTCCCAAAAAGGGCCAATAATAATTTATTAAGCAATTTATACTAACTATAATAAACAATCGTGTATTGAATGGAATTTCCAGATTATCACTCCATCCATACAAAATAGTCTATTAATAATATCTAAAAACTTACAATGGATAACAAAGGATGACCCATGATTAAAAACTACTTTTACACACCTTCCAAATTTCTCCTCGATGGAGGGGCCATGTTTGGTATTATACCGAAACCTTTGTGGAACAAAAGAATTGATTGCGATGAGCGCAATCGAATTACCATGACCGCGCGAATTTGGGTTATCCGTAGTAAAAGTAAAGTTGTTGTCGTGGATAGTGGCCTGGGAAATTTCCATGACCAGGTTTTTCAAGACCGCTATGGAATGCAATATCGTGAGTCGACGGAATCCACTTTTCAAAGAGAGATGGGCATTAGTACGAATGAAGTGACTGATGTGGTGATGACTCACCTTCATTTTGATCATGCGGGTGGGCTGCTTACCCAAGGAGACTCGTCTCTCACCCTTACCTTTCCCAATGCGAAATTGCATTTGGCCTCAGGTCACCTGGATTATTCAAAGAAGGCGACTGTCAGGGATAGTGGATCATTTCACTCGAAACACATCGAACAAGTCATTAACTATTATCGTTTTAAAAATTTACTCCAACTCTATCAATCCCAAGAAGGGTATTTGAAGATTGATGAGGTCAATATGAATTTCATCATGGCCCATGGACATACGCCTTGGCAGATGCTCCCTTATGATAAAAATTTCTTCTTTTTAGGAGACACCGTTCCGACGACTGCCCATGTCGATCTGCCGTGGGTGATGGGCTACGATATGGCTCCGGGCGTGAGCGCTGATGAGAGGTCAAAAATTTATAAAATGATTATGGAAAAAAATCTCAAGGTCATTTTCAATCATGACATCAAACATGGAGTGGGAAAACTTATCAAAAATGAAACGGGAAGTTTTGGGTGGATTGAACTAAGGGCCGTTAAATCAGAAGATGCGGTGTGGGAGGAAGTGGAATAAGGGTTCCACTTCCTCCTCTTTGATGAGAATTAAAACCGGCAAATGCTTTCAGGATTTGTATTACCTGATTGGGTATCAAACAACTTGCCAATATGGCCTTTCGCAATTTTTGTGATTTGAACTTTCGTATGAGAATCGTAACCATTTTCTTGGTAAAAATACTCGTATCCTATTTTCGCATCATTAACATAAAAAGGATCTGCGATTTCAAAAGAAGTTAAGGCCGCAAAGTCTCTTACTGATTGATCCACATTTTTTTTAACAGTTTCTTGATCCAAAGATTCTAAAATAAAAAATTTCATTTTTAGTACTTTAAAAGTTCCAGCTTTTGTACGGTAAGTCGCGAGGTACCCATGTTTTTTCTTGTATGGGGCAGAGGCAGAAAAACAAATCCCTTCTAGTGACTTATTGGCCGCAGGATCAATCCACGGAGCATGACTTTCAGTCGCCAGTTTCAAGATTGAATCATAGGAATCAGTGCTGGCGGATGCATTCAAATTTAAAGTAGCAAAAAAAATCGCTAAAAATAAATAAACCACTAAGTTTCGCTTCATGTTTTTCCCTAGGATAGAATTTAAAATAAGACGTTTGATAGCATAATTATTGGAGTTTAAATAGCTTTCTTTTCACTTATCAAATTTGGGATAAATTTTACTCAGTCATTCAAACAAATTCCAAAAATTCCATTTCCGATTAAAAGAAGCAAGTATCGATGGCCATTAAATTGAAATATTTTCCCTTATGCCAAAAAAACAGGGCCCGTGAGATTATCAATAAATGAAATATTTAATTTTAATTTTATTATGCTTATCATTTAGAACTTATGGCGCTGGGATTGAGTTGTCAGTTGAAATGGAGCTTTTAGAAGAAAATTTATTAAAGCTTGAAGATCAAATCGATGGGGCCGCTTTTTTAAAAACGTTTGTTAAACAAGAATGCATCAACCCGACTTACGGTTTCATCAAAAATACATCGGGAGCATATACAGGCTATTTAAATAATTTCATTCTCATTTATTTAAATTCAGAAAAAAGAAAAACGTGCTTAAACTTTCAAGATCATGAAACCCAAAAAATGTTACTTACTCTCAAGGGTACAGATACCGATTTGCTTAAATTTCTATCTAAAACTCAATGGCATATAGATCAAGATAAGTTAGAACTCACGATAGAAAAAGAAAACTGGTATAAAAATATAGAAGATTATAAGCGCGACGTTTCCTTCTTTTTGACCCTCATTGGTGCTGGAAATGTCCAACCAAATCTTGGGGGCGACTTAAAGAATGAGTTCCCAAAACTTTTCGCGCTGAAGGAAGAGGAAAAATGGAAATTATTTTCACACTATGATTTATACCGATTTTTGTTAAACTTAGACAGTATTCCTTCTTATTTTTCGCCCAAACATTATCTTGAGGCCGAAGGGCTTTACGGATTTATTCCTTCAGACAAGGTACCAATCAAGTATGAAGAAGAATCACAAAGGCTTTCAATTAAAGGAAACAACGTTAAGGTTTATGGCAATAAATTGAGCAATGGAATACTACATGTAGAATTACGATATGTTAATGTGAGATTAAATAAGCCATTACCTACCAATTTCGAAATGGATGTAAATGACTTCTTTTCTTTCATACAAGGCAAAAATGTCGAAAAAGACCTCATCACCAATGTGGATAACAAAATTTATTCAATATTTAATCAATATCTCTCACAAAATACAAAAATTGAATTTATTGCCAGATCTCCCCAAATGCTAAAAATACTAATGGATGTCATTGAAGAAAATCAAAATATTTCCTCCTCAACTAAAACTTCCATTCTTGAGCTATTAATTAAAACTTGGGTCACTCAAATGACTAGTACAAAATTAAGAGCTTCATTCCCTAGAGGTTCCGTTCGATATTTCCTATTGGGACATACGAGAATTTTACAGTCAAATTTTTTAGAGCAAGTATTAAAATATGGAAAGGTGTCATCTGATGATTGGAGAAACATTTTTTCTAACATTTATTATGTTTATGCTAACGAAAAGCATTTTAGTCTAATCGTTGAAACGCTTGAAGACTTTTTCTTACAATCGCAAATACATTACTACCAAAACTTGAAACAGGTAATCAATGGCTTAGAAAATTCTCTCTCTTACTTAGAAAACAATACTTTTGATGAGAGGTTGAAAGTTCTTAATTGCTCCCTTAATCTTATGGAAACAAAGTAAAATAAGAGTGCCATTTTGATTAGGTATGCAAAATTAACTGGGCCAAAACTTTTGCACCCAGCCCACTGATATGATCATAAAGAGGATTATATTCATAAAATCCGACCGCCCTAATAAGACATTTTCTTTCGACTAATAACTTATAAAACGAATAGACAAATTCCAAAGAAAGCCCTCTTCCATTGATGGCACTCACTCCTTGGGCGTACTGTGGCTCTAGGGCATCAAAATCGAGAGATAAAAATATATTCGTATCACTTGTTATCCAACCCTCTGCTACCAGGGATTCAAACTCACGAACCATTTCTTTACATTGACTAAAATAGGTAATTTTTTGCTGTGTCGTGGGGATCGATTTTAAAGTTTCCACTGAATTGGTTTCTGGATGAATTCCTATTTGCCAAATTTTAAGTCTTGATTCAAATTCCTTGGCCAAGCGAGAAATAGGATTTCCCGAGTGAGGTTGGGTATCGATTCTTGTATCGGTGTGGGAATCAATATTGATAAGGAGCCAATTTTGATTTTGACTACTCTCCGTGGTTGAATTCAATAGCGATTGAAAAAAAGGATAGAGCGTGTCGTGTCCACCGCCCAAATGAATAAGTGGCCTGTCACCAAACTTCGAGTGAAATTTTACATACCCCTCTTTAAATTCCGATGCATCATGCGATAGCTCTAAATTTTGCCAAACATCATTTTTTCTACCCTGGGAAAAATGTAAATTTTTTAGGGCAGAAGCAATCGACTTAGGAGCAAAACGACTTCCCCACTTACCTCCATTTTCCATCACCCCTTGGTCGTAGGGAGAAGAAAACATTATCCTCTGGGAGGGATTTAAATCTTTAACATCTAGAATCGTTTTCCATTGGGATTTTATTTTCCACCGACTTCGATTCTCCTCTAACTTACTCCAGTAATCATTCTCCGACTGTTTTGATATTAAAAAGGGAAATAATTGTCGCATCATCGCATCACCTCAAAAATTTGTTATCATATAAAGAAGGGCCTGCGTCCCAGACATGGAAGTCACAAGGGAAGACGTGGAAAAAATTTGGTACATCATTGATGGCGACCACCATTTCGGCCCATATGAATATGGCGAAATAGAAGCGTTGCGCTTGCAAAATAAAATACGTGCCTCCGGTAAAGTCATCTCACGAGATGAACTTCGCGACCGCCTTAACGGTATCCATGTACCGCCCCTACGTATCATTTCTGAACCTCCAGCGCCCAAGCGAAATTTTCAATCTAAAAGATTACCCAGTTTTGATCTCAACAATCCGCCGCTTCCCATTATCACTAAACCAAAATTGAAAAATTCAGGTCGAAATCTCCTTACTAACTTTACAAGCGTAACCCGTTATTTCGATAAGCAATCGACTTACGTCTATCATTCTCGCTCGCTTTGGCCTTGGCTGCACGCTTTTTTGTGTTTAAGTTTAGGAATTATTTCTTGGCAAAATGTAGATTTTCAAACGGTGAGATCTTTTCCCAAAAAACCTGCCTCCATGGAGCTAAGAGAGTATCAACAAGCTCTTGGGGTCATGAAATCCTCGCTTCAAAATTGGAACTTTTCCATTATTCAAAGCAAAGATTTCAAGACTGCCTGGCTAGCAGGAAATTACCCAGGCGAGGCCCAAATTATTTTGACCTTGGAATCCATCGATAAACAGGTTTTAAGTAAAGATAAAATTTCGGCCTACACGGAAGTAAATTTAGATCAAGGCCTTGCTAAGATCGGGCAAGAGGATTGGACTTTTGTTTCCGGTGAAAAAATGCGGCCTGGAGTTTACAACGCCACTATTCAGATCAAAGAATTAAATTCTGATTGGGAGCAAAAGTGGACGACCAGACATATGCCAAAAACGAGAGTCATTAATTTTAAAACGGTTTGGGGAACATACTCGGAAAAAAAGATACAAAAAGATTTGGCCAAATATTGGAAGCCGGCGCCCTTAGTAGTAAAAGAATTGGCGGCCCCTTCTACGCAAACTTTGACTCAACCTTCATCCAACCAAGAGACCACCACAATAAAAGAACAGCCCAAAGTTAAAAATCCAATGGCGACCAAAGTAAAAGCATCCTCTACTCATTATCCCGCTGAAACATTAGCGGAATTAAAAGAACAATTTCGTTTACTCATTTCGATTGCAGGACAAATTCGCAGTTGGTCTCTGGAAATTCCTTTTTTATCCGAAAAAGAACTAGATAAGAAAATGAAAAATTGGCTACAAATTTATCAAAAACAATTTGGTGCTCTCTTCACGGGACTTGCCTTAGATAATGCAGAAAAAGAAAAAGATTATGCAGGCTACCGAGAAATTTCATCCCTGACTCAAAAAATGGGAAAAAGATCGATGGATTTTTTTGCGGATGCCAAGAGTTGGAAAAAATCTAAAAAAGATAAAAAGAATGCGGCCTTCGCCAAAGATTTTCAAAAAATGATTGATCGTGCCGAATCCAGTTTAAACGAACTTGAGTCCTCCTCCCCTGCAACAGCTGAAGCGAAGGAAAATTATGATAGCACCTATGAATCTGATGATCAGATAAAACGATAAATAATCAATGGGCATCGAAATTGGCATAAGCCTTGCAAATGTTTTAGTAGAGGGAGTACACCATGAATATTTCTTTTTTAGCTCCACTACTTTTGTTATTTTTTTCCTGCGGAAAAAATAGGGAAATATCAAGTGCTCCCGCCACCAACACCACCGGGAAAGACGAGTTATTAACCACCGAAGAGCTGGTTGAAAGCTTTTCCTATCCTTCACCCAATATTTTATTTTTTGAAAATGAAACGCTGGCCGACTTTTCCCAAAATCTGGCGGTTGTCAGCAGCTTTGGAACAGTTTCCAAAGGAGTAACACTAAATTTAGTCACGATTAAAGGAACCGATTTTTTAATCTATGGTGAAGACGGGGTTTTTGCCGCTGAGTGTGAACCAAGTGCTTCCTTCCCTACCCACGGGCCATCTCACCCTTTGTGCCAAACGGCCCATGGAGAATCTTTTGATAAGATTATTCTTTGTGCAAGTTCTGTTAAGTCTACTTCCTTGCTGATTGCCCAAAACTGGCCTGGTGTCGAAGTGGCCTTTAGCAATGACACTCTTGGGATGAAATGTTGGGTTAATGGAGTGAAAATGCTCTCTGAGAAAATTTTCACATATTAGGTATTGACGCAATTTGTTTGGTATATCAAACTTTAATTCTATGATTGTGTGTATTTGCAAAAACATTACGGACAAAGAAATCAAAAAATTAGTCGACGGAAGCACTCCCTTAAATCCGTCCGACATTAAGAAATGCCTCAGGCTTGGATCAGATTGTGGCATGTGCCTAAAAGATTCTGTGGCCGGAAAATGCCGCAAAATTCTGGATCACTACCAAAACTCTGAATACTCTGAAAATCCTGAAAACTCTGAAAAATTAACCTACCTAGAAAACAGTAACTAGACACATAAACGAACCCATTGCATGATGAGGGTAATTTTTCCACCCAAATTTTGAGAGGTTTAGATGAAAGGTAATCAAGTTATCATTGATGCATTAAATACTATTTTGACTGGTGAGCTCACTGCCATTAACCAATATTTTCTTCACGCAAGAATGCTAGAAAATTGGGGACTCGCTCACATCGGGAAGCTTGAATACAAAGCGTCCATCGATGAAATGAAGCATGCAGATGAACTCATTCGCCGAATTTTATTTTTAGATGGCCTACCAAACTTACAACGAATGAATAATATTCTCATCGGCCAGGACGTAAAAGAAGTGATTGAGTGTGATCTTAAAGTTGAATACGCGGCCCTCACGCACTTAAAATCCTTTATTGCCCTTGCAGAAAAAGAAACTGACTACGTGACCCGCGATTTATTTTTAAGAATATTAGCGTCTGAGGAACATCACGTTGATTGGCTAGAAACTCAATTAGGTTTAATTGAGCGCGTGGGAGTTCAGAATTATATTCAATCCCAAATTTCCATGACTAGTGATCACTAAAGACGCCGTCATCTTTGCTCCTCTCGAGAGCATCACTGACTTTACGTACCGAAAAGTTATCCATGATTTGTACCCACAGTGGGATGCGTACTACAGTGATTTTTTGCGCGTACCAGCTGTGGGTGTCTACCCTGCACCTTACATATTAAAGCACTATGGTACAGAACTTGTGAGCGACGAATTTTTGAAACAAAAAACGGCGCTGCAAATTCTCACTGCCCCTGGAGCGATGACAGAAAAAACGGTCCAGCAAATCCAGTCCCTACAAATTCCTTGGCTTGATTTAAATTTGGGATGCCCAAGTAAAACCGTAAATAAACGGGCGGGTGGGGCCGCGCTTCTCGGGCAGCGAAATGAATTGTGGGAAATTCTCAAAACGATTCGAAAAAATTTTCATGGATTTTTTAGTGTCAAGATACGACTGGGAATTTCCTCTACTGATGAATTTCTAGATAATATAAAAATGGTGGAAGACCTAGGAATTGATGCGATCACCGTTCACGCTCGCACGAGAGATGGAATGTATAAAGTTCCCGCCGAATGGTCCCACATTAAGGCAGCAGTGAAGGCCGTCTCCATTCCTATTATTGGCAATGGAGACATCTGGTGTCCAGAAGATGCGGTGCGTATCAAGAATGAAACAAATTGTCACGCCATCATGGTGGCAAGAGGGGCAATGAAAAGTCCTTGGATGGCGAAACACATTAAAGACATTTCCCATGATGAATATAAAAATCCAGAATTTATTAGTTCGGAGATAAAAAAATATTTCTTTCACTTAAAATGTGCTTATGAAAAAAAGAAATATACGGACTATCACATCTTAAAGCAGTTTAAAAATCTATCTCGCTACCTTTTTGACGACCTACCGCAAGGAAAAGAGATAAAGCAAAAATTTCTTTTATCCCAAAATTTAAATGATGTGTCACATTGGTTCACGGAGTAAGTTTCTTCCCACTAATTTCCAATCAGGATATTTGTTTTCTTGATCTAAACCATAGATGAGTCGATTGCTTAAAAAAATAAATAATTTTTTGGCCCTATAATTCCAAGCAACAGTACACCCTGTGAAGCCATGATGCCCGCACCAATCTAGGGGGTCTAATCCCAGTTGCAAAATTCGCTCACCTCTTGCAAAACCAAGGCCTCCTCCAAATTGATCAGCTGTCAAAAAAAATTCTACCGTCGATTTCGAAAAAATTTTTTCATTCCAAAGCTGAGAGGCGAGAACAATCACTTCCTCGCAAGTTCCAAATAGGCCGCAGTGAGGGGCCACCCCGTTCAGGAGATAAAATCCATTCCCATCATTCACTTCCCCTTGGAGGAGATATGGGCGCCAATTGGTAAAAGTTTTATCTGCAGCATTCACTGGGTAACCAAAAGAATCATCTTCAATCATCTTTCGTTCAAACTCATTACCCATGCTAGTGGGAACTATTTCTGAAGCTAAAAAATGCTTGAGCGGTAAATAAAGTAACTTAGATAATTTGAAGGGAATCACAAAATTTTCATGCCAGTATTCATAGAGATTCTTCCCACTACTTAAGTAAGGAAAAATCTCACCAAGCAAAAGAAACCCTAAATCACTATATTTTCGCTCTGCACCCACTTCATATTCTAAATTTAGCTCATCGAGGTAAGGAAACAATGATGTATTCGCTAAGGACTTTTCAAGATAAAGGGGGGCCCATTGAGGGTATCCGCTCGTATGTCTCAATAGATTCGCTAACGTGATGGACTCTTTTTTTGGGCCCTGAAAAAAAGGTGTCAATTTTGATAAGGGGCGTTCCAATGAAATTTGCTGCTTATCGTAAAGATGCATATAACAAAAAGTCGTAGTAAGAATTTTTGTTAAGGATGCTAAATCAAATAATTTTGAGCTTCCGACTATTTTATTTTGCTTCGGATTTTCTATGTCGATCCAAGCACAACTGGATTCAGAGAAAAATTTTTTGGATTCAAATTCATTTAAAATATCTTGCCAATCTTTTGCTTCATTCATTTCTTTAATCATACGAAGATTCTGAAACTTAGGGAACTCAAAGTAATTGGCCTAAAATACCTGACTGTTTTACGGATTGTTTTACCGATTGTTTTGACAAGCTTTGATTCCCAAACTCATAGGAAAACAAGTATAGTGAATCTATTGTTTTTTACCAAAGGAATTTTTTATGTTTAAAATTATCAATGACACGAAAGCACCCAAGGCAGTGGGAACTTATTCTCAAGGTAGTTATTATAATGGAACCTACTTTTTTTCCGGACAAATTGGATTAAATCCCGACAACGGAGAAATGCGAGTTGGATTTGAGGCGCAGTTAGAGCAAATTTTAAAAAATATTGATCTTTTGCTAGAGGGTTGCCATTTGACTAGAAAAAATATTTTAAAAACAACGGTTTTTTTAACTGATCTTAAGGAGTTCCCTAAAGTTAACCTGGCCTATGAAAAATTTTTTGCGGCCCCATTTCCAGCGAGAAGCACGATCGAAGTCAAAGGACTACCTAAGGGTGCGGAAGTAGAGATTGAAGTGATCGCGTTTCAAATTCCACGTGCCGAGTAAAAAATTTATCCATGAATAATACTGAGACAAATTTTCGCTTCAAAATTAAGGAAGAAGAAGAAGCGAAATTTTTTCGCTGGATCAAAAAATTTTTCTTAGGCCTCGTCCTATTTGCAGTTCTTGGTTTTTTGTCCCTCATGATCACCATTCCCTACTACGCTGATCGGTTAGTACAAGATACCAAATCTTTGCTTTATGATGAGGCCCCGGATGTCATTATTGTCTTTACTGGTGATCAAGGGCGAATTGAGCACGCACTCAAACTGGCAGAAAAACATCCTAGCGCCAAACTCTACATCTCAGGTGTCTTTTCAAAGAATTCCCTAATTACTTTAGTTGAGGAAAACAAAATTAAACTTCCTCCCTCGAAAGGAATTGATTGGTTATCTCAAAATATTGAAATTGATTATGCGGCCCAGAACACCATTGGCAATGTACTCATGACACTCAACTTTATTCGGAAAAATTTTTTAACAGGAAAAATTCTTGTCGTCTCTAGTAGCTATCACTTCACCAGAATCAATTTACTGTTTAATTTTTTTATTCATCCTAAAGAAAAATTAACTTTTATTTACGATCCAGTTCCAGATCAAGGAACTTATTTTCATAAATTAAGAAAAGTAAGTTTGGAAGTTTTGAAATTTATTAATACGGTCATAGTACTCCTTCTATGGGACAAAGAAGAAGTCATCCAATCTCAAGATCAACTTCATAACCCTGAAATTTACGGACATTGAGTACGCCAGTTTCAAAAATCAAATACTGTCCCTTGATACCAAGCAAGGCCCCACTGACTTCATTTTTTTCGTCGAGAGTAAAAGATTTTATTTTCGTGGGATAATTTTCCACGGGATAATTGATATTAATGATAAAGTTAGGCAGACGCTCAGCATGGTGCAAGTCAAAAAGATCTTGAAATTCATTCAAAATATTCGTCTTTATTTCTTCCATCTTTTCATTTAAAGAGAAAGGAGAAAGCATTTTTTGCCATTTGGTCTTATCACTATATTTTTTGGCCAATTCCATTTCCACTAATCCAGCGGTCAATCGATCTTTCACCGAGACGAGAGGTATTACTTGGGATGCCCCTTGATCCACCCACCTGGTGGGATAATTGGTATTTCTGGTGATTCCAATTTTGATATCTCCCGTATTGGCCAAATAAATAATGTGCGGCCGCAAACAATGAGATTCCCCCCAACTTGAATCACGACAGGTACCTTTTGCGTAGTGGCACAATTCGGGACGTACCATACAGATATCGCATTCTGGGAGACTGATAAAAGATTTGTAGGAGTAACCTTGATTATAAGTTTTTTTAATTTTTTCTCCACTGGCAATGCAAAAAATTTTTCCAGTGGGGCGAAGAGTTATCTTTTGATGTAAAAATTGGGAGATTGGAATTTGCGCTTCTGCATCCCATTCGTATTTAGCTAAAAAAGTGGCGGTATCTTTTGTAAAAATAAGTTCCGGCGAAAATTGCGGAAGAGAACCGTTTAATTTTTTGATAATAAATTGATAAAAGGAACTCATGGAGAAATCTGGACTTCGCTCTTGGAGCTCAAATGTCTTTCCGCTTTTGCGATAGAAAAACCAAAAGTTAATAAAAAGAATAGCCAAATGGACACCAGAACTCCTCCGATAAAAGACAGAATAAATCCTAAAGCTGATTGATGACGTGCGGGCCTCCACTTTTTTAAACTAAAAAAAGAGGATTGGAATTGCCGATTATTAAAATATTCTATCAACTTGGCATCGATTTGATGATGATCAAGATAAGATTTTTTCAAAAAATTTTCTGCATCATTTCTGATACTTTTTGTTAATTGACTCATTTTTCCCACCTTAAAGATGTCCAATGTAAGGACTAAACCGTAGACAACAATGACTCTTACTGTCACAGTTTACAAGACTTTTTCATGATATATTGTTCAATTTTTGTGAGGATTTTTCACCATGGATGTTTGTAAAAATTTCTTGGCCCGGTTAATGGATCTCTTTTTGTTTTCGATTGGCAGTTTTATCATAAATTTTTCGGCCCTAGGGGAAAAATTTCCCTCTAAAAATGATCAAGATTCCTACGCCCAAACCTACTTGGACAAAAAACTGGCCTCTGATAAAAGTAAACTAGAGGAAATTCAAGCTTCTATCAGCCTTCTGAACCAATCCCTCGCTCAAAATGACCAAACTCAATCGTCTCTGGGCCCTCACTTAAGTGAGTTAAACACCCAAATTCAGGCCAAGCTCGTGGAAATTAAATCCTACGATCCTAAGCTCAAAGTTCTCATGGAAAAACAGAGGATGTTGGAAGAAAAGTATCAACTACGGTTTTTTAAGACAGAGAGAAAATACTTAATGTGCCTCGGGCCTAAAATTTCTCAATTATCTCAAGTGAAGTACGTGGTAGGGGCCATTAACCCCATCAATTTGTGCGAGGGGACAGCAAATAATCTTACCGACGGGGATGTTTTGGCCTTAAGAAAAGAACTCCTCACCCAATGGAAAAAAACCAAAGACCAGTTGTCTCAAGAATTAGGCAAACTCAAAAAACAGTATAGCGATTCTACCCAGACGTTCAATGAATCCACTTCCTCCCCGACTCATATCTGGAGAGAAAGTCTAAAAGAACTCAGCGCGAAATCCCAAGAATTAAAAGGGGAAATTTCAGAAATTCTTAACTTTAAATCAAAATTTTCCTCCTACTTGGATTGTCATGATCCCAACCTTATCGTGAATTTAGAGGGAGAGGAATGGTATAGCGGATCTGGCAAGGCAGGGATTCTTTATAACAAGCCAAGAGATGATCAACAGATTTTTATGGTGGGAACTTGTTACGCCCATTTTAGTAAAGATTCAATCACCGCCGTCACGGATGGCGAATTCACCCCTTCATTTTTGGATATTGCCTATTTAAATTTTAATCTTGTGAAAGCTGATAACGATATCAATAGTGGGGGAAATCCTTGCTCCGTGCTTAACAAGGTAAAAGAAATTGGTGTTTGCGATTTTCGAAATTCTCCTCTAGAGCTCATTTATTTCCTTGAACACAATTCATCAAATCCAGTGACGAAAAATGCCTCCGCTGAGATAAAAAAAATGTGGGAGGAACTCGGCCAACAAAACTCCGCCAATCTTAAGGCAATAAATATCTCGGCCAACTTAAAAAAACTGTGGGAGGAACTTAATGACTTTGAAGAAATTAAAAAATCCCTTCCTAAAACTATCGTGGGACAATGGAATTCCTTTTTAAATAGTTGGTACTCTCTAGAAACATTTAATGAGCAAGGAAAAATGATTCTCACCGATCCAGCAAGCTCAAGTGTTTTTTTTGAAGAGTGGGAAAAAGCTCAGCTTTACTATTCCATGTATTCGAAAAATCCCAATCACCCGCTACTCAAAGAAGCGACCTACTTAACCGCCCTCGTGACAAGTTGGTTGTATGCTTTTGATTTAGAAATAACGTCAAAATATTTTCATGAAATTCAAGAAAATTGCCTAGGAACTGCAGTTGGTAATGAACGCGGCCGCGAATCAAAAGAGAAATGTAAAATCGTTTATCAAAATCTTGCCAAAGATTTTAGTCGTTTTCTTCACAACAAATTCCAATCAGAAAATTTGCCTGATGTTGAAGTGAATTTACTTACTGATTATCGATTTAATAATTTTTTGCGGGCCACAGCACAATCGACTTGGCACAACCGTCTTGGCCTGCTCAAAACTTGGGCCGAACTTAATCCTGAAAACGAAATCCTCTTTAAAAATAGCACTCTTTTTGGTTACGCCTCCATTGCGGAAAAAATTAAAATTCGTTTAGATAGCATTGAAAAAGATTTTCACTTAGATTTTTCTGATTTCAAAAAATCCTTTAGAGAATTATCTGAGGCCAACGAAACTAAAGTTAATTTCTTAAAACTTATGGCGCCTAAGTGTATTGATCCTGCCAACCGCAAACCTCTTTCAAAAGAAATTTTTTGCGAACAAAAACAAAATCCTTACCTCTTTGCTTCTCTCGATGAGACCGATACAAACCAAGATAAAATTTATCACTTCCGCTATGCAGTATTGAATAATTTATTATCTGCCAATGGAAACCCTGTAGGAAATATCCATCAGTTTCATGTTAATAGTGTGGTCGGAGTTCGGTTTAATGCGGCCAAAAATATTTGTGAATATAATATTCGAGAATCCAATGGCGCCAAAACTTTTTGGATGGCGGAAGCAGAGCTTTTAAGGGTTAATGAAAGTTTAATGACCTTTAAGAAACTTCCCGCACCTTTCACACCTGATTTGGTGACTCAGTAGGAAAGATGAATTGTGAAATTTATTTTTTTAAAACTTATTTGGGCCTACCAATACTTTATTTCTCCCTGGCTCGGGAATCACTGCCGTTTTATTCCCACCTGTTCGGAGTATTCAAAAATTTGCTTTGAAAAAACTCACCCGCTCAAGGCACTTGGGATGAGTGCTTATCGCCTTTGTCGCTGTCACCCATTTAGTTCTGGTGGAGTGGATTGGCCGATTTTTCCTAAATTAGACATGGGATGTGAAGTGAAGAACTCGCTCGCGCCTCCAGCACGAACTCCTAGCGATGTTGAAAGATAAATACTTAATTTTGGCGAAGCTTCCTTTACCTCTTCATTTTCCATTTCAGCTTGAATCACTTTAATACATTCTAAATTTGATCTATCTAGGATGGCAGAGAGTTTCTCAAACGTACTCCAGCTCACCTCGGCCTCAATGATGGGAGATTTTTCGATGAGCTCACTTGTTTGTTCATAAAATTGGAGCAAGAGGGGTTCATGTTTCTGCTTCCAGGATTCCGGGATTTCTAATGTTTCCTCGGCCCAATAAATAGTATTTTTTTTGCACTCCATCCTCACCCAATGGGATTCCAGACACAAAGTATGAATATCTAAAAAAGCTAATTTCCAAGAATCGGGTAATTGATTCCAATTGAGTCCCAGCGGACGTTTCGTTAAATAAATATAAAGAAAATAATGGGAATTGAGCGAGACCCAATTCCAGGATACTTTTGAGGTGGCACTTGAAGATTGAGATTTTATCTCAGGCGAAGTTGAAGTAGAAAAAAATTTAGAAAAGTGTTTGCTTAAAAATTCTTTTAATGGCCCCTTGGCCTTTTCGATGAGATGAGAAATATTATATTCTTTCAACAAAAAGGAACTTAAGTTTAAAACAAAATGGGGCGATAAATCCCCTTGGGAATCGGTCTGTGTCAGCCTTCTTAGACTCGTAAAGGCAACGTCCGATTTTTGGGACAGCTGATTTAACGAGAGATAGGGATTTTTCTTCAAGTATTCTTCCACCAAAATTCGCAATTGCGAATTCATCGTTATCTCAGTGGCCGATTGTCGATCATCGTCTTGAAGTCTCATGTTGAAATAATGGAATAAAGATTCCTTTTAGCATACGAGACTTAGATTGAAGGGAGGGATTGTAGGAAATTATCAGAAATTCATTTTTGAAACTGATATCATTTGGAAACTTGTGAGTGACGTTATGGCCCTTTGTGAGTGAAATACGTGGGTGGCATCGGTGGCCTCCATTTTGAGAGCGGCCACCGAATCATTAAGACCTACTTAACCTCAGCTCGGTGAAACACATCAGAACTGTATTGGTGAAAAAGCCTGAGTCGGTAAATCCGAGGTATGCAAGGAAGAGAGCAATTCTTGCGACACAGCAGACCGACGGATTTCCCGAGCTCAGCTTTTTAAGTTTTCCTATTTCAGAAAAATTAAGCTATATCGCTTACATGAAATTAAAAAAAATTTTGATCTTTTTTTACTCTTTCTCCTTTTTCATCTCCTCCTTGGGTTTATCGAATAATCTAATGGCCCAAGGTCATCCATTGGATTGCGTGAGTTATGGAAGCGCGCTTTTGGAATTTCAAGAAAAATTTAATTTTCACCAACAACTAGTAACAAGGATTTTAACAAGTATCGATTTTTATTCTAAGATCAAAAACCGTCCAACCATCATGAGGGGATATGCCAAAAATTATTTAAGAATTCGCCAACCAGAAGAAACATTAATCAATCATTCACAGTTGCAAGCGGCCGTAAAGTTGCTGGGCGATCAAATAAATAAAGTGATGAAGCGCCAAGAAGAATTTGAGAAAATTCAATCGCAGTTAACGAAAATAGAAGATAAGTGGCAAAGAGCTAAGAATTTTTTTAGAGATTCATGCGTGCATACAAATCAATTGGGAGTCTATACCCAGATTTTAAATACTGAAAAAACGATTAAGTTAGGGTGCTACGAAGATTTATGGTGGCAACTTCAAAAAGACATAGATTTTAGAAATAAACAATCGATCATCGCAATAGAAACTAAAGAGAGAAATGAAATCGGAGATTTTTCGATGAAGGGACTTTTTTTTACATGGGATAAGGGCGATTATCAATTGTCCCTTGATGATCAGATTTTAGATACCAATAAAGCTTCATTTTTGAAACAATGTTTGAATCCTGAGGTTAGGATCGACAAGGACCTACCTTCCATCCTCTCCTATTTGAGGTATAAATTTTAGTAACCTTAAATTTTGCTTATTTTTTTGACACCTGAATAAGAAATTTCTACTTTTGAAAGCGCAAAATTTACAAACTAAAAATCTACCAAAAGGTATTTGGGACGGGTGGTGCTAAAATGATCCCTATAGAAATGGTCATTTGGGAATTTTAGTATGAAAAAAATATCTTATTTTTTAAGTTTCATCCTTTTTCTTGGTATGGCAACTAAGTCTTATTCAGAAGTTAAGGGATCCCAACCTTCTAGCTCGGGGACTTCTTCTCTTAACTGTGCTTATGCTTTTGCAACTTTAGTGGAAAATCTAGAGCAAACTAACTATTTAGAGCAAATGATCAGTGAAGTTATTGTGACCAATAATAAACTGAAGGATTTGTTGAATTCTCCCCAAATAATGACTACTCAGGATAATGAGTTATTAGACACAGTTTTAAAGGCCACTTGGAAAACGGATAGTCAATATGGAGGCGATGCAAATTACGCCGCCAATATGGCGCTCTTGGAGATGGATGATGAAGGAGAGGGCAAGGGGAGAGCGATTTTTGAAAAAAATTATCAGCGAGATTTAGCCGAGATTAAGAATCATTTAAAAGAAAAAATGAAAAATGATAAGGACAATGCGGCCTCAAAAATGTATTTGAAATTGCAACGAGAAATTCAAAAAGCTAAAATCCAGCTAGATTTTGAAAAAGACGAAGTCGCCAAAATTTGTCTTCGTGCAAAAAAATTTGATCAATGTTTTCACCAGGATTTAGCAAAATTTGAAGACCATATCATGGAATCGGCGGTTGCCAGATCTCATGAACATTTTGAAGATTATCTGTCTGATAATACGGATTTGACTTTTATGTCGATTTTTCAAGAGAAAACAAACAACAGTGCTGAAACTTTAGAATTATTAAGTTCCAAAGATTACCGTCGATTGAGCAAAAACTGCTTAAATAAAAATGTAAAAGTGGACCCTTCTTTGATGGCCGATATAAAGTCACCGCTAGATGCTCTTCTTGTTTATGCTTCGCAGAAATCACATTCTGGGGAGTTAGGGGCAGGGGATGCTAAGGATCACAGTAAGCAAGCGAGTGGGGACCAGAAATTAGGTCAGGGACGTAACCATTTGACTTATGTTTCCCGTATTATTTTTTAAAGCGGTGACCTACGACCTACTTAAGTTGTTACGATTATTAAATGATTTTTGTTGCTTAATTGAGATCAAACACGTAAGTACTAAAGGCCTACATAAATTCTCATTATACAAATAAATTGTTTATTTATCTATAATTGCTCTCAATATGATCTGAAAATGATCTAAATTTTAAGGATGTTGTTACCATGGAAAAAGCTAAAGAAAAGGCCGTTGAAAAAACTGTTCCAGTCACTGAAGTACTATTTTCTGAGTACCCAATCAGTCCCAAGTTAATCGAAGCGCTCACGAAGCAAGGAATTACTTCTCCGACACCGATCCAAGTAGAAGCGCTACCCATTTTATTAACTGACTCAACTCACTTTATAGGACAAGCACAAACTGGTACGGGTAAAACCCTGGCCTTTTTGCTCCCGCTTCTCACTAAATTGCAGAGCGCTCCCGCGCAAAGTGATGTGTTAGCACTCATCTTAACTCCCACTCGAGAACTTGCTAAGCAAGTGACCGAAGAGGCCCATTTGCTATTGGGAAGTTCCTTTGATCGACCCATTCAAGTGGTTCCTATTTACGGTGGATCTGCTTACGCTCCTCAAGTAGAGCCGCTCAGACGAAGACGTGCCCATGTAGTCGTGGGAACGCCTGGACGTATCATGGACTTGCATGACCAAGGTCTTTTGAACTTATCATCGGTGAAACATTTAATTTTAGATGAGGCCGATGAAATGTTGAACCGTGGGTTTTTAGATGCGGTGAAATTTTTAATGGAATCGACAAATTCCCCGACGCGTAAAGTGTGGATGTTTTCTGCAACACTGCCTCACGAAATTAAAAGCTTGATTACCAAATTTTTGCCAGATCACCGAGAAGTGAGAATTCAAAAAACATCTACGCCTCACGTTAACATTGCTCAATTTAGTTACGTGGTTAATGATCGAAGTGCAAGGCCTTTACTTGCTCGCCTCGTGCAATCAGTGAGAGAATTTCATGGAATCGTTTTTTGCCAAACGAAATCTGAAACAACTTCCATTTGTGAATATTTTTTAAATCAGGGCCTAAAGGCACTCGCACTCAATGGTGATTTATCCCAAAAGAGTCGCGATGAAGCGATGGCGAAATTTCGCGAAGGAAAAGTTCGCGTGTTAATTGCTACCGACGTGGCGGCGCGCGGAATTGATGTGGATGATCTCACCCACGTGATTAACTACGGACTCCCTCAAGATTTAGAAACTTATGTTCACCGAATTGGTCGAACAGGCCGCGGTGGGAAATCGGGAGTGGCGTGGACCATTGTAGGGGATCGCAGCACTGGACGTTTACGTCAATTAGAGCGAATGCTGCGCACCGAAATCCCGAGAGGAGCGGTTCCAACCTTAGATGATTTAAAAAAATCCATCTATTTAGAAAAATTAGAAAAATTAAAAGGCATTATTACCAAAGTTCAAGAGAAAGGGAATGATTTCAAAATTGATAAGTTAGTGGATCAATTTAAACTAGACCTAAGTGATTTAACTCAAAAAGATTTTGAGCAAATGACTAAAGTTTTATTTACGATTCTCTTCAACAAAGATTTTATCAATCTTGATCAATTGCCTCCTATTGATGCCAATTCTGGAGGAGCTTACTCATCTTCTTCGTCATCTTCCAATTCCAACTATCGTGGCGGCGGATCGTCCTCTTATCGTGGATCTAGAGGAGGAGGAAGTGATCGCAGTAGTGGCGGCGGAAGTGGATACCGCTCAGGTGGAAGTGGTGGTGGATACCGAGGTGATCGCGGTAGTGACCGTGGTGGAAGTAGTGGCGGCGGAAGTGGACAAGGTGGCCCTCGCAAGCGAGCTGATTGGTCAAGATAATGACTAGAAAGTTGACTGCTATTATAGGATTTTGATTCTTTTTTTTTAAAATTTATTCAAAAAAATGGAACAAGATCCTTACTTATTCAATATTTATCTCACTATCATTAGTTGTCTGAAATAGTTTTTATCCCGCATGGATTTAAGCAAATTATATTTTAGATCAAATTAGTACCCTAACAGGTTTCAAAACTCTTAACCTTGAATAACTAGATTATCTTTTTAGTCAAGGAGTTAGACATTGAAAATCTTTAGTACAGCACTGCTATGTTCATTTTTCTATTCCTCTCTTTATGCAGGGACAGCTCATTATTTGAACGGACAAATTCATCTTAAACTGAGTAAGTCTTCTTCTCATGAAGAGTTGTTGAAAACATCTCTCGGAGAATTAAATCTCAATTTAGATCCCGATCAATTCACACTAGTGGAAGTAAAAGAAAGTTTGCTGGGCAAGCATTTTACTTTTCAGCAAAAAGTTCAAGGTGTCGAACTTGAAGGATCACAGTTAGTGGTGACTACGGATTTAAAAGTATCAGTAGTTAAATCCATTTATGATTCCACTACTTCTAGCAGTTCCTTCAAATCCTTAACGACTCATCCCGCACTCAGCTCGCAAGCGGCAATGGAAAAGGCATGGAATCATCTAAACGTGTCGGGCGAAATGATGGAAGCTCCGGAAGTTAAGTTAATCGTGTCTCAAGATTCTAAGTTAGTTTATAAAGTTTATTTGGCCACTTCCAATCCTTATGGTCATCGCAATCTTATCGTGGATGCTTTGAATGGAAAAATTTTAAGTGTTGAGAGTGCGTCCCTTCCTCGCATGAAAGTAGAAGGCCCATCAGAGGCGTTTCAATTAAAATCTAGAGCTACTTTAAAAGGATTAAAAGTCATTCCCTTTTCTAAGGCCTTAAGAACGTTTCAATATAGAAACGCTAGCAAAGTTCAAACACTACCCGTTGTTGAACTTACTTCAGGATCGGCAATCGTCTTTGATCCCAATCCCGTGGTTACTTTACGCCGCTATGATCTAGAAGATACGACCCCTGCAGAAAATTTTATTGCGGCGTACTTAAAAGTGGACTTACAAGAAATCACCTTAGATGAGGGAAAATATTTATTAAAAGGATCTAAAGTTGCCTTAGTTGACTTTGAACCTCCCGCTATCGCACCTACGAATTCCGCCGATGGAAGTTGGAATTTTGAGCGCAATCAGTCTGGGTTTACGGATGTCATGACCTACTACCACATCGATAAAAGTATTCGCTATTTGGAATCTATGGGATTTGTGGGAAATAAAGTGATTTTTCCTGTGGCCATCGAAGTAGATGCTGATGGTGATAATGGAGCAGACAACTCACACTATATTCCTTCTAACAGGCGATTAGCTTTTGGACATGGTTGCGTTGATGATAATGAAGATACAGAAGTGATCCTTCACGAATTAGGCCACGCTATTCAACATCATATCAACCCTTCTTGGCGTGGTGGCGATACGGGTGCCATGGGAGAAGGTTTTGGTGATTACTGGGCGGCCTCTCATAGTGCCTCAACTCCCCAAGGACTTTTTGAACCTCATGTAAATTGGGTTTTCAAATGGGATGGACACAACAAATGTTGGCCAGGAAGAAAGTTAGATTCAGTAACACCTGCCTATGATCCTACAAAAACTTATTATGCTCATAGAACAGTGAATGGAGGAAATTCTGATGAAATGTGGTCTACACCTTTATTTCAAGCTTTCCTAGAATTGTTTAAATCTGGAGTTCCGAAAAGTACGATTGATCAAATTATTTTACAAGCTCACTTTGGCCTGGGAGCTGGAGTGAAGATGCCTCAAATGGCGACTGCCATTGTTAATACGGCCAGAGAATTATTTCCAGATGATAATTATGATCAGGTATTTTTGAAGCATTTTCAGATTCAGAAGATTTTATAATAAGAATGTTTCGATGCGTGCGGCCGTTTGAAATTTTGAGACCTGCAGATTTTTCCCCTGCTGTTTTCTCCCTCCAATCTATCGCAAAATAATCCTAATAAGGAGGCCCATCTTTTGTGCCTTCCTTTCTCCTTTGGGAGCGACAATGGATTTAAGTTCGAATCTCAAATTTTTATTAAGCGGCGGCGTGATCATGATTTCAATTTTGGTGGTCTCAGTTTTTGCGACTGCCATAGCGATCAAACAGTATCTCAATTTAAATTTTAACTTTACCATCAACGCAAAATTTTTTTCAAAAATTAAGGCCCTCGTCAAAGACAATCGATTGCAAGAGGCCTATCAACACTGCTTAACGACTACCCATCCCTTATCAAAAGTGCTCGCCGCCATTCTCTACAACTCTAACAAGAGTGCTGAGGCGGTTAAGTCGGCGTCACATATTGAAGTACAAAAATTTATTCCTCATCTTCAATCAGGAACCAACTACATAAGTCTGAGTGCTAAAGTGGCCGGACTCCTCGGCCTGTTAGGAACCCTTCAAGGTCTCATGCCTATCATTCCCTCTTTAGTGGGATTGAACGTCGCCGGCCAATCTGGAATGTTAATAAAAGAATTATCTACATCCTTGAATATCACATCGATGGGCATCATGGTGGCGATTCCATGTATGGTGCTCTCTACCTGGCTCACCAATAAAGAAAATTCTATTCTCAGAAAATACGAGGAAATCATTTCAGAAATTACTCACTTAGTGGTCTTTCGTCCAATAAAAGAAATCGTCAATCAGGATTTGAATGAAGAAAAACAATACTACCGAAGATATGGAACCTAATAGGCGGCGCTACATGGGATGGAAAGTTTTAAATCAGTTAGGGAATCTAAAAAAACAAAAGGTTTAGTTTGAAGCGTAAGAATTTTATTTATGTCGTGATGTTTTTGATTTTTGGTTTTATTGGCTTCATTAATGTTATTAATTTTTCGTATGCACAAAAAGGCCAGGCACCAAGGAATGCTAAAAGTGTGTCAAAAATGATAACTAAAACGAAAACTCAAACTCAAAAACAAACACAAACTAAAAATACTCAAGACGCCAACGTTACAAAAGTGAAACCAAAAACTAGTCAAATGCAACGATCCCTATCAAATAATATCGTTCCCTCTGCGTCTCGTGCTCCTGCTCGCGATCCTAACGCTCCCATTGAAGTTCACGGCCAAGCGAGAAACTTAAATATGTTGCTTATTTTACAAAATCCTAATGAAGAAATTAATTTCGTGAAACCAAGAACAGAATATAGAAAAGAAATTGAGAATATGAATTATTGATGAAGAAGATCAAACATTTCTTTTTTAGAAAGAAAAAAATATTAAATATTAAGTATAAGTCTTCACCGAGCAGCGAACGCTTAGTGGACAAGCAGTTGTCCGTTTCTGATCGAAAAAATTTTCGCATAAAACTAAAAAACTCTACCTATTATTTTAAGAGCGGACTTGTTGATCAGCATGACCACTATTTAATTTCCCCAGAAGATGGCCGCGAGATACGAATGGATTTTGATCGGCCACTTAAGTTGCAACAACCGGATGGAACTTCCGCCTATTTTACTTTGCACGAAGATTTTCTTTATTTTGTGAATAAAAATAATGGGATTTATCTCATCATTGCGCTTATCTTGCATGTCATGGTGATTACATTCGCCTTCAACTGGAACTCTGATCAACCTTCTCTGGAAACGACACCAGATAAGAATTCTGAATACTAATCAAAGTGAATTTCCTGCGCAAATTTTACCTATCTGTTTCCTTTTTTTTACCTACGGTAGGATGAATAGTATTGGCCGTTTTGTGGGCCACTATTTTCTATCCTACTTTTTTATCAGGAGCGTCCGAATGAACGAAGAACTCAGCACCTTAGATGCGATCATCAAGTTCCTCAAAGAAGGGGACATGTTCTTGTGGTTAATCATCTTCCAGTGGTGCTGTGGAATGGCGATTGGGGTGATGAAGTTTTTAAAGTTAAGGTACTACCAGGTTGATAGTGCGAGCTTTCTAGCGGAGACGAAGAAATTTGTTTTGCATAATGAAGTGCAGTACGCGATACAGCTTTGCTCGAGGTCGTCATCGCTGCTGGCAAGGGTGTTTAAGGTAGCGTTGATGAGGGTGAATCAATCGCGTCAGCAGATCCAAGATGTGGTGGAAGCATCGCTCATTGAGTGTCAGCGCAATGCGAGTTCTCATATCAGTTGGCTTGGGTTACTTGCTAACTTTTCTACGCTCTTTGGATTATTGGGAACGATTCACGGTTTGATTATTTCATTTAGTGCGGTAGCGGGAGTGGATCCTTCAGAGAAGGCAAAGATCTTAGCGCTTGGTATTGCGACAGCGATGAACGCGACGGCGGTGGGTATCATGGCAGCGATTTCGCTTCTTCTTTTTCACAATTTTCTTCACACGAAGATTCACCATATGTTGTCTGAGCTAGATGAATACAGCATGCGTTTGATTGATTTGATAGGAACGAGAAAGAATGAAGAGTACCGCTCAACGGATCACGTGGCGTAAATTTTATTAAGGTAACTACGTATGTCAGTAAGCAGTAACAGTAACGAACCCAAGATTAACATTATTCCTTTGATGGATGTGATCTTTATCTTTATTTTCTTTTTATTGATGAGTGTGCAGTTTTTTGAATACTTTGAGATAGCGTCGTCAAATCCGGTGACGAAGAATGCCCAGGCGACCCCTCCGGATTCAAAAGAGCAGAAGCAATTTAAGTTGCAACTGGGGAAAGAGAAAGTGGAATTTACGCAAGGAGTGGATGAGAAAGTGGTAGAGACATTTGGGTATGATAAAGAAGGTCTTACTCGTTTAAAAGAATTTATGAGAAAGATAAAGTCAGAGAATCCGGATGAGAATTCGATGATCATCAAGCCGTACAAGGATATAGATTTTAATCACATAGTGTCGGTGGTGGATTCGGTGCAACAGCGGATGTCAGCAGGGAAAGATGCTAAGGGTAATGCGAAGATGAAGTTACTTTTTCGCAATATCGCTTTTGAAACGAGGGAGTAGAAGTGTCTGAGCATTACCAGTTAAGTATTTATCAAAAAAAATATAAGAAACCAGTGTCTAGTCAGGACGTGGATGAAGTGAACTTAACGTCGCTCTTAGATGTGTTAATTATTTTACTATTCTTTTTGTTGATGTCCTATAACCCTTCAGTGCTCTCGATTGATCCGCTTAAGAATGTGAATCCACCATTTTCGGAATCACTTGAGATGGGGAAGGAAGCGATCATTATCCAGGTGTCGTCGGATAAGGAAGTGTTTTTGGAGAAGAGAAAGTTGGGTAACTTGGATTCGCAAAGAGATGAGGAAGCATTGGAGAGTGTGTTTAAGAAAGAGTTTGAATTGCAGAAGCAAAAGTTCTTGAAGAAGTTTGGGGCCAAGGATGAGCAACATAAGAGTATAAATTTTATATTGGATGGAAATTTAAAGTATGAGCAAATGGAGAAGTTGATGCTGATAGCGTCGAAGTCGGGTTTTGATAATTATAAGTTTGTGGTTCGCTCGAAATCAAAAGATTGAGGTGTCATGCTAGCGAATAAACTGGCAGCGGAAACGAGATCGTTTACGTTGATCATTGTGAATGAGAAAGGATTGTCGGAGTCTTGGGCCGTTAGTGAAGGTGAGTCCTACCTCGTAGGAAGTGATCCCTCTTGCGGAATTTGTCTTAAGCATCCTTCTGTCGCCAGGCGATATGGAGTTTTACAGATCGAGAATGGAGATCTTAAGTTTACTCGTTTTTCAGATAAAAAAAATTTTCTCACTAAGTTCGGTGATAGTGAATGGATTACTTGTGGAGAATTTCGTCTGCAAATTCCTGCTATCAAAGAAAATATTGATCTGATTAATGGCAGCGGTAGGGAGGAAGATAAAAAACGTCCCAACCTAAAATTAATCAATAATCAGAATGAAAGTGAAAACGAAAATGAGGATACGAAAACACCGAGGCTTCCTCTAATACCTAAACTTAACCCTCAAAGTAAATCTAATCAAAAACCTGAACTCGTCAAAAATATAAATATTATTCCCATTAAAAAATCAACTTCAAATTCTACGCCCCATTCTTCTTCGGTGGTCTTTGATGAGAGTCAATTTACTCCAGGTGATTTAATTCCTATCGAATCAGATAGGGAACGATTTCAAGACTATATAGATGTTAACTCCCAACAAGTGCGGGCGTTACTTCCCAATAAACAAAAAACAACTTCAGAAGTTTTAGAAGTGATGTTTTTATCCTACGGAAATATTGTCAATTTTGAATTATTACCTCTGAATGCAAGATATGTGAATCATCTCTACTCTTACGTATCGCCTGAAATGAAGAAGCTCCTTCCTCAAGAACAAGATTGGTTAAGTTGGAAGGAAGGAAAATTGGCCATTACTTTGCCATCTCAATGGCGCAAGCTAGATTCAAAAAGTATTGGGCAAGGAACCACAGAGAAAGCTCAAGAATTTCGCATGGCCAGTGGCGTGAATGAAATAATTATCAGGCGCTCTCAAAGTTTGCCAGGATTTATTTTATGGCTGACATGGCCAGGGCGTGAAGAATTTTTAAATTTTTTAAAATTATCTTTGGGTCTTTTTCTTCCCTTCATGATTCTTTCACTCTTTCATGTGCGAGAAGTGGTAGAGGTAAAAGAGAAAGAAGAAACCATTGTTATTTTAAGGCCTGAAATATTAGAAGCTCCTACGCCCGCTCCAACCCCTGCGCCTGAAATTGTCAAGGCCGAGCCAACACCTGAGCCACCAAAACCAAAGCCAGAACCTACACAGCCACCTAAAAAAGTTGTGGAAAAAAAACCCATACCAAAAATACCGAAGCCAGTACCTGAAGTAAAAAAACCACAACCCGTTCAAAAAACGGTGGTAAAAAAAGAACCACCAAAACGATTAGTAGTTCAAGCTGGCCCACCTAAAGTTGGGGGCACTGGCCCTGTCAATCCACGGGCGGCCCAAGATATTGCTGCGAAAGCTCAGGCGCAAAAAATTGCGCAAGCAAAATCAAAAATTTCTTCATCCTTAGGATTTTTAAGTAATGACCGAGGATTGCAGGCGGTTCCGAACACCTCTAATCAAAATGATAAATTTCTCGGCGGACGCGGACTCGCGGGGGCCAAGGATGTGACCGGAAAAAATATGTTGGCGAAGATTGGTGCCGACTCAGTGGGCTCAAGTAACGGCCCTATTAATACCAAGGGGTCGCGAAGTATTGCTACGGGCCCGGTGGTTTCTGATGGAGAAATTAATGGAGTCGCCAATGGAAAATCCCTCAATTTTGTTCAAGGAAAAGTGAGCGTCAATGGACTTCATAGCGCTGGTGGATCAGGTTCTTTTGGTCCAGGAGGTTCCATGAGTGTTTCTGGAAATATTGATAAAGATGCAGTGAGAAGGGCCATCGAAAAATACATGAGTAAAATTCGTTATTGTTATGAGCGAGCACTTCTTTCAAAACCCTCGCTCAGTGGATCACTCAAAATGGAGTGGTCGATTCAACCTGGCGGCCGCGCGTCAGGAGTTCGCGTTGTACAATCGGCACTCAACGATGCCACTCTACATGGTTGCGTTTCAGGGGTGATAACTACCATTCCTTTCCCATCACCAAAGGGTGGTCCTGCGCAAGTCAACTATCCATTTAGTTTTACCTCTAGTTCGATTTAATTTATTAGAGTTTTTAAATGCTATCTTTGATTACCTGACCCATTCGTTTCAATTCTGAATCATTATCACTTTTATACCCATTGGAATTTGGTTTTCAGGGTAGTGGATGAGGAGGAAGGCGTATGGATATACGTCGACGACGAATACGCACCCTGAAAACCAAAGTGCGATGGGTATATTATTTTTAGTTTACCTCTTGGCCGAAGCGCATGAGAATAGAATAAAGAATAAAAGGATATTTCATGGCGAAGCATGATGATGACAATGATCAAACAAGCACACGAATCAAATTAATGGATCGAACCCGCGTTTTAAAAGGCGGACGCTCTGTAGTGATGGTGGCCTGGAATGTGGGTGCGTGGAAAAGATCCCTACGATTTGTTGCTTTTATTGTTGCCGTGATACTGGGATTTTTTTTATGGAAGTCATTTCAAAAACATCCGGCCGTTGAAAAACCGATGGATGCTGCTAATAACTCCGAAAGTGCTGGTGCGCCTCGAGACGTCGCACCGACTAAAGGAGAGGGCGGATCAGTAAATTATTTAGCTCAAGGGCGAGGGCTTGTTTATAATTGTGGAAATCGCCGTTGGTATTGTGTGGATTCGGCCAACTATCGCCGATGTCGAACCCAGATGAAGGCACAGCAAGGTGATTGTGTTGTTCGCTCTGTTTTTAATACTGATCAACTATGTCAGTCTGATATTGCGGGCCGCAAGTCAGAGGAGATGGATGGTTTTTGCCCAAGGCCTTAACTTAACGTCTCATTTTTCTTCCTCGTATTTTATCCGCCAACACAATCATTAATATTATTTTATTCCTGCCGAGAAGAACCACAACCATTCTATTTTTTTATCAGGAGCGTCCGAATGAACGAAGAACTCAGCACCTTAGATGCGATCATCAAGGTCCTCAAAGAAGGGGACATGTTCTTGTGGTTAATCATCTTCCAGTGGTGCTGTGGAATGGCGATTGGGGTGATGAAGTTTTTAAAGTTAAGGTACTACCAGGTTGATAGTGCGAGCTTTCTTGCGGAGACGAAGAAATTTGTTTTGCATAATGAAGTGCAGTACGCGATACAGCTTTGCTCGAGGTCATCATCGTTGCTGGCGCGTGTGTTTAAGGTAGCGTTGATGCGAGTGAATCAATCGCGTCAGCAGATCCAAGATGTGGTGGAAGCATCGCTCATTGAGTGTCAGCGC
>JARXAH010000084.1 GCA_029865945.1 Bacteriovoracaceae bacterium | reverse complement strand
AATAAAAAAAGAAAGATAAAAAAAAGAAATGACTTAAACGTTCTCAAGCATACCATCGCTTGCATAAAAATATCCTTATTCATGCTTATTCATGCTCATTCATCTTTAATGTTCAAAGATGATTGATGTAGTCCACAAAATTGTGCTTGATGGCTACTCGGCAAATTAAAATAATAAATAAATAATGATAGGTCCCTAAAAAATTTTCCTCTTTAGCCGATAGGAATAAATCGAATCAAATCCAAAATAGGTAGAAAAGAAATATGGGTGCTGCCAAAATATTTTTAGTAGACGATAATTCCTTGGCACGTAAGTTATCTTCAAATTTTATAAAAAAATTTAATCCGGAATTTGATATTTTTGACGTCGGATCAGCAAAGGAATTATTTACGGCCCTAGAGTCCCAAGGCCAGGCAAGCGAGAAGAATCCCATTTTTATTTTTGCCGATTTAAATATGCCAGAAATTAATGGCATTGAATTAACTAGTTGGGTAAAGAGACACCCCATGTTTCATCATATCCCTATTACTATTATGACAGCTGAAGATAGTGATCAAGAAAAACAACTCTTACTAAAGATGGGGATCGAAGCGTATTGCTTGAAGCCTCTAAAACAAGAAGAAATACATTTAGCGATTGATCGATCTCGAAAAAAATTTATGGTCTTAGGTGGAGATCAAGAGGAATTAGAGACGGGATTTTTAGATGAAAGTTGGGATTTATTAAATCGTTTTATGGAATTATTAACTCTTGGTGATCAAATTAATGAGACTCACTATAAAGAAATTTATCGCATTCTCCACACCATCAAGGGAGTAAGTGCAGCGGTGGGCTACCCCATGTTGGCACTTTTCATTCATGAAACGGAAACATTTGTTCAAAGTATCATGGGCCTTAGGTGCTATGGACATCCTTCTGCCATTGCTACACTTCAAACTGTCACCAAGTCTATGGATTCCCTCTTTCAGGATTTAAAAGATAAAAAATTAACCGAAGATGTTATTCCCAAATTTAAAGATATATTTAAAGTGACTTTGGAGAGTTTGAAAAATCAAGTGATTAGTAAATCCTTAAAAAAAGAGGATGAGGTTCAGGTTTCTAAAGAAAATGCGATCCAAAATCGAAACGAAACTCTTCGTATCAAACATGAATCACTTTCACACTTGCAAGATAAATTAAAAAAAATTATGCAAATAAAAGTTCAGCTTTCAACTTTTGCTATGCAGTTAGGCCAAGAATTTTTTGATGAACCTTTTCCTAAGGAATTACAAAAATTAGTACTTAAACTAGAAACGGCGAGCATCGATGCCCTCGAAGGTCTTTTAAAATTGCGGGCAAAACCTATTTCCATACTCAGGCCCTTTGTGGAGAAAATGGTTAGTGAAGTGAGCGCGACATTGAATAAAGAAGTGGCGCTCGTGATTTCTGGTGATGAGTATCTTGAGATCGACCCTCCGATCATTGATTTATTGCAGGGGGGGCTTGGACATATTGTAAAAAATTGCATTGATCACGGAATCGAAGCACCTCTCATCAGAGAATCCACCGGTAAAACTAAAAATGGGACAATCAGGTTGGAGTTTAAAAAAATAGATCAAAAAAATTTTCAAGTCATTTTGCAAGATGATGGCCAGGGAATCAACGCCCAAAAATTGCGTGCCATTATCATAAAGAACGAATTAATGGATTCTAAGATGGTAGATAAACTTACCGATGAGCAAATATATCCCATGATATTTCTCGATGGCCTATCGACCAAAGATAAAGATGAGGTTTCGGAAATTTCTGGAAGGGGAGTGGGGATGAGTGCCGTAAAGCAAAGCATCGAAGATATTGGTGGATCGATAAAAGTAAAGAGCACTGAAGGACAAGGGACGAGTTTTGAAATCCAGCTTCCTCTATTTTTTATTTTGTAGGGCCAAAAGATGAGATTATTAATTGTTGATGATTCAGAAAATTTAAGAAAAGTAGTTAAACGCTACGTAAAAGAATGGAATAGGCCATTAGAAATTTATGAAGCAAAAGATGGGATTGATGCCGAGACAATTCTTCAGGAAAAATTTCTTGATGGCCAACCGATCAATGTGATTGTCTTAGATTGGATGATGCCCAATATGTCTGGGCTGGAGTTTTTAAAAAAAATTAGATTGGTGAATGAGTTCAATGCTTTTCCAAAAATTATTATGCTCACTGCTGAAACTTATCCTGAACAAATTGAAGCGATAAAAAAATATGGAATTACTTCCTATATTTTGAAGCCTTTTGAAAATCAAGATTTATTTACGGCCCTGGATAAAGTTCAAAGAGAGTTTGAACAAGAGAAATTTAAAAATACGGGAAGCTAGAGAGAGGATTATATGCCATTTGAAGTCGTCAATCAAAATAGCTATATTTTAATTCATCTCAAAGGTGAGTGTGGTGCGGCAACGACAGATACCGGGTTGCTTGATCGCTTTCAGTTGTTAATGCAAGAGTCTCAACTTAAGTATGTCATTTTTCAGTGCAGTGAATGTAGCTCCATTAGTAGTGGAATTTTGCGTGAAATCGCAGGCGTTCATAAGTCAGTGAAATCGGTGAACGGAGGTGTTCGCTTGGTTTCCGCTAATAAAGTCATTTTAGATTTTATCAAAAATCAGGGGTTAGATAGGCTACTCGTCAATAAACTTAGTCTTAGGGGGGCCTTAGTTGATTTTGGTTTGGCAAAAAGTAAAGATTTTGATGCGAACTTTATCAACCCTTTTTTGAATGCGACAAGAAAAGTTTTTAAGGTTCAGTGCTTTATGGAAATAACTCCAGGTAAGCCATTTCTTAAAAAAGAAACAGATCCGCTTTTGATGGGAGATGTGAGCGGAATTATATCTATCAATTCTGAAACATTTAATGGAACTTTAGCGATTAGTATTATGGAGCCTATTTTTAATAAAATTGCTTCCAATATGCTTGGTGAGGAAATTAAAACCATCGAAGAAAAATATGTGGATTTGGTGGGAGAGTTGGCGAACATGATTTTGGGGCAAGCAAAATTAGAGCTGATGTCCCTAGGCTATTCCATCCAGTCTGCCTTACCTTCGTGCGTTTGGGGGAAAGATCACAAAGTGAAACATTTTGGTTCCGGACAATGTATCGTGCTTCCCTTCATTACTGAAGCAGGTACTCTATATTCAGAAATCATGACAAGTAATAGTGTGGCAGGCCTTGCGGCGCCTTCCAAGCAATCACAACAGAAAGTTTCTTAAGAACCTTCCAATAATCTTATCTACCTACCATTGACGAGTGGAATTTCCTCTCGATTCTTGAGCAAAGTTTTGATGGGCCGGCATTTGTTGGCCTTGATCTTGGCCTGGCATATTTTCCCTTCTCACTTGGACATTCGCTCCAAAAGAAAAATAGGAATTGCTGTTCCAGCATCTTCGGCGACATGAGCAATATTGACGAAACAACTGACGACGCTGTTGTTCTGCACAATTGTTGTTGATTTGAGCGTTTTGTAATTCTTGGCAAATAGCATTTCTTACTTCTCTTTTATTATATCCTTGGGCCATATGTCTTCCTGTTGAACAGGCGTTTTGCGAGTCATAAAAATAATATTCAAAATTCCACATAAAACCGCCACCGTTATTACTCCATGCTGTGGGGTTAGGGTTGATATTAACAGGGTTTGAGTTGAAATTGGGATTGCCAGGATTGTATTGCGGTGCCACGGTGCTAGATTTTTTCTTGGAAGAACAAGAAGTTAACCCGGCCAGAGAGAGGGTGAGAGTAAGTATCAAAAGTGAAGCGAGTGAAGAGAAAGGAAAAAAATTCTTAATCACGGCCATAAAATACCTCATTTTGAGTACCATTATATGCTTAAAAAAAAAGGGATAGTTCTTGCTGGCATGGATCAAGTCATTTTTTTACGATGTGTCTAGATAATGGTCATCTTTCTGAGGGGCCAATAGTTCATGGTATTACTTAAACTTACTTTCATCTTTCTCTCAAAGACTAAAGTATATTATTTGTTTCATTTTTTATAACCTAATGAGGAATTGACGATTTTGCAGTTTTTGTCTCTCTACTAGAGCAATAGAAGGAAAAATTTATGTTTTTTTTGCGCTATGTAATTTTTTTAATCCTCTTTTTTCAAGGATCAGTGATACAAAATGCCTTTGCTTCTGATGCTTCCACTGATTTTGAATGGTCCATGATTTCTTGGAATGTTGATCAGGCGACACGACTTGGGAATTTTTGTGAAAGTAGAAGACGAGAAAAGGCCACGATCGAAATATTGAAAGAACAAAATTACGACCTCATTATCCTTCAGGCGGTCTACCGAAAAAATATACAAAATCGAATCTTAAAAGAGTTGGCAGTACAATATCCTTACCGTATCGCAATGACCGATAAAACATCCAAGCATAAAAAATTTACTCCGGGTTTTGTGGTTGCTTCCAAGTTCCCACTCAAAAGTGTCTCGTTTAAACCTTATGTTAATCTTTTTGGTGAGGATGCTTGTTATTCTAAGGGCGCCTTTTTGTTTGAAGTAAAATTAGCAGAAGATAAAACGATTCAAGTTCTCACCACTCACTTGCAAAATGGGAAAGACGAGGCCCATCAAAGAGTGAGAGAACATCAACTCCATTTGATGTCACAAATGCTTGATGAGAATAAGCGCCCAGAGGTTGCGCAACTTATTGTGGGGGATTTGGTGATTGATTCCTACGATACAAAAAATTATCAAAAACTTATCTCCCTCTTGGGTGGCCTCGATGATTTTTTGCAAGGCGATTTGCGCTTTAGTGTCGGTGGAGTGGAAAATACCAGAACTTGTGCTCGGGGCGGCCATCCTAAGTTATCAGACTACGTCCTCCTTCGAAATAATGCCGATGCCATCATTCATGTTGAAAGTAAGCAATTAGTTCGCTTCACCTCTCGTACGCGTCGGAAAAATAAATTGTTTGATTTATCCAATCATTATCCCATCGTTTCAAGAATTCAGTGGAACTAACTGATAATCAGAGATTGAATTCAAGATCTGTCTAGCATCTTCTTTTTCAAATCTAATATACTGATGCGGTTTTGATTTTCCAGTGCGTCGAACTTCGCTTCGACTGTGCATTGGCACAGTCTCAACATCGCTTGAGACGTGCAGGAACACTTCTCAGCGTCTCACCGCTCACTTCCGATTCAAATCGTTGAATCGGAACCCTTCTTGAAAACCAAACCTGCATCAGTATATATTTGTACAAAAGATAGTCATTATCGTCTTCGACATGAAATGTTTATAGCATCTGTTATAAAAAAAAATTAAATTTATTAAACTAGACCAATGAAATGTTTTTCTTTGATGATTTATTTTTTTTTCGCTCTCAATATTTCTAACAACGTATCCATTGCATGGGGCGGAGCTCCTGAATATATAAAATATTATAATTATAAAAATTTAGATTCGGAAAATCCAACATTTGATGGATTAAATGAATTATACGATAAACTCATGAACTCGAAGGTTAACTACTACCAAAGGTTGTTATTGTATTTTGTGAAAAGGATTCTTGAAGAAAAGAAATACAAATACGGCCATAAATATACATATGATCGAAATTTAAAAGCTTTAAAAGATTTAAAAGCTAAAAAAAATAAAGAAGGAAAAAAATTACCAGATGAGGAAGATAATAAACCTGAAGAAAAATCATTAGAAGAAAGAGTTGCTTCCATTCCTAATGAGTTTGACTGTACAGGTCTAGTAGCACTTATATTTGATCAACTCATGGGCCTTCCTTATGATTATAAAGGAGATCAATTTGTTCTCACCGGTGAAGCTTTATATAACTATAGTAAAAAAAATCTGATATCAAATAATCTATTGCTAAAAGAAAATTTAACCGATTTAACATCTGAGGAAGGTTATTATTCAAAATTAGGTTACTTAGATGACCTTATCAGTATGTATGTAGAAGATTCAAAAAAGAAAGCAAAACAACTTAGCTATTTTATACCATTAGCAAAAAAAAATAGTGGTATCTTGGCGCAGACTGGTGATGTGCTAGGATTTAAAGATTTCAATAAACATGGTGAACCGTATTTCCACGCTCAAATTGTAATCGATGGATGTATTTTTGTAGATATGAGTAGTGATACCTGGAAAAATTATCACAAGGTAGTTATGCCAAATGGAAATCTAGGCAATGATGGGAAAAGCATCATAGATGCTCCTGAGAAATGGGCGACCCATTTAGCAATGCAAATTAGATTTCAGGAGCCCCCTGGCTGCGTTGACGGAATGTGGTACGCTATAGGAGATGGCAAACATAAGTTAGATTCCTTTTCAATGTCTTTTCGACATGTATTCCTTACATTACCTTTGCTCGGCCCGATTGATGGTAATAGAGTTGAAAATTTAAAGTATGCTCCAGAAATGAACCCAAGGGTTGAGCATTTCGAATTTGGTGATCCTTTATCTTAATTAAGGTTAGGTTTTTCTTTCGGCAGTTCAGAAAATAATCTTTAGGACTTTTTTGAATTAATTATTTTTTTGTTTTGGAGTTTAATCATGGTAAATAAAAAATTTATTTTATTGATATGTTTTTTTTGTATTCCAGTAATCACATTTTCAAAAACCGAAGACAAAGTAGATCTGGTTTCTTTTTCAAGTGATATGGGCATTCAAATGCTTTCCCAGGCACGTTTCAAAAATGATTTTTTTATCCTTGCTAATCATTTTGAATCTCAAGAAAATAAAGCGTTTTGTGGCGCTGCCACTCTCGCCATCACTTTAAATTCTCTCTTACTTACTCCTGGGAAAGATCCAGAAAGTAGGGTGCCCTCTGCAAAACATTATTTATCGGCCGCAGATTTATTTGTTTTAGAGAATTATGATGCTAGTTTTCAGAAATTTACTCAAACCAATATTTTTGAAAAATCCGACAAAAAAAGAGAAGTTGTTCTTGGAAAAAAAATTGATGGCAAAGAAGATTCTGGAATTCAATTAGAGCAATTAGCGCAGATCTATCGCAACCACGGACTTAAAGTTGAAAAAATAGTGATCAGTGCCAATGCACCGGATAAGCAAATCTTAGAAAAAATCAAATCCAATCTCAAAAATCAAGAGAACGTGATTGTGATTAATTACTCGCGAAAGGCCTTAGGCCAAATGGGAGGCGGCCATATTTCGCCTGTCGGTGCTTATGATCAAAAGACAAAACGATTTTTAATTTTAGATGTCAATTTCAATAAAGCACCCTGGGTTTGGGTGAAACAAGACGATTTATGGCGCGCCATGAATACCTTGGATACAGTGGAAAATCGTGGATTACTTCTTATTTTCAAATAAAGTTAAAGTAATTCGGCCCTATCTTTTATCTTATCTATTTAGGCCATTTATCTTTTTGGAATATTTTTTAATTATGTTGATCGTCGATGCGTCGGTATCGTAAACGGAGTACCAACCTTGGGCCTCGTGTGCCGGATCCCCAATAAAATCATCGCCCACCATCCATAAATTTCCAGGATGGGCCGCTCGGCCTTCTCCACCCCAGGCCCAAAAATTTGTTCCAGAAATGATACTTTTCTTCTTACTAGCTCTCACAAAAATTCTCGAAAAAATTCTTTGATAATAGAGATCACGAATTTTTGTGCTTGAATCAAAATTGTAATCATTTTTATCTCTGCTTATGCCAAATTCTTCAAGCACAAGAGGTTTTCCAATTTTTTTTGCGGCGACTTCATGCTTCCAAATATAGTTTAAGGCGTAATCAATCGACGCCCCATAGGTATTTTCGCTATCTTCAGGGCGATAAACTCCCCAATTTTGTACCCACAAGTGAAAAGTCACATAATCGATCGACTTAAACTGATGATCACGACTAGTACTAGTGCCGGCCGAAGGAGAGGAGGTTTCGCCTTCACTTCCCGTTGTTACTAATTGTTTAGGCGCTAAAGATTTAATGAGCTGTGAAGTCTTATCAATCCAATTGAGGTAGGCCGATACTTCATTGATTCCACGTGGCTCGTTTGCCAACTCCCAAGACATTATCGTGTCATCTTCTTTATAGGGGATTTTGGTTAAACTATTAGTGCGATTAATGATAAATCGTAAATGATTTTCAAAAAGCTCCATCGCCTTAGCATTGGTATAAAACTTGGCGACGAATTCTTGATACGTTTGCCAATCTCCGCCTGGATGAGGAGGCGGGTAAGGAATGCTTTTGGCGGCGCCACTCCAAACAATATACTGCCCCATCCCTCCAGACCAATTCCAAAAATTATTGAGGCACATCACGGCCTTCATTTTTCTTTGGGCCATCTCTGCTAATAAGTAATCAAGTCCTTCTAATATGTCTGGGTTATAAACACCAGGTGCGGGTTGCATGCTTGGCGACATACGATAAGGTTCAGAGTCAGGGCCTTCGCTTCCGGCCATGATTCTTAAATTGGTAACTCCCATTTCTTGGAGTCGATCTAATTCTCTTTTTAGCCTTGCGCGATCACCGCCAGCGCCGCTTGAGGCGAGATTAATTCCGTACCAAAAATTTGTTCCTAAAAAGTAGTAGGGTTTGCCGCTTAGTTCAAATTTCGTCCCTTTCACTTTTACAAAATCTTCTCGACACCCAAGGTTACAAAGGAGCGCAAGGGTAATAAAGCAATAGGACATGTATTGTTGAATATGATTCACGGGGAATTCTCCAATAAAGTTTTCACCGAAATTAAACCAGGGGAATAGACTTCGCAAGTAGTTTTTTTAGATTGAATGCACAAAGTAAAAGAAAAAGAAGTAATTAAGGTAAGCAATGAAAAGATTCGTTTTGATATTTTAAGAGCTGATCATCAAACATTTTTTTATCGTATTTTATCTTGCCCTTTTCTTCTTTTCTTGAAAAAAAATTAGACATTCTTTTTCTTAAATATATTTTTTCCTTTTCATATTCATATTCATTTTCAATAAGTTCGATCATGAAATCCATTTTATTCATGATTTCTTCATAGGATTCATGTTCCTTTTTAATTTTTTGCACAAAATCAAAATCTCTGTTTGGGCCAACAAAAGTTGTGATGAAATTGAATTTGGTAAACAGTTTTACTTCGAAACCTGGAGATTTTGTTATTTCGGGATCAATGTAATTAAAAGAAATATGATAAAGCCCCAAAGCAAAATTGGTCGTATTGCATTGGGTAAATCTAGGTTCGTTCCAACCATATTTTATAAATGATATCTTGTGTTGTTTTAGTTTTTCTTGGAAAATTTTTCTAAATGAAGAACTATTTTGATAGAGGATATTTAAGGTATGACCGTTTTTTGGGTGACCACCGTTGAACGCAGGGTTTACTAAGGTAAAAGGAATGGATAGGGACGCGCAGTCGTTGTTGTTATTATTATTTATTTGTTCATATTTGAGGTTTGAATAGTCTAAGTAGTTTGTACCCGCCGGGGTGTTAATTTCAAGAAGAATCCAGTTTTCTCCTGCCCAATCCATGCTTTGCAGAGGATCAAACGCAGCATTAAGCCCCATGCCTACATTCCAATTTTCGGCAAATTGATTGGGTTTTAATTGCGATTCATCGTAAGAAAAATTTGAGGCCATGGATTGAAAATAGTTTAGCCCGGCCAAATCAGTGGTGAGGATAGGATATGTGCCCTCCTCATCTCCAGTTTTTAGTTCAGAATGAGAATATTGAAATAGCTCATTCCAGTTGATGTAATGTTGAAGCTTGCCAGAAATAGTCCCATCTGATTCTTTATATACTGTGGTACCTTCTTTAAAAGTGCTCGGAACACGCTCCCCCCAGTGATAACTTTTAAACGCCTTATTGGTCGTTTTTAAATGTCTTTGAATCCATTGATCAAGATCTTGGCATTCGGCGTGAGAGGTTACGTGCGAAAAAAGACTAAGCAATATAAATGAGATAATAATGGTTGGTTTCATTATTGATATGATGCAGGCATTGATATTCAATTTTGAAGCGATTTTTACGTTGTTGAATTAAATTTTACGATTATTGTAAAAAAAATTAGACGGCCGACAAAATTTTAGACACGGCCGTAAAATTTACATCAAAAGTCCTTAATTTTTTAAATTAATGTAAAATTCTTACATGGTTTTTAACGATGTATGTTTACTATTTATGTCCTTATTTTTTCTCACGAATTTTTTTGGGTGCTCTCCTAAAAATCAGAGGAATTTTAAAATTGTTCCCAATAATCCCCTAACATTTAGCTCAAGTGAACAAACTTCACCCATTCAAGAGGTCGATTTAAGGGAAGATGCATCTGAGGCATCGACGTCCTTGGAATCGGCCGCCGATCAAGAGCGTTTAAATAATGAAACGAGTCGCTTAGAGGAATCCAGAAAATCCAGAGAACATCATGATGACGAAGTAATTGTTAACAGTTTAGATTTGCGAGAGCAAGAATACTTAAGAAAGTTAGAGAAAGCAAACGAGCAACAAAATCAGCAGAAAAATCAGCTTGATTATTCGGATTCGCAGAAATCCAAAGTTGAAGTAGATGCAAAAAAGAATTTTGAAATTGAAGATACGAAAAAAATTCAAGTGAAAAAAGATTTAGAAAAGCAGGCAATGGATAAAAAAACGCAAGATCAGGAAGAAAAAAAGATACAGGCCAAGACAATGGCAGACAAAAAAAAGGAAGAAGATAGGCTTAAAGAGGCCGAAGCGGAGCGCCAGGCCAAAGAAAAAAAAGCTCGAGATGAGAAAAACGAGTTAGATAAAATAAATAAGAAGCGAACTTCTGAACTTAATAAACAAAAAGAACAACAAAAGCAAAAACAGATTGAGAAGCAGAAGCAGCAACAACAAAAAGAAGAGGCCGAAAAGAAAGCGAAAGATGAGAGAGAGGCCCAAGAACAAAGGGAAATAGCAGAAAAAGCAGAAAAAGTGGCAAAGGAAGCCGAAGAGGCAAAAAATGATACGAATTTAGAAACTACTCCCACACACGAGGAAGAATGGGAGGAAATTTCGAAGGAATTTGTTAATAATTGTTCAACACGTGCGGCGGATGACCAGCAAATTGGATCAAAAATAAGAGTGAAGAAATTTTCGAAACAGTCGTCATTTCAAATTTCATATCAGCAAAAAACTAACTTTGATTACGGTGCCGGCCTTGGTGAAAACAGCATTAAGAAAAATTTCATTCGTGAAACGTTATCATCTTTTCCTGATGCATCATTTATTGGAAATGGACCATTGTTTGATACTGGTGGAAGACCTTTGGGATGGTTAAAATCTGGTGGGGTTGATATTTCAAAAATTGATTGCACTAAATTCCGTGCAGATTTGCAAAAATTACTTACAAGAAACTTAGACAACTATCAATTAGACAATGGAGTATTCGTCAAATATCACCCCATATCCAAGACCTCGACCAACGGAGTGGACGAAAATGAATGGAATTATGATATATTTCCGACTTCAGAATTTTGTGCTGTCATTTATTCTGATCCCACTATAACCAATGCAGTTAAAGAAAATTTTCCGATCCAATCCCTCAATCAAGTTGATTTTGCCATCCAAAGTGGGCCCATCGTTATTTATCAAGGGATAAAAAGAAAAAGTATTGTAAACTTTAACAAGGGAAATAATTATCGATCGTTTATTGGAGTTTCTGCTGATTACGACCCACTAGTTATTGAAGTGGAAGGAAAAATTGGCCTTTCTTGTTTAGCTTCCTATATTGAAGAAGAATTTTTAGGAGGAACAAAAAAAATTGCAGTAAGAAAACTAATGCACCTGGATTCAAATATTACCGATGCTTATTTTCGAGAAGAAGATGACTCCTTTAGTGGTTTTTCCATTCCCAACTTAAGTGCCGAAGCTGCTACTGCGATTGTCATTACTGAATAAAAACGCTACCAAAAATTAAAACAAAAGATTTTTCACTAATCCCTTTTCCTTTAAAAATGCTTCATTGAATAACTTAGATTGATACCTGAGCGCTGAATCACAAAGGATCGTGACTATTTTTTTTCCGGAATTTTTATTTTCCATCGCATACTGATAAGCAGCGAAGACGTTGATGCCTGCAGAAGTTCCCACCAGTAGCCCATCACACTTCGCCAAGTGATAAACAGTTGATAGCATATTTTGATCGGTCACTTGAAAGGCATCATCCACAACGGCGGCCTTAAAATTTTCGGTTAATCGCATGATGCCAATTCCCTCGGTGATGGAACTTCCTGCTGATGCGATCGCACCCTCTTTGATATAACTATAAAGTCCAGATCCCAAAGGATCGGCCAAACGAATGTGTACCTTCGGATTTTTTTCTTTCAAAAATTTGGAGACGCCGCCAATCGTTCCACCTGTCCCGACCGCTGATACAAAGGCATCAACTTGTCCCTTCAACTGCTCCCAGATTTCTGGGCCAGTGGTTTGGTAGTGGACGCGGTAGTTGGCCGTATTTTCAAACTGGTTGGCCCAAAAACTTTGCGGCGTAGTTTGCGCTAATCTCATAGCGGTGTGGTAAAAATGATTTTCATTGGCGAAGGGACACGGCGGAACCATTATTACTTCTGCCCCAAGCGCCTTTAAGATGTCGTACTTTTCTTGGGATTGATTGTTGGGCATCACAATTTTGCAACAGTAACCCATTTGCGGTGCGATGGTGGCGAGTCCTATACCTGTATTTCCTGCGGTTCCTTCGATGATCGTGTATCCTGGTTTAAGTAGGCCAGCTTCCCTCGCTTCAGAAATGATACCGAGCGCCGTTCGGTCTTTTACACTACCACCAGGATTTAAAAACTCCGCTTTGCCAAAAATTTCACACCCGCTATGTTTTGACAGGGATTCCAATTTGATGAGTGGGGTTTTTCCAATCGCTTCCCAGGTAAGGCCAGTAATCATGGTTAACTCGCTTTATAAAATAGATTTTTTAAAATTTCAGCAATGGCCTTTTGGATACTAGGTTCTTCTTTAAGAAAAGCGTCGTGCCCATACTTGGAATCGAACTTAATGAGTTGAGAAACATGTGGAGATTTTTCATTAGACGTATTAACCAATTCTTCTGCGTAACTCATGGGCACTAAAATATCTTGCTTACAAGCGATGACGGTCATGGGAATTTTAATGTCTTCAGGGCGGACGTAATGATGGTCAATGGACCTAGATAAACTTAAGAAACGCTCCATAGTCATAATTTTGGCATATTGATTTCCCTTGTAATGAAGATAGCTCCAAACGGGGAAAGAATCGGGATCCTTGTCATTAGTAATTTCATTTGTGAAACGCTCGTCTATCTCTTCACTAGTCCTGTAGGTGAGCATGGCCAGTGATCTAGCGAGCGATACACTTTCAACGGGATCGTATTTGCCAAGAGTTTGTAAAATTTTTCTTTGCACGGATCGCAGCCCAACAGAATAGGGAGAACTTTTGTGTGCGGCCGCAATGACCACAAGGTGTTCCATGGTATCTGGAAAGAGGGCCGCAAAGCTCAATCCCACCATCCCCCCATAGGAAGCACCAATGAGTAACAAAATTTTATCAATTTTTAGATGATTCAAGATTGTTTTTAGTAACTCGGCCTGCTGATGGGTGGTTATATACTTTTCATTTTGAGGATGAGAAATATTTTGTGGGTAATCGAATGATAAAATTCTAAAATCTTTTTCATTCACCGTTTTATCAACACCAACTAACCAACTCCACCATCCAGGGCCGCCATCAGACTTTATCGTGACTTCTCGATTAGCAGAAATTCCACCTAGGGCCACAATGACGGGAGCATTTTGCGGGCCGGTTATTTGATAGGGCGGAATTTCAAAATACTCATTTATATTCAAGTTGATACTTTTTTGGCCCGATTGACGGTGGTCTCATTTAATAATAATGCCCTCAATATATCTCGAATAGAATTAATGGAAAAGCAAAATGGATCTTCCTCTGAGAGAAGTAAGCTGAGATCCTGTCTGATTAGATAAGTCAGACATCGGGAAGATTAATTGTAGCTGGACGGCCGTAAGAAAAAAAATGAAACTAATTTCTGAGGCAATTTTGTGACTTTAGTAAGCGCGAATGATTCAAAAATATGGGTTATCCTTTTTTCCATCTTTCTTCTGTTGATTGGTTTAACTTATTTTGTTTTCCATTCACCTGAAGGCCATCAAGAACCCATCATCAATGATGGGCACGTTGAATTGCTACAAACACTTTATTTTGATACCCATCAACTTTCTTATTTTGCCCCCACCTATCCAGGTACGACCACCGTAAGCGTGATTGAGAGTTTTTCATCTTATTTGAATAAATTTTTTTGGAAGATTTTTCCAGAAACGGATAGATATATCGTCACTAAGATGATTTATTTTAGTTTTCATTTCTTTGCATTCCTATTGATAGGATTTCTCATTTTTAATTCTCAGAAATTATTTTTAACCCAAAAGGATAATAAATTTTATATCTATTTTTTTAGTTTTTTAATCATCCTCTCAACCTCGGCGATTTTTCCCTACTTCATTAGAGTATTAACTCGCAATGCATTGAGTATTTTTTGGTCTTCATTGGCATTGTTAAGTTTTTATTTATTAATCGAAGTTAAGAATAGAAAAAAAATGGCCTATGCTCTTTTGTTGATTTCATTGATAGGGGGTGTTTGGACTTATTCATCTCTTAAATTATTTTTTATGGGACTTTGGATTACTTATTTGGTTTTTTGCTTATTTCATCGAATGATGAAAGAATTTTTTGTCTTTGGAGTTTTGAGTATCGCGGCCGGGGGAATTTGCCTTCTATCCATTCATCTTGGACAAGTGGATATTTGGGATGCCTTACAAAGAGGTCAATACGTCTACATACCATTAACTTGGGAAAATGCTCTCAAGCATTTTTTTCAATTGATAAGGAATCCTTTTTTTTATGAGGATGCTTCCCGTTCCTATTTAATGGAGGTTGTTCATCTGGCCTTTAATCGATCCTTCTTTAGTTTTTTATTACTACCGGTCTATCTCTTAGGTGTCTTAAACATTTTTCTTTTAAACAATAAGAAGAGCATTTCTTTTTTTTCATTGTTGTTTACTATTGTTGGAGTATTGCCCTTTATTTTATGTGGGCCAAGTTTAAAATATACTTTTGTTAATTTGCCGATTTATTTTATCGTCTTGTCTGCAGGCTGGGAATTCGCCCTCTTTCAAATTTGCTGCTTGAAGTTCCCAGGTGTTATAAGAGAATGGACGATGGTTTCTCTCTTTCTTTCTTTATTTCTCTATCTAGGCATCTATATAAATAACGAAGGATCCCAGTTATTTTTAGAGTCTCAAAAAAATTCTATTTTTCAATTAGATATTAATCAAGGATTGAGTTTGACTAAGGCCATCGAACATCTTGCGCCCCAAAAAAAACCTATTATTGCTTTCAGTCCTTATTCAAAAGATACGACGACTTATCAAACCTTAGGTGTTAAAAATTTAACGATCTATCCAGATTCCTGTACCTCTAAGGAACAGATACAAGAAATAGTTACCAAGGAATTTAGTCTTAGTTCCCATTTTTATATTATTTTAATTTCAGATTCTAAACACATAAATTTTTTTGATCATCTTAAAACTTGTCACCCTATGTCACCCTTCCAAAGTAAAAACCATAAATATGTAATCTATCGGTGCTTTAAAGAAAATGCATCTAAAGCTGTGTTATCGATGCAAACGAGTGATCGATAATAAAAATCTCTTCAATTCTTTTTTACTTCATTAATTTTCTTTTCTCCTTATAGATAATTATCTATTCTGCTTGGAGAAGATTATTGGTATTTCCTCTCAACTTATGACAAGGCCATAGTACATGCTAAACAATTTTAAACCCTATGTGAGTGCTACTAAAAAAATGAAGGAATTTTCCTTAGGCCCCATTTTAATGGGCGTAGTCCTTGGAATTCTTTTTGGTGCATCCTCTCTTTATCTAGCCTTGAAAGTGGGAATGACAGTATCGGCCTCTATTCCAGTGGCGGTACTTTCCATTACTTTATTTCGGGCGCTATCCAAAATGTTTGGATTGAGACAAACCACCATTTTAGAAAACAATATAGTTCAGACCACTGGATCTGCTGGTGAGTCCATTGCTTTTGGTGTGGCCGTCACCATGCCTGCACTTCTCATTTTGGGTTATGATTTAGATATCAACCGCATCATGACCATTGCCATTTTGGGAGCACTCATTGGTGTTCTCATGATGATTCCACTGAGGCGTTCGCTCATTGTTAAAGAGCACGGAAAACTTATCTATCCTGAGGGAACAGCATGTGCTGAAGTACTTATTGTGGGAGAGGAAGGTGGGTCCTCAGGAAAAATAGTTTTTGGTGGATTTTTCCTTGGCCTCATTTATAAATTTCTTAATGTGGGAATGAGATTGTGGAAAGATGTTCCAGAAAAAATATTTTCATTCTTTAAAGGCTCGTCGATTGCTGCCGAAATTTCTCCTGAACTCTTAGGTGTTGGATATATTATCGGCTTTAGAACTTCTTGTATCATGATGGCCGGTGGTGTCTTATCAAGTTTTGTTTTAATTCCACTGATCACCCTCTTTGGTGCCAATGCGGCCGAACCTTTATTTCCGGCCACTACTTTCATTAAAGACATGGCAATTCATGATATTTGGAGAAATTACGTGCTCTATATTGGGGCAGGCGCCGTGGCCGCTGGTGGAATTATTTCTTTAATTCAAAGTTTACCGACAATTTTAGGCGGAGCAAAAACAGGACTTCAAAATGTTTTCTCTAAGCAAACTTCTCGTTCAACAAATAGTTCAAAAAATAGTTCAAAAAATAATTTAGAACATAAACGAACCGACGATGATCTTCCTTTCGGATTTGTGGTTCTCGCCATACTAGGCATTGTTTTGGCATTATGGTTTACTCCCGTTTTACAAATTAATTTAGTGTCTGCTCTTTTAATTGTGGTATTCGGATTTTTATTTGTGACGGTGAGTTCACGTTTAACCGGTGAAATAGGATCCTCTTCTAATCCGATCTCAGGAATGACGGTGGCCACATTATTACTTACCTGTTTAATTTTTTTGGCAGTGGGTTGGATTGGTCCTGAATATCGATTGGGCGCCCTCAGTATCGCAGCAGTAGTTTGTATAGCGGCCTCAAATGCCGGAGCAACTTCCCAAGATTTAAAAACGGGTTACCTACTAGGAGCAACTCCTAGATATCAACAAATTGCTCTCATTATTGGTGCGGTGACGAGCGCGATCGTCATAGGTTATTCCCTCATTCTTTTAAATGATGCTTCGACCATCTATTCAAAAAAAGTTCCCGCCTTCACTGTGCCCAATGTAAGTGAGCTTAAGCAAACGCAAAAAATTGCGGGCCCCGAGAGAGCAAGTGATGAAAATGAATATAAAGTTTTTCAAGTCACTGACAAGTCTGATCCTGAAACTTTGAAAGTTCTTCGTCCTGGAAAATATCTTGTGGATGACAGCGGCGTCGTTAAATATTTAGTGGATCCAGGAATCAACGGCACGCTTAATGTTCGCGATAATGGGACACACGTAACTAAGTACGAAGCGCCGAAGGCGCGATTAATGTCACTCATCATTGATGGCATTTTAACTCAAAAGCTTCCTTGGGGATTAGTATTACTTGGAGTGGCGCTTTCACTCGTTTTAGAACTTTGTGGAATTTCTTCGCTTACTTTTGCCGTCGGTGTTTATTTACCTATTTCCGCCTCAGCTCCCATTTTTATGGGAGGGATTGTTCGGTACTTAGTGGATTTAAGAAAATCCTCCAAAGAAAAAGAATCTGAGACTGGCACAGGAATTTTATTTTCTTCAGGCCTAATTGCTGGGGGATCCATCGCCGGAATTTTATTGGCCCTCACTCAAGTCATCGACGGGCTTTCCGATCAATTAGATTTTTCAAAGTTGATGGGATCATGGGGCGAATCAGATTTAGTGGCCGCTTGCATTTTTGCGGTGCTGGCCTTTGTATTATATTTTATGGGAATTAAGAAAAAAGAAATGAAATAGAGAAGAGCGATTAGTTTACGTTAATCCTTTCATTTTTTCTTGAATGTATTTTAGTGCCATCTGATGATCATCGGTACAATAAAAATTACCCCACTCTTCTTGGGTAATCATGCTTTCATTGAGCAACCTAATTCTTAAGAAATCCAATAATGGCGACCAAAATTCGGCCCCCATTAAAACGACTGGAAAATTTTTTATTTTTCGCGTTTGAATGAGAGTGAGCACTTCAAAGATTTCGTCTAAGGTTCCTATTCCACCAGGAAAGGCAACGAACCCTTGAGCAAAATAAACAAACATGAGTTTGCGAACTAAGAAAAAACGAAAGGTAATGAAGTGATCAAGAAAAGCGTTGGGTTTTTGTTCAAAGGGCAGTTGAATATTGAGTCCTATGGATAGTCCGCGCTTGCCTCTCTGGGCACCTTCGTTCATGGCGGCCATCACTCCGCCTCCTCCACCCGTCATGATGGATAATCCATTTTCCGATAAAAGTTCACAGAATTTTTTGGCCTGTTGGCAATAGATATGATCTTGCGCAATTCTAGCTGAGCCAAAAACACTGATGATTGGCCTTCCTTGAATATTTCTTAAGCGAAAAAAACTAATAATCGTTTCTTTGAAAAGAGAGAGAGAAATCCTGGAGAATTTATACCAATGAATCATTTTAATTAGTTGCTTGAAAAAAACCACAATCAAATTCTTTGTATTCTGGGTAATACAAAACCCCTTTAATCATTTTGGGAAGGCCATCTTCATCAAGAAAAACAAAAATTTTCTTGGCGACATTCTGATTAGCAATACTTACATCAAAATGTGAAAAAATCTTTATGCTTGATTTCGTAAATGGTAGATTGTTTTTGTCCTCAACTAATAATTCCGAAATGTCTTTTTCTTTGTTCCCTAATGCCTCAAGGGAATTATTGATTACTAATCTCATCCACTTTCGGTCCTCTTTTTCCAAATCATTGGCGATCGTCAATTGACAAGACGTATTGCCTGCCAAAGATTTTCCTTCGTAATTAGCAGAAGAACTCACGTTCACTCTACTTTGGGAAAAAGCATTTTGTAATTTTGATCCAGCAAGGATTACATACAGTATATAAATCACTAACTTCATGGTGTTTCCCTTAAAATTTTTCAACCGTATTTGGTTAAAGATGGTGGTCATGGCTACTCCAAAGTAATTTTTTCCACAATTACCTAGGTAAAGATTTCTCAATGACCTAAAGTTTTCATGGTAAATGTGTGTAAAATTTTCCGAATTATGCCAGGCCCTTGATAGATAAGTCCAGAATAAAGCTGTGCGTAAACTCCACCAGAGTTCCAGAATTCTTGAAAATGTTCTGGTCTGCTCATGCCACCCACACCCATCACGATTTTTTCAGGACACGTTTGCTGAAAATGTTTCAAAAGATATTCGCGCACCATTCTTGATTTATTTAATAATCTTGCTCCTGATATTCCGCCTGATCCATAGAGGTGATCAGACGTGGTATTGGTTGCCACAATTCCTGCAAGATCAAATTCTTGAGTGAGTCGAGATAAGAAATCATAGTCAGTTAACTTCGCAAGATCTGGCCCAACTTTGATAAAGAGTGCTTTTGGATTCTTTTTGCGAGCATGGACTAGTTCCTGCAAACATTCCCTTAACCAGGACTCATTACCTAAGGACCTGAGTCCAGGAGTGTTAGGAGAAGAAATATTGATGGCCACATAATCTGCAAGGGGTGAGAGATATTCATAGGTTTGCAAATAATCATTAATGGAATTTTCGAGGGAGGTATTTTTATTTTTTCCAATATTAATTCCCACTTTCATCATACCCTGCTGGGATTTTTTAAAGCGCGCAATATTTGACGCCACAGCATGCATCCCTAAATTGGGAAATCCCATGGAATTGAGCAGCGTTTCATCTTTGAAGCGAAAAATTCTTGGTTTGGCATTCCCCAATTGCGCCAAGGGAGTAACGGTTCCTACTTCTACGGCACCAAACCCCATGGCCTCCCAAATGGGAAGGGCAACGGCATTTTTGTCTAGGCCAGCGGCCACGATCAAGGGATTAACAAGCTTAAGAGGATTGCGACGATGAGTTAAAAATTGAGTATCAGTCTTGAAATGATGATGAAAAAAACTAGAGAAAAAATGGGGGAAAGCATGGAAGAGCTCTAGCGATTCATGGTGAATGAACTCAGGATCAAATTGAAAAAGAATTTTTTTAAGAAGTGAATAAAACATAATAAAAATTATTATCTAGGATGATGAGGGTATCGTAAAGTTTAATGAAATCCCTCTGGATTGAGCTCAAGCTGGCCCGTGGTCTAAATTTTTGGCCTTTTTTTAGTAATTATTTCAGATTGAAACAAAAACTCTTGTATAAAATGAGCAATTGATCTATTCCTCTCTTGATTATTATTAAACGAGGAGTAAATTATGTTAAATTACGTTAGTTTGATTGCGTTATCATGTCTCATCTTTGGAATTTCGGGGAATACCTTTGCCTCTACTTTTTTGATCAATCAAGAGGTTGTCGTTGAGTGTTTGCGCCAGGGAAATTTTCAAAATTTAGAATTCGTTAAATCTTTTTGTCAGGTGAAATCGCAAGGTGGCGCCAAGTTTATTTCTTCTACCGTTGAAACATTTGATGGCGACTGCAGCGTCACGGCAAGTGTAGTTGATCGTCAAAAAGTAGAACTCGTATTTATTAAAAATCCCAATCGCTTCCATCGTTCCAGTCACCTAGAAGTTGAGGAAGCAAAAGAATGTTTGCAGACGTTGATGGAAGAAGAAAATAACTTATTTTAAATCTTACTGTATCTACCTAAGTGGTTTTGTAACTACCTAAGGCCCTCTGGAAATTTCGTCACGACTAGGACGACGTTTCGAGGCTTGCTCCTGGCAAGCCGCAGAAAAAGGAGTCCGTAGAGTGGCGAAATTTACGAGGGACCTAGGTAGTTACATCTTACTTAAGAAAAGAGAGCCAACTAACACCGGCCACGATAAAGCCTAAGGCGATTTTTTCGCCGGTGTTTAATTTTTCTCCCAACATTTTTGAATAAACTAACGCAAAACCAATCGATAAGTTTCTAACGGTAATGGCCATGGAAGGGCCGATTCCAATGAGCCCACTTAAGTAGCAAAAAAACGAAGCGCAGATAAGTAATCCCAAAAGAAATATATTTCTCCATTCAAACCACGAAACTTTGTGGAAAAGTTTTACCTGCGATGAGTCTTTCAAAAATAATAGAAAGGGAGCACCTATCGTTAAACTCACGGCCATCGTTGCCAGGGGAGCGGCCCCATGGTTGAGCGCCAAAGAATAAAAAGTATTATAGGCCGTTACTGAGAGGCCGCAAAGATAGGCCCAAAAAAGAGAGTGAGAGGGATTCTTCACATGATTTTTAGAGTGAAAAAAGAGGGGAAGGATTAATCCAGTTAATACTAAGATGACGCCAGGAACTTCGTGCAGAGGAATCGTTTCACTCATGAAACAAGCGGTCAGAAGCCAACTCAAAATCATCGCCGTCGTTCTTGTTACCGAGTACGCCATGGCGAGTGGTGCATCACGCAACGCGAGCGTGAGAGTAACAAAGTAAAATCCTTCGGTAATGCCAGATAAAAGCATATTTCCCCAGGGCCAAGAGCTTGCGGAGGGGCCCCAAGGGTCAATCATCAAACTCAAGATCCAGCCAATCGTGATCGCAATCACAAGGGCCTTAAATAAAAAAGTATTTTTGTGAGGTTTAGTTTTCAAGAGAGAATTCCACGTCGCGTGAAAGAAAGAAGAAAGTATCAAAAATGAAATTGCACTCATCGGGAATTTTTCTTAATTAGCTTTAATAAAGTTTAATTACTAAGCAGCAATTTTTAGATTGGTCTTCTGATCTTTTATCAATTTTTCAATCAGTTTGGCCACGTCGGAAGTTCGGTCAATAAAGTAGAGTCGCAATTTATCGCCATTTTTAAATTCAATTTCCAAATGTCCAAAGAGTAAGTCGCTGCTATCAGCGCGCAAGTTTTTAATATCTGAAAGTGAATAGATTTTTGCTCCTCCCCACAACTCAAAATAACTTAAGATAGAGTCACCGAAGATGAGTGTTTTTTGATAGTTATCGTACAAATATAATCCACCAATACCCGCGCTAATAAAAATCGCCACTAAAAAACATATATCTCCCACCGGCATTTCGGTAATAAAATTCCAGAGTAAAAAACACTGAAAGAAGTAGATACCTGCCAGCAGCGGCATCATCCTTTGCAGGTGGTTGAGGTGTTCTTGACGTGATACTTCGTATACTGGTTTTGGTGCATTCATGCTTTTTCTATCGGTGGTTTTTTTCTCGCTCTTTAAATCCCATTTTCCCTGGACCAATAGGGGCAAAAAGTCCTATCATATAAAAAATATTCCAAGACATTAAAGACAATGACGGAGGCCCACCGTGTCCACTTCTAAACGTTTAGATTCTTTCAAAGTAAAAAAAACTCTCAAAGTTGGTAACAAAAATTACGACTACTTTAGTTTGAAGGCCGCAGAGGCCGCGGGTGTCAAAGGGGTATCGCAGCTTCCTTATTCCCTAAAAGTTTTATTGGAAAATTTACTCAGATGTGAAGATGGATTTGCGGTTTATAAAGAAGATATTGAAGCGCTTGGAAACTGGATTAAAAATCGATCTTCGGATAAAGAAATTAATTTTTATCCCGCACGCGTACTCATGCAGGATTTTACCGGAGTTCCTGCGGTCGTAGATTTAGCTGTTATGCGAGATGCGATGAAGGCCCTCGGCGGAGATGTGAATCAAATTAATCCACTATCCCAAGTTGATTTGGTGATCGATCACTCAGTGACCGTGGATGTGGCAGGCAGTGATAAAGCATTTGATCAAAACGTAAATCTAGAATTCGAAAGGAATCAAGAACGATACGAATTTTTGAAGTGGGGACAAAAAGCTTTTCGCAATTTTCGCGTGGTTCCTCCTGGAACGGGAATTTGTCATCAGGTGAATTTAGAAAATTTGGCGCAAGTCGTTTGGACGGCCGAAGAAGGAGCGAACTCGACTCTCGCGTATTGCGATACTTTAGTGGGAACGGATTCTCACACTACCATGATTAATGGTCTATCAGTTTTGGGTTGGGGTGTAGGCGGCATTGAAGCAGAAGCGGCCATGCTCGGACAAGCAGTTACCATGCTCATTCCTGAAGTGATTGGATTTAAGCTTAGTGGAAAATTGCCCGAAGGGACAACGGCCACAGATTTAGTGTTAACAGTGACACAAATGCTCAGACAAAAAGGTGTGGTCGGAAAATTTGTAGAATTTTTTGGGCCGGGACTTAGTGAATTAAGTTTGGCGGACCGAGCAACGATCGCCAACATGGCGCCAGAGTACGGCGCTACGTGCGGTTTCTTTCCTATCGATAATGAAACGATTAATTACTTAACATTAACTGGTAGATCCCCAGAGCGAATTGCTTTAGTCGAGGCCTACGCCAAAGAACAAGGCCTATGGAGAGATGAATCTACTCCCGCTCCCATTTATACAGATTCTTTAGAATTAGATATGGCCACCGTGGTTCCTTCCTTGTCTGGGCCAAGAAGACCACAAGATAAAATCGCTTTAGTCAATGTGGCGAAAAAATTTGAAGAAGAATTAAAAAATGCTTTCAAGGTCAGTGATCTAGAGAGCGAAGTGAATGTGGAAGGAGAGGATTACGCTCTCGCTCATGGTGATGTGGTCATTGCGGCCATCACGAGTTGTACGAATACGTCTAACCCGGCCGTCATGTTGGCCGCAGGACTAGTGGCCAAAAAAGCTGTAGAACGAGGCCTTTCAGTTCCAGCGTGGGTTAAAACGTCCCTCGCACCTGGATCGCAAGTGGTCACTGATTATTTAATTAAGGCCGGTTTGCAAAAATCTTTAGATACCTTGGGGTTTCAATTAGTCGGTTATGGTTGCACCACATGTATCGGAAACTCTGGGCCACTTACAGAAAAAATTTCTGCCGGAATCAAGAAAGGAAATTTAGTGGCCGCGTCTGTGCTCTCCGGAAATAGAAATTTTGAAGGACGAATTGGCCCAGATGTAAAAGCAAATTTTTTAGCGTCTCCTCCACTTGTTGTTGCTTACGCGCTGGCGGGATCGGTTCGCAAAGATTTATCAAAGGAACCCATTGGTGTGGGCCGCGATGGAATTCCTGTTTATTTAAAAGATATTTGGCCATCGAATAAAGAAGTACAGACCGCAGTGAATGAATGTGTAAAAAAAGAAATGTTTCAAAAAAGATACAGCAATGTGTTTGATGGAACGGAAGATTGGAAAAAAATTCAAGTGACCGAGAGTTCCACTTATAGTTGGAATCCAAAAAGTACGTACGTAAGAAAGCCACCTTACTTTGAGGGAATGGGAAAAGATCCAGTGGCGATTAATAATATTACCAAAGCAAAAGTGTTGGCCATTTTTGGTGACAGTATTACCACCGATCACATCAGCCCGGCCGGATCCATTAAGGCCGATTCGCCTGCGGGACTTTACTTGCAAGATCACGGAGTAAAATTTAAAGATTTTAACTCCTATGGCGCGAGGAGAGGGAATCACGAAGTCATGATGCGAGGAACGTTTGCCAACATTCGAATCAAAAATGAAATGCTAGATAATGTGGAAGGTGGACTCACCAAAATGTATCCTTCTCAAGAAGTGGTTTCCATTTATGATGCAGCGATGAAGTATCAAAAAGAGGGGACACCTCTGGTTATTTTTGGTGGGAAAGAATACGGAACCGGATCGTCTCGTGACTGGGCGGCCAAGGGCCCTTATTTACAGGGTGTGAAGGCCGTGGTGTGTGAGAGCTTTGAGCGCATTCATCGTTCCAATTTAATTGGGATGGGAATTTTGCCACTTCAATTTACCGGCAATCAAACTCGCAAAACACTTAAACTTATCGGAAATGAAACGATTTCCATCGACGGCATCGCCAGTGGTTTAGCACCTAAGTCCAACTTGACGTTGGAAATAACGAGAAGCGATGGATCTGTGGAAAAAGTGACAGTGCTTTGCCGAATTGATACGGGTAATGAATTGGAATACTTTAAGAATGGGGGAATCTTGCACTATGTCCTTCGCAAGCTTCGCGGGTAGGGGATTTCATGACTCCAGGGATAATAAAAGAGATGACAAATACAAACATGACTACTGAGCAAGCAATTGAACTTTTAAAAAAAATAGTGAAACCCTCTACGGCGCTTGATGAGTTTAGACATTTTGATTTGTCCCTCGTCAGTGTGGAGGAGCGCCCGCGTTATCAAGCGGCCATTAAGGTGGTCGCCCATGCCCTTAAGACAAAAGAGATTACTCAGGATTTTTTTGAGAAATCTGTAACTTTTAAAGACTAATGGAATACAAATATATTGATATTCTTAAGGTATTGACTGAACTTAGATAAAATTGGTGAATACATCATTCTTGGATCTTCTCTCGCCATCATCATTAAATATTATTTTTTTAAGCGGCCTACCCCATCTGGTTTCAATAGTGAATATTATTCAAAAACTGATCGAGAGTTTGAGAATTTAGTTAAAGATAAGGAGCGATTACTCAGAGAATCGTCATCCAAAATTTTAACAGCGGGGGAGAGTGAGGGGATCGTTTCAGTTTTGAAGCCAAGACAAGAGGCGAAAAATAGTCGCACATTCCTTGGCGTCTTGGACTCCCTCAACCGGGCGCTCCAATGGGACCAAAAGGCCTTTGAAGAAATTTGGGAAAACCACACCCAAAAAATCCTACCGATCCCAGTGAGAATGCCTCAGTCCGCCAATTATCTAAAAAAACTTTTGGCGAGCGACAAGTTCCCGGCAGATAAACAAGGTGATTTGCCTGAGATTATTTTGCAAATTTTTTTGCAAACGTTGCTGGAAGCTCTCAAGCATTCCCATTCGTTACTAGATTTTAAAAACCGTGCATTTGATTTGCCCTATGACGGAATGCGACTGTGGACGTTGATTTTTAGTGGAGAAGAGCAAAAAATTTTGCAATTAAAAGCGCAAAATAAAGAATTTAATCAAAAAGAAATACTAGAACTTTTTGGGAGCTCTCATCAAAAAGCACGAGAGAAAAATTTTTTTACACTTTGGAGATCGCATTTGCGAAAGGGTGAAAATGTTTTTGGTGGCTGGCAAGCATTGATGGATCAATGTAATCAAATTCAATTGTTTTTTCCCCTATCAGATGATGAAGTAACTCAGATGTTGGAGCAGGGGATTGAGGATAGCGATACCATATCTGATTCTAAGGAATCCATGATCTGTAAAAAAAATTATCACCGAATATCAAAAATTTATCATCCCGATTTTTTGAAATTTGAGGGAATTGAATCCGAAGATTTGCAAACTTATTTTCAAGAAATCGGCCAAAGAAATAGTCAGCTCATCAATCGTATTTATCAAAACTATCTCTAGCGCACTAAGGTGCTTGGTTTTTCTGACAAGTAGTAAATCCTTCGTTTTCCTCCCAAATCATCGCAGTCACTTGGTTTTTGTCTTCAGTGAAATTTAGTGCAAACTGCCAATGTGAGTCAGGGAAGGATGATTTTAAGATTTTGATGCGATCAAAAATTTGCTGGCCAATAGGATTAGTAAAAGGAGATGGGATTTTTTCTTGCTTCATTGGGACATCGTTATTATCTAAGATAAAGAAGAGAGAATCCACAATAGTAAAAGATGGTGGCCTTAAAAAAAATTGCCAAGAAATTTTTTGTCCATCGGTATTACCTTTCCATGTGGCCCACACCAGTTGAAAATTTTTGCCATTCTCTAAGTCTTTTTTTAAGTCTTGCACGGTGTTCCAATGATGAAACGGGCCGCATTTTTGCATGGCAAGGGTTTCTTGAACATTTAAGTCAGATTTATCTGTCATTGAACTATCTGATTGAAGAGAAAGGTTGTTACGGTTGGGATTATTCTTTGAGGACCTTACAAAACTATTATTGTTTTCGTATAAGTGATCTGCATGGATACTTAGATATTTGGGCCACAATAGAAAAGTGGCCATGCCAAGAATGATTAATATAAAAATGGACCAAAATAATTTTGGTTTGTCGTTAAGATTTTTTTTCAATGGATGAAGTCCTTATACTATTTTTTGTTTTTTACAGTAATTTATTTTAAATGATATTGCTTTGAAAAATTCTGAATCTAGAATCTTTAAAGTTAATTATTTATTCAATTATAATACAAAGATATTTACTAATAAATTAAACAAATATCTAGAAACTTAAGTTTATGTTAATCATGAACTTTGTGAGACAATACTCTGTTGGTTTCATATTTGAAAAATTTGATTTTTGATACATAGAGTTCGTTTTTTGTGGAATCTCAATATAGCACATTCGAAGGGTTTGTCGTCAGGCAAAAAAATTACATTTCGCACAGCCCAAATGAAAAGGCAGGCAGCACAAAACCACCTACCTTATCGACTTATTAACAAATAAACCACAGTGAAGATTTTCAACTGTCGGTAAGATATTTATGTTATGTAATTTTAAGAACGATTACAATTAATCACTATTTTATATTTTTTCGAATAAAAAAAGCTGGTAAGTCTAATATTACTGGTTTTCCATTCCCATAGAAACATCCAGTTAAGCATCGATAGAAAAGATCTTTTGCTACTAAATTACAAGTCATGCTTGGAGCAAAACCTTCAAATGGTTCGCTATCAAGTGAATTACAGAAGTTAAGCTGTGTATTAAGGTGATTTACACAAACACTGGGGCAAGGTACTTCAGCATTGGCTAAAGAAAGAAAGAAAGAAAGAAAGACCGAAACAAAGAAAAATTTTTTCATAATACGAACCTCCGTTGTATTAGTATCGGTCTTTTCCTTTCCCTGCTTAAGAAATAGATTCATTTTTGTATCTTTTTTTAAGTAATTTCAATGCGTTAAAAAGATTAAAATAAAATAAAATTTTATTTTAATGTGCCCACAAAACGCCTCATAATTTAAAATAAACGATTGCCTGAGCAGAATTTATTTTAAATTAAAAAAATCTCATCACTACTTAGTCACTCTATTCACCACAGTTGGTGACGCCTGATCTGTTGGGTAGATGACAATCTCTTCAATGTTGATATGTTTTGGCCGGTGGTAAATCCATGAAATGGTCTCCGCGATATCGTTAGCAAGTAGGGGAGTCATGCCTTCATAAACCTTATTGGCCTTCTCCACATCTCCTAAGCGCACCGTACTAAAATTTGTGTTCACCATGCCTGGACTAACTTCTGAAACGCGAACGCCAGTTCCACTTAGATCATAGCGAAGTGCCTGAGTCATCGCGCGCACCGCCGATTTTGTCGCGCAGTAAACATTTCCGTTGGGGTAAACGTGGTGCCCGGCCACAGATCCCACATTGATAATGTGTCCGGATTTTTTTTCGATAAAGATGGGCATCACCATTTTTGCAAAATAAACCACGGCCTTAAAATTAGTATCAATCATGGCCGAAATATCACTAAAAGATAGTGAGTGGGTTGGCCCAAGACCTTTGGCAAGGCCTGCATTATTTATGAGACCGTTTAAATTTTTTAGAACATTTTTATTTTCTTGAAAGAACTTTTCAATCTCACTGGGATTTTGCACATCGAGAGGGGTAATGTGCACTGTAATAGAATATTTTTTTTCCAGTGACTCTTTAAGGGATTGCAATTTTTCTTGTCTCCTGCCAACAAGAAAGAGCGAATGTTTTTGAGCTGCAAAAATTTCTGCGCAAGCTTCTCCAATTCCACTTGTCGCGCCTGTAATTAAAATCATTTGAACATCCTTTGAAATATAATTTGAAATAAAATATTAATAAATTAACGATTTAGTCACTGACATTTCCCTAATCGCATATCTTACTCCCTCGCGTCCGAGACCTGATTGTTTTTGGCCACCGAAAGGCAAATTCTCTAGGCGAAACCCAGGGCCTTCGTTCACAATAATCGCACCCACATTGAGTTGCGCTTGAAAATCCTTTATGACATTAAAATTATCTGTGAAAAGGCCGGCCTGTAAACCAAAGGGAGTGCTATTGAGGGACTTAATCACTTCCTGGTGATCTCTAAAAGAAAAGAGCGGAAGTACCGGGCCAAACGTTTCATCTTTGATAAGCTCAGATTTCAGGGAAACGTTCTCTAAAATGGTAGGATGAATAATATTTCCCACTCGCTCATTACCTAACAAATGAGTTGCCCCTTCTTCAATCGCTGCCGCGATTCGCTGCATGATTAATTCAGCCGCTTTTTTGCTAACCACCGGGCCAATAAAAGTTTGGCCATCTTTTGGGTCGCCTATCACTAATTTTTTACTTTTCTCAATCAACAATTTTTTAAATTCTTGATACCTATCTTCATGAATGTAAACTTTTTTGGCGGCCGTACAACGCTGCCCTGCGCATCCAAATCTTTGCTGGATCGCCGCCAATGCGGCTCGCTCAACATCGCCATCACTCATGACAATAATGGGATCGTTGCCTCCCAATTCCAGCAGAAGTTTTTTTATCCCCGCCTTGGACGCGATCGCCCTCGCCACTGGATAGCTTCCCGTAAAAGAGATGGCATCGATGTCTTCGCTTTGAATAATTTGTTCCATTTCTGAAACGTCAGGTAAAATCCATTGGATCCCTTCAATCGGCATGCCGGCCTCGATACAGAGCCGCAATAAATGCTCAGTGGATTGGTAAGTTTGCGGATTGGGTTTTAATAAAATGGTATTTCCGGCCGCAAAGGCAGGGCCAATTTTGTGGGCCGCTAAATTAATGGGAAAATTAAAGGGAGTGATGCACAAGACAACACCCATAGGGGCGTAGTTAACCAGGCAAGAGGTTGTTCTATTGTTGGAGAGAGAATTGGTGGGCAGAATTTCCCCCACAATTTGGGTGGCCTCAATGGCCGAATGCCGAAAGGTCAGGGCGGCCCTATCAATTTCCAATCTTGCATCCGTAATGGTTTTCCCCATTTCATTAGTGATACGTAGCGAGAGAATTTCTCGGTCGCGTTTCAATAGTGAAGCAATCTGGTTTAAGATGACTGACCTTTCAAAAGGGGAGAGTGACCTTTGCATGTCACGTCCCTTATTTTTTACTATTTCTAATTTTGCTCTCCACTCATGAGAAGTTGTATAGGGGACGCTCGCCACCAGACTTGCATCATAAGGATTAATAATCTCAAAATTCACTTGGCCCCCTCCAGATAATGAAGAAAGCATTCCTTAGAGGTATACCTAGGCGAAAAATGAAATTGATGTTTTAAATTTTTATTATCAAGAACCGGGCGATATCTTAAAAAATTTAATTGCTCTGGCCCATACTGAGTTAATCCCCATTTCTTAAGATACTTAAGTGCCACCTCCAATATTTTGGGAGGAAGAGGAATGTAGGGGCGCTTCAAAATTCGAGCGATTTCTTTTAAGCTAACAGCGCCATCTCCGGCCAAGTTAAAGATGCCCTCTTTACTCTTGATTAGGCCTTGAAAAATAATTTCCACCACATCTTCATCCCAAATAAAAACAAAGGGAGAGTCAGAGCCCTTTATCCCTAAGACAACTGGTTTTTTAAATAAATCCGTTATTTGGTTATTCACTCGCTTACCTAAAATAGTACCGGGGCGCAAGATAAGTTGCTTTAACTCCGGATAATTTTCTCGGTAAGTTTTTAGATCCTCTTCAACTAATCTTTTGTGGTAGGAATAAGGAAATTCTTGATTACCTCGTATCGGATCTGATTCTTTTATCCACGGTGGCAAATCCGCGTAGTAACCGTACGCAGCACCAGAGCTAGTCGTGATGATCTGAGAAACTTTATTATCGATGCAAGATTTTAAAATGTTTCTCGTACCCAAAACATCTACACTAAATTCAAATTCACGATTGGATTTTTTTGAGGGCGTAACAATCGAGGCCAAATGAATCACATGGGTGATATCGTATTTCTTCATGAGAGTACTCAAACTCTCATCTCTCACGTCGCACTTAATAAATTCTATTTTAGGGTGCTGAAATTCCGGAGCAAGAGATCGAACGTCGGTAGCGTATACTTTTTGAAACGGCACCTTTTCATTAATTATTTTCCGAAGCAGCGTTGATCCTATAAAGCCCGATGCTCCTGTGATCCAGACGTTCCAATTTTTCGTTTCCATTTAAATACCCTTTTTTTGCCAATAGATGGCCAACAATGAACCACTTATGATCTGCCACAGGCCCCATAGCGCGGCCACCATTGTTACTTCAATATATTGCGGAAAATATTCGAGAGCGATAATGAGGGCCAGTGATGTATTTTCCACCGAAACTTCTAGGGACATGGCCCGACTAATAGATTTTGAAAATCGTAACCATCTTGGCAAAAAATAAAATATCAATAATGAAACGCAATTAAGGATGGCCACTGGTAGTAGTACGCTAAAAAAATGAGAAAATACTAATTCTCTATTTTTTGCCACTCCAAAAACAATAAATAACAGTAAAATACTGGGTGCTACCCAGCTGGTTTTCTTTTTTAAAACTTTTGCGAAGGCCGGATGTTTTAGACTAATCCATAGGCCAAGGCCCAAAGGCATGAGAAGCGAAAAGGAAATAGTTTTCATCATCTCTACTGGGTCAATGGAAATTTGAGAAAAATACGTTGCGGTGCTAGGAGATACCTTTGACCAGAATTCAAAAAAAAAGGGAGTTGTGATTAAGGCCAAGCAAGAGGAGCCAAGGGAGAGTAATATAGAGAGAATTAAATCGCCTCTCGCCTTAGAAACCATAAAATTAGAAAGATTGCCTCCCGGACAACAGGCGACTAGGATTAGGCCCAACTGCAGGGTGGCCGATAGGTTCAAAAGTGTGGATCCAGCAAAAATAACCAATGGCAATAAAAAAATTCTTAAAAATAATCCAAACAAAAACGGCCACCATTTTTGTTTTAAATTTTTCCATTCGTCTCGGTCGATATCTAGGGCCACAGAGAGCATGATAAAAATTAATAACACCTGCAGAATCATTTTGGCATAAGGCCCTAAAGTAATTGCATTATTCATAAGTTTCCATTTTAATTTTCTCTAGCGAGGTTACCATGCTGAAGATCAACAAACGAAAGCGATCTTGGATTAATATTTTTGTTTCCCTGTTGTGGATTCCATTTAATATTTACGCAAAAAAGATAGAAACGATAGAAGTTTTAGGTGAGAACGGGGCCCCTATCCCAACTGTCATGGTGACCCAAGTCATCTCGCCAGATCCCTATCCTTTGGGACAAGAAGATGATGGATATCCTAGGCCAAATATTAAGTACGTAGTCTCGCCTGAGATCACGCGTTTTACAGATTCAAATGGGCGGGTGAGTTTTCCCACGAGAGAGGGCGCGAATTATCGCTTCAGGAAACCAGGTTATCAAAGTAATCCCATCGGCCTGCCCCTAGAATCCCAACGTAAAACACTGGCAAGCAAGGACGGTATTTCAAAAGTGATTCTTACTCAAGAATTAGATTTTCAGATACTCGCAGAGGAAAAACCTGCGAATCAATGGCTGGGGGCGATTCATTTTGATCATCCCGAAGATAAAACTATTTTTAAGATGCAGTGTGGATTTTGTCATCAGCAAGGAAGTGAATTTACCAGAATGGATAGATCCATCGAAGAATGGGATTCCATCATCAAACGAATGGTCAAATACGGATCGAGAATTCCAACTGACATGCAAAAATATTTACCTACACTTCTCAATAGTGAATATCGTCGTTTAAAGGAAAACCCTAAGCTGCTCGAAAATGATCTTCCTTGGGATCAAAAATTATCTGATTATCAGATGGTTCAATGGCCAGTTGGGGATTCCATGTCACAAACTCACGACATGTTACTATCCAAAAATGGCCTCATCTATGTGGGAGATAATATTCAGGACCGAATTTATGAAGTGAATACTCAAACCAACGAAATCACCATTTATAAAATTCCTCATCTAAAAGATGACCAACCCGGTGGCCTTATTCAATCGAGGTTAAGTACTTTCCCCAAGCATGATAGTACTTCTAATGCCCATTCATTGGCCGAATCAAAAAAAGATGGACATATTTTTATCACACCATCAGCACAGCAAAGATTAATTGAATTTGATCCCGCCACAAAAAAATTTACCATTCACCAAATGAGTGAAGGATTTTATCCTCATACCATCAGAGTGGATCAAAAAGACCGCGTTTGGTTTACGCTCGCTCTTTCCAATCAAGTGGCCATGTATGATCGAGTTGAGAATCGTTTCACTTACTATGATTTACCTGCAAGAAGCTTTAAAGAAAAAATCATTACTCGCAATATAAAATGGATATACCAGTTAATGAATTGGGGAGTTCCTCTTTCAAGTTGGCTGACGATCGATAGGGAATCAACCGGGGCACCGCTCATTTATGGAATTGATATTGCCCCTGACGGAAAAGTATGGGCCGCACGTTTACATTCTAAAGAAATTTTTTGCATCGATCCTAACACACAAGAAATAACCGCTTACAAAACGCCTTTTTATGGCCCAAGAAGATTGCGAATCGATGAGACTGGAAAAATATGGATCACATCGTTTGGTGATTCACTGCTAGCAAGTTTTGATCCGAAGGCAAAAAAATTTGAATTATTTGATCTCCCGGTTATCCCTAAAGGAAGTGAAACTCCTTATTCACTCAACATCGATCACCAATTCTCCAAAGTCTGGGTGACAGGAAATCAATCTAATTCCATCTTCGAATTCTCCATCAAATCTCACGAGTGGAAAAGATTTCCTTTGCCCAAAAAAGTAACTTTTACTCGGGATGTGGAAGTGGATAAAGAGGGAAGCATTTATTCTGCCAATTCAAATTTTCCAAGCTGGCACATCGAAGATGGCCAGCCGACACTCATTAAAATTGAAAAAATTAGTAGATGATTTTTAGCTTTAAAGCGTTAGATTCAACGAGCGTAAGGAACAATTCCAAAAGAAGACTTGCTGCTGTCTTGCCCATCAATACAGGCCGGAAGACAAAAGCGATTACCGTTTGTTCCATCGTCAGAGTTACTTAAATAGTCTAGGCCAATGAACTCTCTTACTTCTTTTCCATTTTTATCTTTACTAATTTTTATCTGAGCGTTTGATATTTGAAACTTTTCCAGATCATCAACTTTGCTAATTCCTGACGTTGGGCAGGCCGTCGATAATTTTAATTTTGGATCTTTACTGGAATTCAAACTTTGAATTTGCCCATCGATAAATTTAATGAATTCAAAAACTTCTTTAGATTTTTTATCTGCTATTTCTGTGAAGTAGGCCTCCACCGATTTTTTATTTTTCTTAGCTACGTCGCTAGCATATTTCATGACATTTTTAGTGAGTACTTCAAGTTGCGCTACTTTAAGGCAACTATTTTCAAGCATGATAGCGCCATTAAAAGCAGTTTTCGCTTTTAAATCTAATTGATCAGCGCGCTCTTTGTTGTCTTGGTTCGCTTTTCGTTTTCTCTCTAACTCATCAGCTTCCTCTTGAGCTTTTTTTGCTTTGATAGCTTTGTCTGCTTCTTCATTTACTTTTTTCGTTGTATCCGTCTCGCTTGCCACTTGTTCTTGGCCTGATGCTACGGGAGAATTGGAGTTTTTAAACGGATTCGCATTTTTTTTATGTGAACAACCAGCAAATACTAAACAAGAAATAAAAACGATTAAACACGAATTTTTCATACAATATTCTCCCATAGGAGCATTATAAGAAGGGCAAGGGAGAGGCGCAGGCCACCGTGCACTCATTACAAATTGGTGTTTATTCTTTTGACAGTGAAATTTGCTTTTTAGTTGGAAGAGGAATTTTTTCTTCTGTTTAAAATAAAACCGGCGACCACAGGAATAAACGACACGGCAATGATGCCTAAGACGACATAATGAAAGCGCTCTTTAATCACGGGAATGTTGCCAAAAAAGGCGCCTAATCCAAGAAATGAACTCACCCAAGTGATTCCACCTAAGGCATTATAGTACCTAAATTTCGTTTCATTCATGAAACTTACTCCGGCCACAAAAGGGGCGTAGGTTCTAAAGATGGGAAGAAATCTTGCGAGAAAAATAGTTTTTCCACCGTGAAGTTGAAAGAATTGTTTTGTTTTAGAAATGTGATCTTCATTGATCCAAAATCTTTTTTTACTTAAGATTTGATTCCCAAGTTTTTTTCCTACCCAAAAATTAGTGGCATCCCCTAAAATGGCGGCCAAGATAAGAGTCACCATTAAGATCCAAAGCGAAAGTGGACTGCCTTCTGACATGCAAAGAGCACCGAGCGCAAATAATAATGAATCTCCTGGGAGAAAAGGAGTAATGATGAGGCCCGTTTCACAAAAGATAATGGCAAAAAGTAACCCATACATGGCGTACGGACCAAGAGCGCCCAGAATAAGATTTAAATGAACGTCTAAGTGAAGAAAAATGTCGATCATTTGATGTATCATTTTTGTAACTACCTGCGTGGATTTGTAAATGCCTAAGGCCCTTTGGAAATTTCGTCGCGATTAGGACGACGTACCGAGGCTTGCTACAAAGCAAGCCGCAGGTAAAGGAGTCCGTAGAGTGACGAAATTTACAAGGGACCTAGGCATTTACCATTTTTGTATCGTAGCTAATAAAAAATCAGGGTGCAATAAAGACTTCAATTTCCGGGTTAAATTCGTCTCTAAGAATGCCGCGAATGGCCTCTAATGTTCCTTGGGTTGAGCTTGGACAAGTGCCACATGCCCCTTGATACTTAATCATCAACACATTTTGCTCATAACTATCAACTTCTAAATCTCCGCCATCGCCTTGGAGTCCTGGTCGAATTTTGGCATTTAATATTTCTTCAATTTTTCTCAAATCCGGGGAGAGCTGGGCCAAGCGTTCCAATTTTGGATCGTACTGAGTGGCATCAACTGCATCAAAGGTTATCAATTCCTTTCGCAGATACTGAATAATATCTTCAGAGAGCTCATCCCATTTCGCAAAAGAAAATTTACTGATGGTTAAAACATTTTGAAACAGGTGGACTTGATCAACGCCGCGAAAATCAAAAAGTTTATATGCTAATGCAAAACTCGCACATTCCGCAGGGCTCTGGAAACTTAATCTCCCGCTACTAATCAAATCTTTGCTGCAAATAAACTTAAGTGCATTCGGATTAGGCGTCGGTTCAACATCAATCGTTACTTCTGTTTTATTGTGAATATTCATTTTTTCACCATTATTATTATTGAAATGTTTTTTCGTTTTGTTCATTGAAGCATGGCCTTTGTTTTTTTAAGCGCCTCGCCAAATCGTTCAATCTCATCTTCATTATTATAAAAAGCAAGGGAAGCGCGTGCGACCGCAGTCACCCCAAAGCTCTTCATGAGTGGTTGGGCACAAAGGTGGCCACTGCGAATCGCGATACCAAACTGGGATAACAACTGGGCCACATCATGGGAGTGAAAGGCCTTTGCATAGAAACTATAAAGGGGAGTGGATTTATGCTTTAGGTCTCCAAGCACGGTAAAAACGTCTAATTCTTGAAACACTTTTTCCATCTTATTCATGAGAACTTTGTCCCACTCTAATAACGCCTCTTGATCTAAGTTTTTAATAAATTTTACTGCGGCCCCTAAACCAAAAACTTCCCCGATTGAAGGAGTTCCTGCTTCAAATTTATAGGGCAATTGGTTGTAAGTGGTCTTATCAAAGGCGACTTGATCGATCATGTCGCCGCCGCCAAACAAAGGATCCATTTGTTCTAACCATTTTTCTTTGCCGTATAGAATTCCAATTCCTGTGGGGCCAAGCATTTTGTGTCCGGAAAACGCGACAAAATCTGCGTCCCATTCCAATACATCAATGATGGAGTGCACGGCGGCCTGTGCGCCATCAATCACAGTAATTATTCCCTTGCTTTTGGCCCAATCCCTAATTTCATTAATGGGATTAATGATTCCTAGCACATTGGAAATGGCCGGATAAGAAATCATTTTCGTATGTTCTGTTGTGGCGGATTTCAGTTCCTCAAGGTTAATTGTTCCATCGTGATTAAGGGGAATGGGTGTTATTTTAATTCCCAAATCTTTTAAGGCAATTTGCCAGGAAACTATGTTGGAGTGGTGTTCGCTAGTGGAGAGAAAAATTTCGTCTCCGGCATTTAAAAATTTTTTGGCATAACCGTGGGCCACTAAATTGAGGGACTCAGTTGTTCCTCTGGTAAAAATAATCTCTTCGCGCTTCTTCGCTTTGATCCAAGTTTGAATTTCATCACGGGTATTTTCATAAATGGCGGTGGCCTCTTCGCCTAGTTCATGAACTGAGCGGTGGATATTAACAGGTAATTCTCGGTAATACTTTACCACAGCATCAATAACAGAATTAGGTTTTAAGGATGTGGCCGCATTGTCAAAAAAGATCCAAGGATGATGGGTCTTTTTGCATGGAATAAGAAGCGAATCAAAATGGCCGCGCCACTGGTTATTTTGCTTTCTTAGTGTCTCTAAATTTTTCATAAATTATTTTTTTTACCACTTAAATTGTTTCAATTTTGCAGCGTAGATCGGAGGCAATTTACTTAAGATATCTTGAATAAAGGCTTTGGCCAAAAAATTCTTTGCCGTATCTTTTTTGATACCTCGCGTTTGCAAGTAGAAGAGTTCATCGTCTCTGAATTGGGATGTCGTGAGTCCATGCCCACATTTGACGTCATTGGCAAAAATTTCTAATTCAGGCCTTGATAAACATTTCGCTTTTTTGGAGAGGAGCAAATTTTTATTAAGTTGCTTTGCATCCGATTTTTGGGCGTGGGGAGCAATAAAAATTTTTCCCGCAAAATCAACGGCCCCTTCATCTTGAATGATAGATTTTACATATTGCTCACTAGAAGTATTGGGCACCAAATGTCTTACTTCCCATTCCCACTCACTTTTTTGCTTATCTTTCAAATCAATTAAACCCAAAAGTTGTGCCTGAGAAAATTCTCCACTCAGCTGAATTTCGAGATGACTCAATCCTTCAGTTTGCTGGATTTCAAAATAATGATACTGAGTTTTTTCGTTTAATTTTACTTTGAGGGTTTCTTTTTTTTGAAGCGGATGAAGATTGATGCGCAAATGATAAATAGTTTGGTGCGCCGGAAGCTCAATTTGGGTATTTTTTCCAAACGCCTCTTCTTGCCACAAGTAAGTCACGCCATCACGGTTACTCAGTTCTATTAATTGGGAAGGTAAATCTTTTATGCTCATTTAATAATCCAATCGTAGCCTTGAGCATCTAATTTTTCCGCTAGCGTAAAATCTCCTGATTCAATAATTTTTCCCTCATAAAGAACGTGGACAAAATCTGGTTTCACGTAATTGAGTAAACGCTGGTAGTGAGTAATCAAAAGCGTGGAATTATATTTGCTTCGGTAAGAATTAATTCCTTCAGCGACCAATTTTAGCGCATCCACATCTAATCCAGAATCTGTCTCATCCAGGATGGCGATCTTGGGCGAGAGAGAGAGAAGTTGGAGCAATTCATTTTTTTTCTTTTCCCCACCAGAAAAACCTTCATTAATGAAACGATCCAAGAAATCAGGATTCATTTTTAATTTTTCAATGTGCGGATTAATTAATGATCTAAATTCTTCTTCACTTAAAACAGCGGCCCCTTGGAATACGCATGTTTCTTTAAACGATTCGTATAAAAAAGTGAAATTGGTGATCCCAGAAATTTCGATAGGGTATTGATGCCCAAGAAAAACTCCCATTCTAGCTCTTTCATCAATTTCTAAATTTTGAAGATCGACCCATTTGCGCTGAACGAGTAACTCCATGCTTCCACCTGTAACTCGGTAACTGGGATGTCCAATAATAGTTTTCGCCAGCGTGCTTTTTCCGGAACCGTTGGGGCCCATGATCGCATGCACTTCCCCGGCCTTGATTTCAATATTGATACCTTTTAGGATCTCCACCGGATCCGCATCAGGTACGAGGACTTCAGTCTTTAAATTTTGAATTTTTAACATATTATTTTGCTCCGCTTAATCGCTAAATCACTTAATCCTAATTATCCCACGCTATTTTCTAATTTCATTTCAATTAATTTGACTGCTTCTACAGAAAATTCTAGAGGCAATGTCTTGAAAACTTCTCGGCAAAAACCATTCACAATCATTTGAATCGCTTTATCTTTATTGATTCCTCTGGCCTGCAAATAAAAAATTTGCTCCGCACTCACTTTGCTCGTTGTGGCCTCATGTTCCACGGTGGCCGAAGCGTTGCGAACATCAATGACGGGAAAAGTATGGGCGCCACATTCATCACCAATCAACATGGAGTCACACTGAGAATAATTTTGCGCGCCGCTGGCCGAAGGCATAATTTTGACGAGCCCCCGATAAACGTTGGTCGAGGTATGGGCCGAAATCCCTTTGGACACGATCGTGCTTTTGGTATTTTTTCCGACGTGAATCATTTTTGTTCCCGTGTCGGCCTGCATCTTATGATTGGTGAGTGCAACGGAATAAAAATTTCCGCTGGATTCTTCACCAATTAAAACACAGCTGGGATATTTCCAAGTGATCGCCGACCCGGCCTCCACTTGTGTCCATGAAATTTTTGATTTTCTCCCAAGACAGTGTCCGCGCTTGGTCACAAAATTATAAATTCCGCCCAAACCATTTTTATCGCCTGCATACCAATTTTGAACGGTAGAATATTTTATCTCGGATTCTTCATGGGCCACTAATTCGACAATGGCGGCGTGCAATTGATTTTCATCTCTTTGAGGTGCGGTGCAACCCTCCAAATAATTTACGTAAGAACCTTTTTCCGCCACAATTAACGTTCGCTCAAATTGTCCCGTCTCTTTGGCATTGATGCGAAAATAAGTGGAGAGATCCAGCGGACATTTTACGCCCTCTGGAATATAGGCGAAGGATCCATCCGTAAAAACCGCGGAGTTCAAAGCAGCGTAGTAGTTGTCTGCGGCCGGAACCACCGTGCCTATATATTTTTTCACAATTTCTGGATACTTATGGACCGCTTCACTTATGGAACAAAAAATCACTCCCACTTTTTCTAAGTCTTCTTGATGAGTTGTTCCGACAGAAACGCTATCAAACACGGCGTCCACGGCCACCCCTGACAATCGCTTTTGCTCTTGTAGCGGGATACCAAGCTTAGCAAAAGTTTCTAGCAATTCCGGGTCAACTTCCTCTAGGGAATCTATCTTTTTTTTCGTTTTTGGTTTTGCGTAGTAGTAGAGATTTTGAAAATCGATCTTGGGAATTTGTGGGTACTGCCACGTCGGGTGCTCCATCTTGAGCCACTGACGATAAGACTTGAGACGAAATTCTAATAACCACTCTGGTTCCTCTTTCTTCTTGGAAATGAGGCGCACAATTTCTTCGCTAAGTCCCTTCGGAAATTCTTCCATCTCAATGTCAGTAGAGAATCCATATTTATAATCACTAAAAATATTTTTTTCCGATTCATCATGGCTCATACTTTTTCCTTTAACTGAGAAGGGAGAGAAATTCTAGAGGCCAACACATCTTCAATAGAAAATTGTCCAAAGAACGTGGCCACCACGTCACTCAAATGGTGCATGGGCGCTTCAATATTGCAACTTTTTCGGTACTCACATCCCACTCCACTTGGGGATTCACATTGGTGACCAAGGCCAACTCGTTTTTTTTCAATCCATTCGCAAAGTTGCAAAAAGGTAATCTCATCAAGGTTCGCCGCCAATCGATAGCCACCTTGATTCCCTCTCTCTGCTTCCACAAGCCCCTTGGACTGCATCATTTGCAAAACTTTGGAGGTCGTATCGAAAGGAATCTTTAACTCTTCACTCATGCCTCTCACAGAAACAAAATCAGAGGAACGAGCAAGGGAACTCGGATTTTTCCAGAGATACTGAAGCGCCATGAGAGAGTATTCTACTTTCTTACTAATTTTTAACACGCCTCAAACTAGCACACTTACACAAATAAGTCAAAAAATAACCTATTAGCATCCTTTTGAAATCTTTGGACTTATGGTGACTATTGACAATCAATTGACAGTATTTTCAAGGGACGTGAGTTGACTCTGCTTAGGGAACAACTACCATAATGATAATAGCTATTATTTTCTGAGGAGTGAAAAAATGGGAACTATGTTTAAGCGAATGTTTTTCTTTTTCCTGACAAATTTTCTTATTATGGCCACCGTTTCCATCGTCTATCAACTCTTAGGCCTCGAGCCTTGGGTTTCAAGCATGGGCATCAACTATAGTTCGCTCATGGCCTACTGTTTAGTTTGGGGTTTTGCCGGCGCCTTTATATCGCTACTGATGTCAAAATTTATGGCCAAAATGATGATGGGTGTTCAGCTAGTCGATGCGAATGATCCGCGCTTTGGCCACATCGTAAGAAAAGTTCATGAATACGCAAGGGTAGCAGGTATTAGTAAAATGCCAGAAGTGGGAATTTATGAATCCCCCGAACCCAACGCCTTTGCCACTGGGCCTTCAAAAAATTCTTCTTTAGTTGCGGTCTCCACTGGACTCATACAATCAATGCGAGAAGATGAGGTCGAAGGTGTGCTCGCCCACGAAGTTGCCCACATCGCCAACGGAGATATGGTGACCATGGCCTTAATTCAAGGGGTCGTGAATGCGTTCGTTTTATTTTTTGCCAAAATTGCCGCGATGTTAGTGTCAAATGCATTGAGAGGAGATAATGAAAAAGAAGGCCAGGGATTGGGTGGCCTTGCCCACATGTTAGTAGAAATCGTTTTTCAAATCATTTTTGGAATTTTTGGTTCCATGGTGGTTTGTTATTTTTCTAGGTACCGTGAATTTCGCGCAGATGCAGGAGGAGCTCGCTATGCAGGACGAGAAAAAATGCAGGCCGCGCTTAAAAGGTTGCAATCTTTATTTGAGAGAATGCCAGTAGAAGAGGCGAATGCAATGAGCGCGATGAAGATTTCTTCTAAATCTAGTTTTTTGAAATTACTCAGTACACATCCGCCACTTGCAGAGAGGATTGAGGCCTTAGGAAGATTTTAGTGAAAGTCTATTTGGTTGGTGGGCCAGTACGTGATGAACTGCTGGGGCGCCAACCAAATGATCTTGATTATGTGGTGGTTGGTTCTTCCCCTGAAGAAATGCTTCAAAAAGGATACGTTTCCGTGGGAAAATCTTTTCCCGTCTTTTTACATCCAGAAACTCATCACGAATACGCACTCGCAAGAATTGAAAAAAAAGTGGCCAAAGGCCATCAGGGTTTCGAATTTATTTTTCCACCCCACATTACTCTTGAAGAAGATTTATGGAGGCGAGACTTCACCGTCAATGCTATGGCCAAGGATTTAGAGAGTGGAGAGATCATTGACCCTTATGGGGGGAGAGAGGATTTAGAAAATAAAATTTTGCGTCATGTATCCCAACATTTTGTAGAAGACCCTTTAAGAATCTTTAGGGGAATTCGTCTGGCCGCTGACCTGGGTTTTTCTATTCACCCAAGTACATTAAAGCTGATGCAGTCCATGCTAAAAGATAAAGAGTGGTACGATTTATCTTGGGAGCGGATTTTAAACGAACTCTATCGGGGGCTTTGTTTAAAAAATTTCTTAGATTATTTTAAGTTAAACGTGAGCTTAAAGATTTGGGAAGTTCGCTCGTTTAAGTGGCATCAGTTGATGAAAAAAGAAATTTCTCTAATAGGAGAGCGGTGGAAAAAATTTTTAAAAACAGTGGAAAAACGTTTCAAAGATGATACCCATTTAAAGCGCAATCTTACTTGGTCCTTTTTTTTAATTCTGACCTACGATAAAGAAAATTCCCGTTTGCCTTTTCCTCGATTTTCCTTAGAACTATCTGATAGGTTTCATCAATTCAACACTCAAACGTTTAACACCCAAAAAAAATATTTAGATTTCCTCAACAGGCTTCGCTGGGGGCAGAGAGAAGAGTTACTTGCGGATATGAATTTTTTTATCAAATTGATTTCAGGAACAAAAAAAATTGAAGTTTGGAAAAAATCTCTAAAAATGATGAAATTTTACAAAAAAAAATCTCTCGAGCTTAAGAAAAAAGGAACTTTTTTAAACGAAGAGAGCTCTAATAAACTTAAAGTAGAATCTATCGGCTTTTTTATTTCTTAAACGCTTCATTCATGAAACGCACTAAAATGGTTGGTTATTATCTTTGATTCTCGCCTAGCTTTTTTTTTAAAAAACTGAAACAATATTATTAGTGTTTCAGTTTTGAAATCTTTTTAAATTATAAAATTTATAATCATCCGAGAACATTATGTCTCATGGAATTATGGTATGTGATGTTCCCCTTTACCGAGATCTGACTAAAGTCAACGTCATCGCATATCTAGCAAGCAAGTTAGTGTGTGTAGAAAAAATTGAAAAGTTAGATATGCTCCTTCAGTTGGATCAGACCTATGAATTTGTCATCACCCTGGCCGCGCTCGATAAAGTGGACGTCACCAAGCAAGTGATCGCCATTAAAGATCAGTATTTGCCTAATGTCCCTTTGGTTATTATTGGCCACAGCGCAGATCTAATTAATAAACTTGGTAACGTATTGTCGCCCTTTGATCAAATTTCCATCGTGAAATTTATTGCTAATCAACTGGGATGGACGCCTACCGATTTAATGAACAAACGAATTGATCAATATATCCCCATCCCGGTGGCCCTCATCCAGTATAGTCCCACCGCTCTCGAAGACATTTATATTAAGCCTAAAGGCCAATCAGATGAGTATGTTCTGGCAGTTAAATCTGGTGATTCTTTTGAAATCATGAAAAAAAATTGGCTAGAGATGAATCTAGAGAATGTGTATATTTCATCTATCAAACGTGTAACCGTCATTACAGAAATTACACGCCTGGCAGTTAAGAAAACGAGAGAGGCGATTGGATCTGATAGCGAGTCCATGCAGTTAAAAGTAGTAGGGGATAATAGAGAAATTCTTAGTGAAAGTTTTAGTGATTTGGCCCAATTTGAAAAACTGCCAGTAGAAATTAAAGCAGAGATGGGTGTTCTTGCTCAGGAGACGACTGTTTTAATTAATAAAATTCTTAGTCGCACCTCTAAAGTTGTTAATCCGGCGCTCAATGATTTAGTAAATACGTTTAAATCGGAAGAAAAATCTTATATCCCTCAGCTGAGTTTTTTGAGTATGTATATCAGTCTTCAACTTATCAAAGATGAAATTTGGTTTCACGAAACAGTGGGAGAAAAAATAAGATACTTACATTTTTTTAACAATCTAGGCATCCTTCCTATCTATAAAAAGTATCCGGAATTTCCTAAAGATAAAAATATTTTAAAATATTACCAAAATTTAAATGCTAAAGAAAAAGAGCTTTACCGCTGGCACCCAAAAATTATCTCAAGCTTAATGGCGAAAATTCCCGGAATTCCGCTAGGGCTAGATCAGCTCATCTTACAACATCATGGAAATACGACTGGGGATTTTGATCTTTCACTCATCCATGAGGATGTATCTTTGCTTGCAAAGTATTGCTACATTTCAGAATTGTTTGCGGAATTTTTATTAGATTCCAGCTCTTCGATTGATGAAATCTTAAAGTTTGAGGCCATCAAATATATTAGAAATCGAGTTACTCTTCGAAGTTATTTAAAAATAGTTGATGGCCTTGAAAAAATTAAAATATAGTTTTTCTACCTCGAGCGCCTTTGTCTAAAATCTTGCCGCTTCTTTTCCACTCTGGCCTTTGCCCTTCCAAGTGAGACGACCTGACTCTCCATCACTTCTTGAGAGTGGTAAGGATGCTCTGTTACCACTTCAATCGTTTGTTTTGTTTCTTTTTCGATTGCTTTTAAAAAACTCTTCTCTTCTGCATCACAAAAAATAAGAGATTGGCCTTCTTTACCAGCGCGCGCAGTTCGACCAATGCGGTGAACATAATTTTCAACCACATGAGATAATTCGAAGTTGATCACATGAGAAATTTGATCGATATCAATTCCGCGAGAGGCGATATCAGTGGCCACTAAAACTTGAATTCGGTTTTTAGTAAAATCTTCTAGCGCTTTTTGTCTCGCATTTTGAGATTTATTTCCATGGATGGCCGCTGCCCCAATTCCATTTTTTTGTAATTTTTCTACGACGCGATTTGCCCCGTGCTTCATTTCCACAAAAACTAAAACTTTTTTAAATTCACTAAGTCCTAACACTCGCACGAGTAGGTTCATTTTATCTTTTTTGTCGACGAACATCACCGTTTGTCTGATTCGCTCCACCGTTGTTGAGGGCGGGGTGACTTCAATTTTTTGAGGATTGCGAAGAATGGTGTCAGCTAATTTACTAATTTCAGCAGGCATAGTGGCCGAAAAAAATAAGTTGTGACGCTTAGGCGGCAACATGGGGATAACTTTTTTAATGTCTTTAAAAAATCCCATATCAAGCATCCGGTCAGCTTCATCTAAAACAAAAGTTTCCACTTGATCAAGCCTAAGAAAACGCTGTCCAATTAAATCCAGCAATCGCCCAGGGGTCGCCACGAGAACGTCAGTACCTGCGGCCAAATCTTTCACTTGATTACCTTGTCCAACACCGCCAAAGATGACGGAATATTTTTGCTTCAAGTACTTTCCGTAGACATGAAGACTTTGGTGAATTTGTATCGCTAATTCTCTGGTCGGAGTGAGAATAAGAACTTTGGGGCACTTACTCACTCGGGGCGTTGGATTTCGGTACATGAGATCTAAGATGGGGAGAAGAAAGGCGGCCGTTTTACCGGTTCCTGTTTGTGCAATTCCTAAGAAATCATGCTGTGCCAAAATGAGTGGGATCGCAGAAGATTGAATGGGAGTGGGCGTTTCATAATTGGCATCTTTAAGTGCTTTAAGAATGGGTTCAATCAGTTTAAGATTTTGAAAAGTGTTTGATTCGATGGACGTAGTTGTAGACATAAATAATTCCTATTCATTTTCTATTAAAATTGTTTGTGAAGTTTTTCGGTAGATAATTAATGGATTCAATGGTCAGAAACTAAAACGAATTTTTGAATTTCTATTGTATTGAACCTAGAGATAAGTTGTCTCAAATAAGTATCACTGACATAAACTATAATTGATTATAGTCCAAATTTAGTTTAAAGGCCAATGAGCGCAATTTCTTCAAACTTTCAATGTAAAAAGTGACTGATAGGGAACCATGAGCTGTGTATTAATTTCTAAAAAAGATAAAATATCATTCGCGACTAGAACGGATCTACTCAATTTTTTTAGGGATGGGTCCGACTCAAACTCCGATCGTAATTCGTAACTAAAGAGCGCGGCCGCGCCATTGATGATCGCATCAGGAAATTCATTCTTTATCGCATGCGCTGCTTGGATGACACTTTTTCCCGTAGAAAATAAATCTTCGATAATAATGGTTGAGAGATCAGTTCGAAATTCGCCTTCGATGAGTTTACTTAGGCCATGTTCTTTGGGTTTACTGCGTACGTAGCAAAGGGGAAGCTTCATGCGATCTGCAACGATTGATCCCCAAGGAATTCCTGCCGTCGCCACCGCGGCAATTTGTTTCGTCGTTGGAAATTCTTTCTCGATTAAATTGATCAACGCCTTGAGGCAAAGATCTCTGAGCTCAATGTGGGATAAAATTTTTCGGTGATCACAATAGAAGGGAGATTTAATTCCACTGCTCCAAGTGAAGGGTGGGTCAAAGGAAATTTTAAAAATTTCGTGTTTAAGATATAGCTCAATTAAAGATTTTTTCATATTCAAGTTTCCATTGGTTCCATGTGGATAGAGGGTCTAGTGATTGAGTAAGTTCACGGCCGATGACGAGGTAGTTTGCGCCAAGTCGTAAGGCCTCAAAGGGATGCATGACCCGGGCCTGATCACCACTTTGATTGGGATCAAAGCGAACTCCGGGCGTAATGATGAGGAAGTCGTTTCGTTTTTGAAGCGACCTGACGAGAGTGATTTCTTCCCCGGAACATATGCATCCGGAGGGAAAAGTGGCGCTTGCTGCCTTAGTCATCATTTGGGCAACTAAATCCTTAGCTGATTTTCCTTCCCCGTAGATGAGGGCCACTTCACTTTCACTAAGAGAGGTAAGTGCTGTTACTCCGAGAGTAGAAAAAGGATAATCAAATTGGGATAAATGCTTAAAGGCGCTTGGGCCTGCACTAAAGTGAATGGTCGTAAAATGGATGGGAAATTTTTTAAGTTGGGCGAGGGCCTTCTCCATGGTCTTAGGAATGTCGTGAAGCTTAAGGTCTAAAAATATTTTATACCCAAGGTTCGATAATTTTTCTAAAAGTGGTGCACCTTCTTTAATAAATAATTCGAGCCCAACTTTTACGTATTCCACTTCATGTTTCATTTTTGATAAGAAATCAAACGCGTCGCTTTCACTAGCAAAATCTAAGGCAATAATGATTTTAGATTTCATATTTATTTTCTCAAGATTCAAAAATACTAAAGTGTTGATGTTCCAAAACTTCTAAGAACGCCTCAGCGGTATCAAGCGAAGTAAAACAAGGAAGTTTCATTTCGATCGATAATTTCCTAAGTAAATGGCCATCACTATTAGCATTTCGCCCACCCGCCAAGGCATTGATCACCACATCGATGCGAGCATCACGTAAATAATGCTCTAAGTGATAATCGGCCTCTCCCACTTTGGGGACAACCGTAACTTTAATGCCGGTTTCTTTTTCAATGAAGGCCGCCGTTCCAGCGGTGGCCATGAGATCGTGACCGAGAGCGTGAAAGCGCTTCACCAGGGGGATAATTTCAGGTTTGAAACGATCGGCAATCGTAAAGAGTACTGATCCGATGTAGCTCCACTTAACTCCTGCGGCCATTAGGCCTTTGGCCATTGCCTGTGGAAAATTGACCCCACGCCCCACCACTTCTCCCGTGGACTTCATCTCAGGCCCTAAGGCCGAGTCTACCATGGATAATTTTTCGAAGGAGAAAACCGGAAGTTTTAAGCTTACCCATTCAGGTGTCGGGGCGAGAAATTCGCTTGCACTAAGTCCGTGAGATCGCTTCAAGTCTGAAACGCTCATCTCTCCCAGCATCAATTTCGTGGCCCATTCCGCTATAGGAATTTTGGTCATCTTGGCCATGAAAGGCACGGTGCGAGAGGCCCTGGGGTTAACTTCCAAAATGTAGAGTTGATTTTTTTTCCAAGTAAATTGAATATTGAGCAGGCCCCGAATGTTGAGTTTTTTACAAAGTTTAAGCGCAATGTGAATAATTTCTTGCTGAACAGTGGAGGGAAGTTTGGGCGGATACATTCCCATGGAGTCACCTGAGTGAACTCCGGCCCGCTCGATATGTTCTAAAATTCCTGGGATAAAAATATCTTTACCATCACTCAAGACATCCACTTCAATTTCTTTTCCTTTGATATATTCATCTAGGAGTAGTGGTGCCTCTTTAGAAAAATAGACTTTACTATTAAAATACTCTTCCAATTCTTGTTGGTCGTAAACGATGGCCATAGATCTGCCACCTAATACAAAAGAAGGCCTCACCATAAGAGGGTAAGACAAGTCCATCGCTTCCGTTGCAAAATTGATACGTCTATCTAGCGCCATGGCCTTAGGCCTACGAATGGAGAGCTCGGTTAACACCACTTCAAAAAACTTTCGATTTTCACTATTTTCAATGGATTCGGCCGTGGTTCCATAAATGTGAAAGCCAGCGCGTTCCAATTTTGAAGCGAGATTCAGTGGCGTTTGGCCGCCCAATTGAACGATCACACCATCTGGTTTTTCCAATCGTAAAACTTCTAACACATCTTCTTCATCGAGAGGCACAAAGTAGAGGCGATCAGAGAAAGAAAAATCGGTGGAGCAAGTCTCAGGATTATTGTTGATCATGATGGTTTCGTGGCCTAAGGCCCTACACGTATTGAGAGCATGTACTGAGGAATAATCAAATTCAATTCCTTGGCCGATGCGAATAGGGCCTGAACCAAGGACGACTACGCGCTTGCGATTTTTATTGACTCGCTCTAAATTGACATCACTCTCTTTATCATAAGAAAGATAGTAGTAAGGAGTGACCGCCGGAAATTCTGCCGCACATGAATCCACAGTTTTGATAACTGGCCTAATATTCCAATCTATTCTTTTTTGCGAAATTTTCTCTTTAGCTTCATTGGTGAAACGGGCAATGGCGCTATCAGCGAAGCCACGTTTTTTAACCTCTAACAACAGTTCCTTATTTATACCATTAGATTTTAAGTCCACTTCCAATTGCACCATGCGCTGAAGCTCTCTTAAAAAATAAGGAGCAATCATGGATTTAACGGCGATGAGTTCGAGGGATTTTTGATCGCGGCGCAAGAGTTCTGCCACCGCAAACCACCTCATATCGGTCGGCCGCAAGATGTGATCCCAAAGTCCATCATCGGTTTCCGCTTCAATGGCCGCACACCACAAGTGATCAAATCCTTGCTCTAGAGAACGAATACCTTTTAGAAAACTTGCTAAAAAATTTCGCTCTAAGGACATGACTTCACCCGTGGCCTTCATCTGTGGCCCAAGTTTTTTTTCCGCTTCAATAAACTTATCAAAAGGGAAACGTGGAAATTTCATCACCACATAATCGAGACTCGGCTCGAAGGCCGCGCATGTTTTCTGGGTGATCGGATTAATAATTTCATCAAGAGTTTTTCCTAAACATACCCAGGCCGCCACTTTAGCAATCGGGTATCCGGTTGCCTTGGAGGCGAGGGCCGATGAGCGACTCACTCTCGGATTAACTTCAATCACATAACTTTGTTTCGTTTTAGAATTGTGAGCAAGTTGGACATTACATGCCCCCACAATTTTTAAATCACGAACAATTTGAAGCGACATGCTTCGCAAGCTTTGGACTTCATAATCACTGAGCGTCATGATGGGGGCCACCACGACAGAATCACCGGTGTGTACACCAACAGGATCTAAATTTTCCAGTCCACACACGGCGAGCGCATTACCTTTATGATCACAAATTACTTCGAACTCAATTTCTTTAAGTCCGGCAATACTTTGCTCTAACAAGCATTGATTCACAGCACTTAAGCGAAGCCCTCGCTCCATAATGGATTTTACTTCTTCTACGGTGCTCGCAAGTCCACCACCAGAGCCACCGAGCGTGTAGGCCGGGCGAATAATAAGGGGAAGGCCTAACTCTTGAATCGCGCTATCGACTTGAGACATGTGAGTAATAATTCGGCTATGGGGAACGGGATGACCGCGGCGCTGCATCTCATCTCGAAAGAGCATGCGATCTTCGGCGGCCTTAATCGTTTCAATACTGGAACCAAGAATTTCAATTTGATATTTTTGCCAAAAACCTTCATCCCAAAGTTTCTTTCCTAAGTTGAGCGCTGTTTGTCCGCCAAAAGAGCAAAGCACCGCATCGGGGCGCTCTTTTAAAACAATTTTTTTTAAAAAACTTGTGGTGAGCGGCTCCATGTAGATGGTGTCGGCCATCACCGAGTCGGTCATAATGGTGGCCGGATTAGAATTAATGATGACGCTTTTTATTCCCGCTTCTTTAAGAATTTGCAAACACTGCGAGGCGGAGTAATCAAATTCTGCTGCCTGGGCAATCACGATGGGCCCAGGCCCGATGACTAAAATTTTTTTCCACTTCCTATTCACTAATGCATTCATTTTTTACCTACCATTTGTAGAAATTGATCAAAGTGAAATTCACTATCTCGAGGGCCGGGATTATGTTCTGGATGATACTGGACTGACATAATGGGAAGAAATTTATGTTTGACTCCTTCCACAGTAAAGTCGTTGAGACTTTCATAAGTCACGATGAGATCAGTCACGTCTAGAGATTTGCGATCTACTGCGTAGCCATGATTTTGCGACGTTAAAAATACTCGTCCATTATCAATTTGCCGAACCGGATGATTTCCCCCTCGGTGGCCAAAAGAAAGTTTATAAGTTTTGGCACCAAAAGCGAGGCACAGGATCTGATGGCCAAGACAAATTCCGAGCGTCGGAAATTTTTCTGCCAAAAATTTATAGGTGGGCAAGTGTTCTTTTAAATCAGTAGGATCTCCTGGCCCATTACTTAAGACAAGGCCATCAATCTCTAAATCTAAAATATCTTCTTTACTGGTATTATAAGGAACTTGGATGACTTCGTGTCCGCGCTCTTTAAGAGACTCCATGATGTGGGACTTAACTCCAAAATCATAAACAGCAATTCTGTATTTGGGGTCTCGAGAGTTTTTATTTCCATTGCCATGCATGCGTATCATTCGTGAAACGCTAACCTCTTGCACATGATCCCTGGGGGCCCATTCTAGGATCTTCGTCTTTGCACTACTTTGGGGGGCCAAAGTTTCAACGATGATACCTTTTCTGGTTCCACTCTTTCTTAACTCCAAAACCAAGGCCCTGGTATCTATATCGCTCATGACAGGAATTTGTTGTTTGCTTGCAAAGTCTAAGAGCGACGGGCGTTGGTATTCTTCTCCGCCGTTGAAATAGAGGTCATGAACAATCAGCGCACGCGCGTGGGCCTTGATGGACTCACTCCAATTCTTATTAGTTCCATAAACGCCGATGACGGGAAAGGTTAAGCACAAAATTTGTTGATTATAAGAGGGATCCGTGAGCATTTCTTGATAACCCACCATGCTCGTGTTGAATACTACTTCTCCCATCCATTCCTTTTGAGTGAAGTGATCTCCTTTCCAAATTTTCCCTTGAAAGGTTTTACCGTTGTCTAAGATAAGGGTTCCGTCGACTACTTTCATTTTATATTCTCACTTTTATCTAACGTTAAATCGATCAGAAAATTGGTGCGTGCATCCACTAACCACCGTGTACATTGATTGTCCCGTCAATCTTTGATGCCAAAAAGGAGAATTGCGACTTTTGGATCTGCAAACTTCTGGAAGCAGATCAAAACTATCTTCCACGTTAACAATCGAAAAATTCGCCGTTTCATTTTCGATAATCTCATTTGAGGGAATAGGAAAAAGTTCACTTACCCTTAAGGACATTCGGTACACAAGTTCACTTAAGGTCATTTTTTTATTTTTTACAAAATGGGTATAAAGGAGAGGAAAGGCCGTTTCTAGGCCAATAATTCCAAAGGGCGCCGTTTCAAAACCGACACTTTTTTCTTCCTCGCTATGAGGTGCGTGATCAGTGGTGACAATATCTATCTTTCCACTTAAAAAGGATTCCACTAAAAATTCTTGATCTTCTTTACTTCTTAGGGGCGGATTCATTTTGAAGTTAGCATCTCTCGTTTTAGGTAAGTCTTCTTCACTAAGTAACAAGTGATGAGGGGTAACTTCGATGGTGGCATTCAGGCCCGCTCTCTTGGCCTCTATCACCATTTCTACTGACCTTCTACTACTGGCATGGAGCACATGATAATGCCCTCCATACTTGGCCAGTAAATTTAAATCGCGCGCCACCATAGCGTATTCCGCTTCAGCAGTTTGGCCTTTCATTTGCCACAACCGAGACGTTACTCCTTCATGAAGGGGCGCGTGCTGGGAAATAGATTCGACTTCACAGTGCTGTAAAATACTTAAACCAAAATCTTTGGCCAACTTGAAAACGTGCTCCATGACCGCATCGTCTTGGAGTCCACGGCCGTCGTCGGTAATTCCGTAAATTCCTAAATCTTTATAGTGGTGAAAGTTAGCAATTTCATGTCCTGCAATTCCTAAAGTCATGGCCGGGATGATGTCGATGGGGCACAGGGCATCAGTGGAAATAATTTTTCTTAAATTTAAAATTTCTTTGGCACAATCAAGAGTTGGCTTCGTGTTGGGCATGCAAGCAATACGAGTAAACCCGCCCCTGATGGCCGACTCCGTGGCGGAGTGAACGTCTTCTTTGTAAGTTTGACCTGGAGTTCTCACATGAACTTGCATGTCAATGAGACCTGGGATAGCGATGAGACCTTTGGCCTCAACCGTTTCACCAATGAAGCTATCAGGCTTGGGATTGATGGCCACCTTACCGTTAACAACAGCAAGATGAACTTGATCACCGTTAGTGAGAGTTACATTTTTGAAACAAATATTTTTATTATATCCTGTCATACTAAAAGTTCCATGCGTGCATAACTTTTTCAATGATTGCCATTCTTGCAAAGACTGAATTTTTCACCTGCTGGTAAATAACACATTGAGGATGAGTGAGCACTTCTTGAGTAATTTCTTCACCTAAAATAAATGGCCCAGGATGCATGATGAGACATTTCTTATTCAAATTTTTTAATCGCTCTGGGTTCAATTGATATTGATGAGGATCGACGATGACTTGACCGCCATGACGTTCTTTTTGATTGCGAAGCATAATAAGAACATCCGCCTTAGCGAGGATATTATCCCAGTCAGATTGGTTTTCTATTTGACTATTCTTGGACTCAAATTGGGGAGCATAAACTAAAATTTGATTGGAAGTATTTCTCGTCCAAAAATCTAAATGGGAACTGGCCACTCGTGAATGGGCCACATCTCCCACAATGGCGATGGTTAAATTCTTTAAACGTTTGTGCTTCTCTAGGATCGTCATCGCATCTAAAAGTGTTTGACTTGGATGCTCACTCGTTCCTTCCCCAGCATTAATAAGTGCCACCGGAACTTTATCTACAAACTGAGTTAAAAAATGATTTTCTTTGTGACGAACAATCACTGCATGAATTCCTAGTTGATAAATTGTCGCCAGCGTATCAAGGAAAGTTTCACCTTTCTTCATACTGGAGTGTTCTTCATCCAGAGAGTAAACTTGCATACCTAAATTTCTTGCGGCGATGGAAAAGGATAAGGCGGTTCTGGTGCTTGGCTCAAAAAAAATATTGGCCACTCTTCCAGAGGGAAATTTAGCGAGTGAACTTGCCTCTTTTTTGTGGCCTAACGCCCGTTTTAGACAAAGTTCAATTTCATCCATCGGCCAATCTTTGAGCGTGAGAAAATGCTTACCTCGTCCCATGGGTATACCTACCTACAAAAAAAAGGGTGAATGTCTAAAAAGGGATCCCACAATCGTAACACAGGAGGGAGTGGGATGAAAGTAGAGACGTAGAAACTTTTCTTTAATTCTTAAACTGTCAAAAATCTCTACAAGTTTGTAATAATGAAGATGAGTGAAAACGATCATGCCATAAAATATCATTAAAAAGTCTGTCTCTAACATTAACTCTCAAATTCATTTTTTTATTTCTAAGCGCCCACTCTTTCGTTAGCGTTTTTCCAACCGATTACCAACAACATAAGGAAGGAGTGGTTTATGACGAAATGGAAAACGGCCTGTAGGCTAACGACGACAATCGCAACGATGTTAGCTGTTCAGGCAAACGCTAAAATTGCGAGTGAACAACCAGAAATCGCATTGGGGCCTTTTAAGTCTCAAGAGATGACAAAAAATGCAAAAGGAACCATTTTTTATTCGCAAGATTCTGTGTTTGAAGGGGCAGATGATTTATTGGATTGGCAAAACGCTTCTCCTGCGAAAACGGCCGGAGCTGCTGGGTACGAGGGAACTCAAAGCAATAAAACCTACGCGAAGTATGGTTTTCCAGCAGGGAAGCCGATCATCGTTGCTGTTTTAGATAGTGGTGTTGATGTGACTCATGAAGATTTAAAAGGAAAACTTTGGGTTAATAAAAAAGAAATTCCCAACAATGGAATGGATGACGATAAAAATGGTTATGTTGATGATGTCTTTGGATGGAACTTTATTGGAAATAAAAAAGGAAACGCAAAATTTGTTCCGGTATCAGAAAATAATTTTGATTCTGGTGTCGTTTACACACCGGGAGCTGCGGAGTTTCAAGTTGGCATCGATACGCTTGAAGTCACAAGAGAATTTGTTCGCTACACAAAATTAGCGCAAACGACAACTCTATCACCCGAACAAGAAAAATATTTTGAATATGTAAAGGCCAAGTATGAAGAGATGAAAGCTGATCCAGGTTATTCAACTAAACCCGGATACTTCGATGTCACAAGTGACACTCGCGCCACCATTGTGAAAGATAATTATGCCGACATAAAAGAAAAATTTTACGGCAACAATGACGTGATTGGGCCAGATTCGTTTCATGGTACACACGTCTCAGGAATTATTGCGGCCGCCCGTGATAATGGTGTGGGGATAAATGGTATTGCTACCAACGTGAAAATTATGGCCGTTCGCCTCGTTCCAGATGGTGATGAGCGCGATAAAGATGTGGCGAATGGAATTCGTTATGCGGTAGATAACGGCGCCCAAGTCATTAACATGAGCTTTGGAAAAGGCTTTGGCCCGTACAAAAAAACAGTGGATGCGGCCGTCAAATATGCAGTTTCCAAAGGCGTGATTTTGGTGCACGCAGCAGGAAATGATACGGAAAATAATAATATTGATCCCAATTTCCCTAACAGGTGGAATCTTGCAGAATATCCCAATGGCAAAGTTGATTTTCCTTTATGGGTAGAAGTTGGTGCTTCCACTTACACCAAAAAAAGATTGGCCGCTCCTTTTTCTAACTACGGAAGTAAGACGGTTGATTTATTTGCTCCTGGATATAAGATTTATTCAACTGTTCCTGGCAACAAGTACACACTAGCAAGTGGGACAAGTATGGCCTCTCCTGCAACTGCTGGGGTAATTGCGGCCACCATGAGCTTTTTTCCTAAAAAATGTCCAAGTCTTGTGAGAAATTCGGTGATTAAATTTTCTCGTAAATATCCTGGTGTTGATACTATCGTGGGTTATGATGGTTCTGTTGTTGCCCGCTTCGGTACTCTTTCCAAGAGTGGTGGAGTAGCAGATTTATTTAACACGGTAACTTTCTTGAGGGGTTATAAGAAAAAATGCGATAACTAATTTTTTAAAATTTTCGAGAGGGCGTCCGTTTCAACGGTGCCCTCTTTTTCATCGGGAGTCCTTTTATGAAGTATAAAATTCGTTTCATTTTTGTAGGATTATTGGCCGCGATGACTCAATCCTCCTTTGCAAGGTACTATGCGGCGTGCGGTACAAATTTCAATCCTGAAACGCGCTCCTTCGAGGAAGTTAAGTTTAGTATCTCGTCTTTCCGTGATGTATTTTCTGGCCGCAATGGTAATGCCACCTGGGCCATTTCCCTTCAATCCCAGACTCTTATGCCAGAAGGAACTGTCTTGGCCAAAGTAAAAAATGATACCATTACTTTTGCCAATATACATAACCGTCGTCCCTACGTGGCCACCGAATATAAATTTGGGCCATTTCGAAATTACAGTTCTGAAACACAACCTAAGCTAGAAGTTTACGAGGTAGGTGGATTTGTTGGTTACGCAAAAATTGGAAGTTATGATTGTTTTGAGGACTTTGGCGATTAAATTAGGATGTGTTTCATACATGAAACACGTGATTTTGGATAAAAATTAATCCCAAACCAATTCCTGCAATCAACCAAGTACCTATGGACAACTCTTTTCTTCTGCCGCAGAAAAAATACAACAAAACGTGAGATACCATTCCCCAAACTAATCCCTGAGTAATGGAAAAAGTGAGGGGAATGATGATCAGAGTGAGAAACGCGCTAAGGGCGTCTTCGGCGTGAAGAGCAAATAGATCTTTGCTTTGAGAGAACATTAAAAAGCCAACCAACACTAATACGGGTGCCGTCGCAAAACTTGGAATCATTTGTAAAATGGGGGAGAGAAAAAAACAGGGAAGGAAAAATAAAGAACAAAAAATCGCCGTCCATCCCGTTCTTCCTCCGGCCTCGATCCCTGCAGCGCTCTCAATAAATGCTGTCCCGGATGATGTTCCAAAAATTCCGGCAAGGCCGGTGGCAAAAGAATCAATGATGAGCGCCTGTTTTAACCGAAGAGGTTGGCCATTTTTGTCTATTAGACCTGATGTTTTCGCAAGTCCCACAATCGAAGAGAGGGAATCAAATAAATCAGTGAGCATAATGGAGAAAATCGCAGGCAATAAGGCAAGGTGAAACGATCCCATGAAATCCAGCTGAAAAAATAAAGTGGTAAAATCAGGCCAGTCTAAAAGTTGGTCAGGAACTTTGGTGAGCCCCAGTCCGAGGGATGCTAAAGTCACGAGGATGATGGAAATTAAAAAAGCACCAATAATTTTTTTTTGCCAAAGCACTGATGCAATAAGTAATCCCAGCACTGCTAAAAATCCTGAAATGTGCCACGGCGAAAAAGTCACAAAAGTAATGGGGTGAGCAATAATCCAACCCGCATTTTTTAGTCCGATAAAAGTTAAAAATAATCCTATACCCGAGGCGGCCCCCAATCTCACTGTTCCAGGAATGGAGTTGGCGATGAAGGCCCGGACAGGAGTTACGGATAAAAAGAAAAATAAAACTCCAGACCAAAACAGCGCACCAAAGGCGGTTTGCCATGGAATATTTTGGCCTAGCATGAGAGAATACGTAAAAAAAGCATTGATACCCATGCCCGGTGCGACGGCGTAAGGTAACTTTGCCCAAGCCCCCATGAGAAAAGTACAAATAAAAGCAAGTAAGATGGTGGCCGTCATCACTCCTCGAAAAGGAAGGCCAGTGCCCTCCGTCGATAAGATGGTGGGATTGACGATGACGATGTAGGACATCGTTAAAAAAGTTGTGAATCCTGCAATGAATTCACGTTTTAAATTGGCCTGTGTTCGCATTCCATGCCTCGTTGAAAATAGATTTGAGATTAATGAATTTAAATTTTAAATTAACCTTATGAATTCAAAATGAAAACAACAGAAAACGATGTCATTGTTATTGGGGGCGGAATAGGGGGCCTCATGGCGCTTTATTACTCGGCCAAGAAGTGGGAGATGAAATTTTCTCATTCAAAAAATCCCATCAAGCGTGTCGTATTATTTGATGGGAGTGATTTTTTTCCTTCATCCTCCATAGCGTCTTCGGCAGTGGCCGCATTGCGGGGGGCCCAGAATAATCCCAATCCAAGTCCCTATTCTCAGGATTTAGTGAATTCGTTTCAAAAACTAAACGAATTTTTTCAAGAACATCAAGAAAACTCGTTTTTTATTGGAATCGAAAAAGTTAAACTTACCGACATAGATCGGCCGATGATGGAGGAAGTTGCTTTTTTATTTAACCCTCCTCAATTCTTGAATTTCCTTAAGACTCTCATCGCTTCAAAGTTGAAACAACTCGAGATAGAATTTTTCATCCGCCCAGAGCTAATCAGCTCTCTAGAAAATATAAAATACTACCGATGCATTTCGGCCCTCGGGGCCTATTCTTTGATTTTTAAACCTGATTACATGAAACAATGTGACCTAGAAGGTAAGATTGTTCAGGGTACTTATCTTTATTGTGAGTCTCAAGAAAAGAGGCCAAGTTTTGTCGTTCAATCCCACTTGCAAAAAAATAGCATGAGCTACTCTTCACTAACGAAGCTTTGGAAAATGGGAGTTGCTTCCAATGAACGAACTTCCCTCATCCCCAACAAGGAAGATTTGTTTGGGCTTTATCAATTCTGGAGCGCTCAGAATTTTTCCCTACCCCCCTTCGAAGAGTGGAAAGTAAAAACGGGAGTGAGGCACAAGATTTCGCGAAAACTTCCACGAGTATTTTTTTCTGAGGATCATAAAATTGCTCACTTCCATGGGGCCTACAAAAATGGATATTTACTTCCTTTTTTAGATGGACAAAAAATTGCTAATGAACTTTTCAGAGATTAATTCATCCTCCAATCCTCGTATACTTCCTTCCTATGAAAATGAATGGAAGGGTTTGCTTTTTGAGTACCTGGTTGCGAGCGCAATTGCTGAAAAATATTCTCTTCAGAAAGATTTCCACAACACGCTTCCTTTAAACTTAATCGCGCAGCTCGATCGCTATCAAAAAGAGTTATATCAAAGCTCTCCTCTCATTTATGAACGATTAACTTGTTGGCCCAAAATAGCGGCCAACTATTTTCATCAAAGAAATCCCTTGGAAAAAATGATGGCCGTTTCTCTAGGTCAAAAAAACACATCGCTTGGCCATGAGGGTGACATTTTTATCAAAAGCGAACGTCAAAATTTTTGGATAAGCCTGAAATTGGCGAAAATGAATAGTTTTATCAACACCAAAAGTGGGGGAGTCAAAAGTTTTCTCATAAACTATTTCCCTGGCCCGCAAACACAATCACTACAAAATGATTTCAATGAACAATCAGAAATTGATTTTTATCAATTTGCCAAGCAACTCCATGAATTGAGAAAAATTCCTTTCTCGGGAAATTTTCAAAACTGGAGGCAGGCCCACTTAACAGAACTTCCAGGCGAGCTGCCTAAGGAAGAACATAATTTATTTTCTCAGTTTATGGTTAAACAAATTTCAAATCTAAAAGAAAAATTAAAAATCATTTTTGAAAATGACCCTACATTATTTCTCACCCATCTTCGCCCGCTAGTAGGCATCACTCATTCAGAAATCATTCCATTTTACATTTATCACCAGGAAGACGATTTAACTTGCTTTATACCTGACTACAAACGTCACCTTTTGTCGTCCTTTTCTTGGAAGCAAGACAATCATGATATTTTTTCTTTCTCTTTGGATTTCGATCAATTCGAGTTGCAAATCCGACTTAAGCCCATGAATAAATTTACTGCACCATCCCCCAAAGTTAATTGTTCCGTAAAGTGGAAAGTCTCCTGATTTCAGGTAAAATAGTTTCATGAGCGAAAAAAATTCAAAAAAAATTGTCGTAGGAATCAGGCATTCCTTGGACTCTTATGGGACGATCATTTTACTCCAAAGACAAGGGCTGCAAGTCAGCGCTGTGCACGTGCAAACCATGTCTCGCGAAATAAAAGAGGAATTTAAAATTGGCCATTTAAAATGCCAAGAAGATAACGTCGAAAAAATGCGAAAAATTTGTGATGCTTTGTCCGTTCCTTTATTTCTCGTGGATATGAAACAAGTCTTTGAAGAAGAGGTAATTGAAACGGCCTTAAACGCGGAATTACTCAAGATGGCCTTTCATCCCTGCTTTCACTGCGCAAAAATAAAGTTGATTGTACTTTATCAAAAAATGATCAAACTAGATCAAGATTATTTTGCCATGGGATATTATGCAAAAGTTAGGTCCGCCCCAGGTGAAGATCGAACTCAAATTATGGCCGCTAAAGATATCGACTATGATCAAGCGCCTTTGGTGGCACAGGCCCCCATGGAAATTTTGCCAAGATTAATTCTTCCTTTGGGTGAAATGCTTAAAAGTGATATCGTCAATATTGTCACCAATTCCCTTCCACCGGCGCTCATGGCGCTTTTAAATGTGGATCCAGCGGCCGTAAAGAATCCAACAAATCAGTCATCGTGCCAATTTTTTTTAGATAAAAAAAGTGTTTTAAATAAAATTTTCCCCTCATCGTTTTTGCCAAAAGTTAGACTCTACTGGGCCGATACAAAAACACAACTTTCGGAATCGATTGATCTAGTCGATTTTTCGGTAGGAGAAGAAGTAAAGATACCAGGACTTCCAGCGAGCATGAAAGAACGTGCCATGTACTTAGGAAAGCTAGATTATTCGAAGCGAGAAGCCGAAGTTGGATCACTGGATACATTTTCTTTCAATCAATGTCAGATAAAAATAATGCAGAAAATGGGGGACGTGGAATCCTTTAAGCCTATCCATGTTTTTTGTCGTTTCAATTTAGATGCGAAATTATTTCAAGGGATACTTTCCTTTCGCGCACTAGGTTTTGCCACTCTGCAATTTGGAGAACTGTTACCTTTTTATCCCTCTCGAACTTGGATTACAATTTATGAAAAAAATGAAAAATCACTCAAGGCCATTTTTACTTCCCGAATTCTTTTTTATTGGAAAGAAAGTGACCAGGGTGATCCTTTTTTTAGTCGTTATACTAAGCTCAAAGAGTATCCTTTGTGAAACAAAAGCGATTCCTAAGAAAATTATCCTTCCTAAAATTTCGTTAGAGCAACAAAAAAAATTTAAAAAAGTGTATCAAAACTGGAACGATGAACGACTGATGAAAACGTTAAGGGGTTTTGTTCAAAGCGGCATGCCCTACCGAATGGTGGGGCTTCCTGGCCACCAGAAGGCCAAAGAGTACCTAAAACAAGAGATAAAATTATATACCTCTATGCCTGGGACAAGTTTTATTGAGCAATCTTTTGATTTAAATAAATCCAAAATTAAAAAATTTTTTCAAGATGATTTTCAGATCAATTTTGCAGATCGCTATAAACCAGAGGCCCCAGAGTTTATCAAGTGGAGTGGTTTTTTAAAAAAAATGGAACAACTCATCGACCAATCGAAGATTAGTAAAGGAACGAACCTCATTTGGAAAAAAGAAGTGAATGCTGATTTTCCTTGGTTAGTATTAGTCGCTGGTTACGATACCTTAGGTATCAATTGGGATTCCTTGACTCCTCTAATAGAGGGAACATTTCCTGGTGCCGACAGTAATGGTAGTGCTGTGGCGATTGCGCTAGAACTTATCCGAGGTTTTTCAGAGCTTACCTTTGAGCAAAAAAATCTCATGATTATTTTTGTTGATTCGCAACAATTGGCCTATCAAGGCTCGCTGGCAGTAATTGAGAATTTGGGAAAAACTGGACTTCCACTGAAAGAAAAAGTCTCTGTGGTCTTGGCATTAGAGATGTTGGGGCATGACTCTAAAATTTTTGATAAGGATAAAAAATTAGGAAATATGAAAGTCTATTCAAGCGTGCCTAGTTCAAAAACATTCGGGAGAGAAGAACAATTGATTACTCTGTTTGAGAAATCGAATAGTAGTATCAAACATGAAATCACTTTTGAGTGGATGCCCAACCAGTTTGAGAATAGTGATGCGTTTCGCTTTTGGGATAATGGGGTTAGCTCGGTGGTCTTTACCCAAAATTGGGAGAAAGATTTTAACCAAAAAAGATATTTAACGTCTCAAGATCTTCCAGAAACATTAAACTCAAAAACGCTAGAAAATTCTATGTTGTATTTGGCCCAAGGAATTTGGAACTATCTTAATTTTTCAAATGAATAGGGCACTCAGGGGATTTGTAATCTAGTTGCGGGGTTTTTTCCGTGCAAATCGCGACCGATGTTATATTAGAAATATCTTTTTCGTCATTAATGACAAAATGAAAACTCTCAAAATACTTTGGGCCAACTTTTTGCTCTAGATAGCACTGATAATTTTTTAAGGCCTCATGAAAGTCGCAGTGGGTATGAATTTCATGGGCAATCTTTCGCTTTACGGCAACTCGTTCAAATTTAGTCAGGTATTTTACTAGAAACGTTCCCGTGGGATCCGGGTCGGTAACGGCAATGGTAGTAGGATGTTGGAGTAAAAATTGCTGGGAGTTGGTGGCAATTTTAAATTTATCATCCGCCCTGATTTCAACAATTTGGTTCTTGCTATTCATCGTCGAACAAGAAATCACAGCTATGCAAGATAGGAGGAGATTAATTGAATATAGTTTCATTCTTGAAATACCCTTACTTAACTAGTCAACCATTAAATAATACTAAATTGTATCACTTTGAAACATAGAAATATATTCCCTTCTAACGCAATCCATTCAAAAACGTCAATTAACTAAATCCTATTCCGATCAAATAGACAGTGGGAAATGTAATTAAAGATTATTAATTCTAACGGAAATATGAAAAACACCTTTAACTCATAATTTTCAAATTATTGGCACCTGAAACCTAAGTGCGATTGGCATGTCGTGTAATAAATCAGATAAGTCGGTGGCGCAGGAAGAAAAATTTTCCCATATTAGGTAAAGTTGAATCCTGTAAAGTAACTAGCGCACTTTCCGATCTTATAATAGTAAGCATAGGCTTTGAATTTTAGATTTCTAGTCCGATACATCATACAAAAGGTGCAAAGAATGGGTACAAAGAATGGGTACATAGATTGGCTACGAAGATTGACATGGTTTGTAATAGTTTCAATCTTGATGAGTGTAGGCGCCAGTTATGGACAACCAAGCAGCAACGAAAATTGCTGGAAAACCTTATATAATAGAAATAAATCATTAAGTATTTCTGTCGATCAAGGCTCTTCACGTGGCTATGAATTTTTTTGTGACCCCAAAAGTAATATTCGTAAATTTATAAAAGTTTCTTATAAAGCGCTAAAGGATTTCTCTGATTTGTCAGGAATGAGTAGTCGTGTACAGGAAATGAAAGATATCGAATTAATTGCAGGTTCCGATGCGCAAATTAAAATGATCGACACTATTGCTAAGTATTCCATCAGAGAAGAAACAAAAAAACTTCTTATAGCTCTTAAACTGGATCGCGATCCAATTGTTACCTCATTGGACCTTGATACGAGTAAGGCATTTATTGAAAACTTTGAATTAGCTAGTATTGATGCGAAAATAAAAAATCCATTTACAAAAATTCAAGGTGAAACCAGTAAAAAAATAGAAGATCTAAATTCAAGCTTAGCTTGCATCAGCGGAAACGATGGCGGCTTAATTTATAATAAAGATTGCCCTTTAGAAAAAAATCAGTTTATACAGCGATCAAGAGAATTAGTGAGATCTCTAAAGGGAATAGAAAACAAAACGGTTGCTGTTAATAACATTTTTAACTCACTTCAAACACGGACCGGTGAATTCTTTAGATATTTAGGAGAACTTGGAAAGGAAGGAAATCTTGCTTTGAATCCCAAGAAAATGAAGGATAGAATAAATAAAAATAAATACGAAAAGTACATTGATGATCAGTATAGATATTTTCTATCTAATTTAGGATACGCTAATAAAAGCCTGATTGATCTACTTGGAGACTTCAAAGCGTTGTATGAATTAACTAACGATAATTCCATATTTTGCAAAAAAAATAGCAATGATTTATCTTTAGGGAAAGAATTTAATCCGTTTTACTATTCCAATATATGGGATAGTAATATTTTTAAACACCTGTGTATAAATGATGGGATCGTATTGAGTACGCCAATCCCTGAGTCTTCTGAAGCGAAAGCAGGAAGACTACAGCGCGAAAAAGAGGGTGAGACTGTTACAACAAGACAATGCGAATGTGGCGTATTATTAATAGAAAAACCGGCAACCCAAGTAAAACCGGCAACCCAAGTAAAACGGACACTCGGGCAATAAAAGATTAAGTTCATTAAATTCCGGCTACTTATTCAAATGTACTAAATTCAACCCCCAAACTCTCTACCTGATAAGGCAGATTATCAGGTAGAGGGCCCATAATTAGTTTAAATCTTTATTATTCTTCTCTAGATTCATGAGTATATTCACAATCTTCATATTTAATATCTTTGGCCGAACCTGGAACAAATTCAATCGTCCCGTCATCTTCAATTTTTAATAGAGCAAAACTTAGTGTGCCCTTATTATCTAAGATCGAATAACTTGCGGCCGTGCCAATGGCATACTTCTTTTTGGTATTGATTAGATCTGAAATTCTTGTGTATTGGCCGCTGTCATTTTTAATAAAACTAAAAACTCTGCTCTCAATTTTCCCACCGGCCACAGAATATTTTATTTGAGAAAATTCAGGATACATACGGTCATCCAAAAGCACTTTTACTTTTTTTATTTCGATGGCCTTGCCGTCCAATAGAATTTTTTTCGTTTTGATTTTACAGATTAGGTCTGCATTCATTTGCCCGTTAGCGATCATCGAAAATAAAACATTTCCCATCAACCATGCGATTAAGGCCACTTTTTTTTTGTGCTTTTTCATAAGTTTTCTCCCAATAGAATTTAAATAATAGAAAAGCAAGATACCTTAAATAATTAATGTTTCAATAGACAAGGGTCACTTTTTATAGATAAAATTTATTTATTACATACGTATAATATACATTATCGGAACAATTTAAATGATAAATATTTACAAAAAAACGCAAAATGCTCAATTTTCTTTAATAAATTCTTTCTTAAATAACGAGGAATCGCGCAATAAATCGCCCAAAACTCTGATCAATTACCGAGCAGATTTAGCTCAATTCTTCGACTGGTTAATCGCCACCGATCGTGAATTATCTATGATTACACCTGGTGATATCAGCGAATATGGACGGTATATCAGCGGCCATACCCTTCCAAGCAAGGCAAAAAGTTATGGATTTATTAATTTCTGGCGTAAACAAATATTTAAGTGGATTAAACCCAGGCCCAATCATCCAGCGCCAAGACTCTTGAGTGGGCCGCAATTATTTCAGCTGCGCTCACCTCTTAAGGCCTCATCAAGAAGAAGACATTTCACGGCCCTGAAAATGTTTTTTCAGTTTTTAATTGAATCCGAACAAAAAGAAACTCTGCGAATAAAAAAAAATCCCGTCATGGCGGCACTTCATTCCATAAAATTAAAAGATATCGACATCGATCATACGAAAAATATCTCCCCCGAAGAATTTTCAAAGTTGTTATTAAAAAATAAGTCCGTTAAATCGCAATTTATTTTAAACCTTCTTTACTTCGGTGGCCTTCGATTAGCGGAGTTATGTAGTTTGCAAGTAGATAGTTTTGATAAGTCTAAACAAACGATCAAATTATTGCGCAAAGGAGGCAGCATTCAGTTTCTCAAAGTTCAGAATGCGGATCTCATCTTCGAACTTTTTCATAAATACTGTTACAGTTTTCACATTAATCAGGGCTGGCTTTTTTTTGATCGCTTTTCTAACGTGGCCTCCAAAAAACATATTACTGAGCGAAGCATGTATGGAGTGATTAAGCGAATGATCAAGAAAGGCCTTCCTGAATCAGTGGGAATTGGGCCCCATAGTTTTAGGAAGGCCTGTGCTAGCGAACTTTATAAAAAAACCAAGGATCTTTTATTAGTACGCAACTACCTCAATCATAAAGATGCGAAAGTGACCCAAAGTTATATTGATTATGTTGAGCATCAGAGCTAAGAAAAACTCATTGGCCCAATACAATGTTTCGTTATATTCGATTGCCAATTTAGCTTTTCAGATTATCTCCCATTCAGTTTAGAAAAAATAGGAAAAGCTAAATTGGAAATTACGAAAATGAGTATGTTTAACAAAACTTTGCTCTATTTGGTAACGTTCTCTTTGATAAACTATTCCTGCTTTTTTTTCCTCAACAACGGATTTACCATTCCACACTTCTCTTAAATTCAAAATTAATTTCCATGGATCGCGTAAATGCCATTTAGCTCCCAAGTCGACTCCTGGGCGAATAAGAAAGTTTTCATTCGAAATGAGATGGAGAGATCCTAGTAAATACGCTGCAAACGGTTGCTCTGTTATTCCGATGCCCCCTGCTGCACTGACATGAGATTCATTTCTTCTATCTATGTATGCATAGTTCATGGAGATTCTCCAGGAGTAAGCGGGTAGTGAAAAATGAAAATGTTGTAAAGATAAAATATCCAAAGCATTAATCTTAAATTCTTTTTTTTGGTGATTTTTATCCCCCTCGCTATTTGTCCCGTAGCTAAAATCCGCAAGTTTTACGAAAGAATGGCCATCATAACCTTCCTCATTATCAAAAAAATCATGAAAACCGTAACGACCTCCTATGGCCGTAAATCTACTTCCTGCAAGTAGCTTAACGTTACTCATGGGGTGGCCCTTATCTGGTCTTTCCAACTCTACTGCCTGTTCTTCTTTAGGTTGCTCCTTGATAACTTCATTTGTAACTTCTGACCGCCTTAATAATGTTGATCGCATGAAAAGCTTTTCATTTTCACTAAGATTAGTATTTGCTTGATAATTTTTCCATTTCCAAAAATCTACTAGTAGATCTAAAGTTGGTGCATCATTAATGGCCTTAATTTCATTTAGTTGCGAAGTTCCTTTATTGAAAAGACCTCGCTGTTCGCTATTAAGTCTTACAAGTTGCGTATACATTTTTCTTTTGATTGAAGGATGGAAACGATACGGTTCATTAACATTTGCTGGAAACAATTGAACAACTTCTCGAAGTGTCGTTTGTGGAACAACAAATATGTCATCTTTTGATTTAAATTTTATCTCTGGGAAGACTGCCTCAAGCATTCTTAGTAACAAGGTCGAACAATTTTCATCGAAAAAATAGTAGGGAAATGCTGCCAAAAGTTGAATTTCCCACATATGTCTAACAAAAAATATTTTTTTTTCCTCACTCATATTAAGGGGGTATTCCCATAGATCTCGACTTTCAGAATTATTATAGACACCTATATTTATGTAGTAAGGATTTAACTCTGCTCTTGCTAAGTAGCCTCCCGTGATACCTTTGATCGTATAAAGAACAGCAGAATCACTTTGATTAGTATGGGCCTGAAAAGATAAGGAATAACCTAGAAGTCGTTTCGTTTCCTCATTATTACTTCGCTGGCGTCTATCAAAGAGAAAGAAGGTATGTCCAAATGTGGACGCAGGATTATTGGGGTACGCACTCGTATAAACGAGATAGATATTTCCTATATCTAAACCTCTGAGCCATTCTTCAAAGGCCGTACAAGTAATTCGCTTGTGGTCTGGCGGTAAAAAAGAAAATAGTAAAGTAAATCTGGCCGGAAATAAGCATTCATAAAATTCACCCTCATGGTTTTTGCTATATTCTATAAATGCTTTTACTGTGGCCAATAATTCATGATGAGGGTTTTTGTTTCCCTGCGGATGGATGAAAAATTGAGGAGTAACAACGTGTGATTTTCCCGAATCATCATAGTACAACAAGTTTCGCCATGCTTTGGATTGCGAAAATTCCAATGAATCTTTAGTATCAAGACTAAAAACTTCACTGGAATATAGTAGAAAATAAAATGAGACTAAACTGAGAAGCAAGCTTGTTTTAATGTAGGATTTTGCAGAATCATTTTGTACGTTTCAAAAATGAGAGTTTTGGCACTATCCCCTTCCCAGCGAAATAAAACAGGGAAATGAGTTTTCATTTGTTGATTAAAAAGATTGATGGTATCGCTTTTGCAGCCCATAAGCTCTGCAAAAGTTGTAAGAAACGCACCTGTTCCTTTCGCAGATTCAGCTGCAATTTCATAAAAATTTTCATTGGCAAATTTTAAATGTTCTTTTTCCAATTTTACAATTGAGTGCTTGGTACAATTAGAAGTTCCAACCGTCATCCCGATTGTCACCACTGGAGATAAAATTCCATTCGTTGTTGCACGTACAGACGACGAAAGAAGAGAATTGTCTTTTGCTATATACCAACCAGGGCCGCAACCAGAACTTCCATCAGCTCCATAAGCTTTAACACTCAAAGTCGAAAGAAAAAGCAAACCAGTAAAAAAAGGTGCTAGTAACTTCATGTAGTCTCTCCTTTGCAATAAAATTGTTATTTGTGCTAACGAGCTTCGAACATGTGACTTATAAAATTAATAAATTAAGTTTTGGTACTCGCTCAAATTATTAATTAATTCTAACCTAATTTCTTATTTTTTAAATGAGTTTCTCATCATTTATGGTGGAGAGATTTTGTCTTATATACTGATGCGGTTTTGATTTTCAGGGTGCGATCGACTCATTCATAAAGAAGCGAAAGTGAACCAAAGTTACGAGGAAAACTTAGTTGATTTCGTAGATTTTTGTTATCCATCCATCATATCTGGGTTTACTAGTAACATAAGGTGATCTGGCGACATAATAAACAAAACAGCGATAAATCCAAAGATTTGATTTTTTATTAAATTCTATTTTTGAGCTTATAGAAAGGTTATCATTACCTAGATCGATAATTCCTACTGAATCTCTTACTGCTACTGCAATGCCATTAGATACAATACTAAATCTAATGCCACGAATATTGGGGTTTGATGAAACATCGATAGGGTTAAAGGAAGTCAACCCTTCTTTCGCTTTAATATTTGCTAAAGTAGCAATTAGCTGAATCGTCAATTCAGATCTTACTTTTTGGGAGTTACACAGTTCGTGGGCGGCCCGAAATTTTTGTTCGTCTACACGGCCTTGAGAAAAAACAACCGTTGAACTTAGCAAGAAGGCAGCAAAAATAAAAATTTTTGAGATCATTAACATAAACCAATTCTCCCCCATTAAAGATAATTAAAGACATGGAAGCGATACACCCGACAGAGATTAAAGAAAAGAGAAAAGAAATGCACTAGAAAAAATACATAGGTTTTCAACCTAACCCATAATTCCTTCAATGTAATTCATGGTTTGTTTATTCTTTGGCAGGGTAAACATTTGCTTGGTGCTCCCAGACTCAACCAGTGTGCCAAGGTACATAAAAATGCAATCCTCACTCACACGCCTTGCTTGGGCCATACTGTGGGTCACAATCACTATTGAATAAGACGATTTGAGCTCCAAGAGTAACTCTTCCACCGCCAAGGTCCCCTTGGTGTCGAGAGTGGAGCAAGGCTCATCTAACAATATAAGCTTGGGCTTAAGCGGCAACAACCTAGCAAGGCAGAGTTTTTGTTGCATCTCAAGTTGCAGGGTGAGGGCATTATCATTTAAGCGATCTTTAAGCTGGTCCCACAAACGAACTGTGCGAAGCGCGGACTCAACTTTTTCATCGAGGTCGCCTTTGCGATAAGTGGACTTAGGCATGTGAGTCTTGTAGCCAAAAATAACATTTTCATAAATAGAGATCGGCAAAGGATTGGGTTTTTGAAACACCATTCCCACTTCTTTCCTAAGAGATTCTAAGCTGATGTCGGAGGAATAAATATCTTGGCCAAAAACTTCTAATTTTCCCTTAACAGTAACATTGCCACCGCGCTCATTAATTCGGTTGAGACACTTCAAGAAGGAACTTTTCCCACATCCTGATGGGCCGATGAGAGATGTAATCTGATGTTTTTTTATATCAATCGTTAAATCCGTGATGGCGTGAAAAGTTCCATACCATAAATTTAACTCAAAAGCTTGTATGGCAAAATTCATCCGAATAACCCTTCGATATAGTCTTTAGTTTTTTGTTGCTGTGTGTTTCCTGAAAATACGTCTTTCGTTGCGCCCACTTCAAGTAAGTCGCCCTCAAAAATCATCGCCGTTCGGTCACTCAACCGTCGCGCTTGAAAATTGAGATTCGTCACTAAAATAATGGTCATCTCTTTTTTTAATTCTTTGAGAATTTCTTCAATTCTCATGGTGGTCACTGGATCAATTGCGATGGAAAATTCATCTAAACATAAAACTTCCGGAAAATGAGACAAGGCCCTCGCAATCGTAAGCCTCTGCTGTTGGCCACCCGACAATTTGGTCGCAATCATATCAAGTCGATCTTTTACTTCATCCCAGAGAGCAGATTTTTTTAAGCAATCTTCCATGATCTCTTCTAAGATGACGGGATCTTTGCAACCCGCCACTTTAGGAGCAAAAGTTACATTGTCCCGAATGGACATAGGAAGCCCCACGGGAAGAGGTGAAACCATTCCAATACGTCTTCGAATGACGGTACTATCACGCTTAGCAAAGGTTGAAACTCCATCAAGAAGAATGTCCCCTTCCACATCCATTTCAGGAATAAAGTCACACATGCGATTAATGCATCTGAGTAATGATGTCTTACCAGAATTAGCTGGGCCGATGACGGCCAGTATTTCATTTTGAATTACTGATAGATTTATGTTTCTAAGAATAGACTTACCATTATAAGAAGCCGTTAAGTTTTGAATTTTTATTTTTTCTTTCATTATTTTTTTATCCTACCATTTGCGGTGAGAACGATAATAAGACCTAACGACGATACTGAGAGTATTCACTATTAAAACGAGACCAATTAGAACAAGTGCTGTTCCAAAAGTATAAGATTCAGGAACTCCTACGACTTGTGTAGAAATGGTATATAAGTGCATGGAGAGGGCCATACATTGATCGAAGATGCTCTCAGGCAAGAAGGGAAGATAGAAGGCCACACCCGTAAATAAAATGGCCGCTGTTTCTCCTGCAGCACGGCTCACCGAAAAAATCACTCCCGTCAAAATTCCTGGTAGTGAATTTGGCAAAACGACGTACCACAAAGTTTGCCATTTACTCGCACCCACATTCCAGCAGGCCTCACGAAAGGATTTAGGAACTGCGAGTAGGGATTCGCGAGTAGAGGTAATAATCACCGGCAGGTTCATCACGGATAATGTAAGGGATGCTGACAGAATGGAAGTTCCCATCTTCAAAAATAAAACGAACGCTCCCAATCCAAAGAGGGAATAAACGATACTCGGCACTCCCGCCAAATTAATAATGGCAAGATTAATGATTCGGGTGAAGGTATTATCACGAGCGTACTCATTGAGGTAAAGCGCTGCCAAAATTCCAAGCGGGCACGTAAAAAAGAGGGATAAAAAGATTAACCAAAACGTTCCCACAATCGCTGGGAAAATTCCGCCTTCTGTCATTCCATTGGAAGGGCCAGCAAAAATAAAATTGAGATTAATCGCCGGATAACCTTTAATGAGCAAAATTAAAAAGATCGCTGCCACAGGAATAAAGAGGGCGAACGTGGTTACAAGTAAAATGGATTCCACCCACTTTTGTTTTGAAACTTTCGATTTTAATAATTCCGTTGATTTAAATGAACTCATTTTCGCTTCCAACTTTTTCTGAGCAAGATATCAGAAATGAAATTTATACTAAAAGTAATGAGAAGAAGAGAGAGACCTATAGTAAAGAGTGTCTGGTAATGCTCACTTCCTTTAGGTGCTTCACCCATCTCCGCTGCCACTGTCGCCGTTAGAGTTCTCACGGGAGAAAAAATAGAATCAGGGATAGCAACCGAGTGACCTGTGGCCATGAGAACGGCCATCGTCTCCCCTACCGCACGGCCAACACCCAATAAGATAGCAGCAATTAGGCCATTTTTTGCGGCCGGAATAATGACTCGAATAACAACTTCCAACCTTGTGGCCCCCAGGGATTCTGCCGCCTCTCGGTACGTATCAGGAACGGAACGAAGGGCATCCTCGCCGATCGAAACAATCATAGGAATAGACATCAAGGCGAGGATGATAGAAGCATTGAAAACATTTAACCCCACCGGTTCGTGAAGAACATTAATGATAAATGGATTCATCACCATCACAGCAATAAATCCCCAAACAACTGAGGGGATCGAGGCCAATAGTTCAATTAATATTTTGGCGACCTCTTTGAATTTTGGGCCACAAAATTCCGAGATAAAAATGGCGGTCCCAATTCCTACAGGAATCGCAAGTACCATCGATCCAATAGTCACTGCAGCAGTCCCCACAAAAAGGGCCTTGGCACCGTAGCGAACAGAAACATTGGACACCGGGTACCATTCAATATTGGTTAAAAATTCCATCAACGAAAATCTGGACGAAAGAAATGGCCACGCTTCTTTAATCACGAATAAAAAAATTCCAATGGTAAAAATAACGGCGCTTAGTCCACCTAGAAAAATAATGGATTCCATGATTCGGTCGCGCAAAATTTGCTTCGGACGATAATGCTTGATGTAATCAGAAAGCTGTCGCTTTTCTTCTTCAATAACTTTTCCCATCATAGTTTTTGTCCTTGGGTTTGGGCCTTAAGGCGATTAACGTCTTCAATTGACCAATAAGCCGGAGAAGGAATATATCCCATCTTAATCACCAGCTTGGTCGCATCAATGCCTTTAATCCACTCTAAATATTTCTTAACTTCTCCCTCTGCTTCACCGAGCGTATACATAAATAATTCGCGGGTAATGGGATAAGTCTTATTCATGGCATTTTCCAGTGTTGGTGGAATGCATGGGCCACCTTCATCCCACGTCACACAAAGCGCTTTGATGTGATCATTGATGTATCCCATACCAGTATAACCGATGGCACAGGGAGTATTTTGTACAAGATCAATCGATTCCTTGGAACCATTAAGATCCATTGATCCAAGTCGCATATCTTTTTTCTTACCAATGACTCGCTCTAAAAAATATTGATAAGTACCAGAATTAGACATCCGACTCACGCGAATGATTTTATTGTTCTTACAACCCGGGACAACTGTATTTCTAATTTGTGACCAGTTATCGCAATTTCCTTCGCTGCCAAAAATACAAGCAAGCTCAGTGCGGGAGAGTCCTTGTAAAGGATTACTGGGATGGACAAAAACGGAAAGAGCATCGAGGGCCACTACATACTCGGTCACTTTTTTCCCAGAGTTTTGTTCAGCTTTTTTAGATTCTTCTTCTTTAATTGAGCGCGAGGAATTTGCAATATCCACTTGATTATTAATGAGGGCCGCAATCCCAGTTCCCGAACCACCACCTGAAACAGAAATGGCCACCTTAGAATTAATTCGGCCGTAATTTTCTGCCCAAACTTGCGCCAAATTAACTAGGGTATCTGAGCCTTTATTTTGGATAATGAGAAAATCTTCAGGAGATTTTTTTAAGCCGAAACACCCAAATAAAAGGAAAAACATTAAAAAAACAATAGGATTCAAAAATAAAAATTTTTTCATATTCATATTTCTCATTCTTGCTTGCTTTAGTCGGATATAAAAAGGGGGATGGTTGATCTTAACCTATTCTTAACAATTGAAGTTTTTACGTGAGGCCAAAAGTATCCGCAGGTCGAAAAAGTGTGACAACTTTACTTAGTGGCCTCTTTGTTAAGCTGCTCTATCAGCGCCTTTCTCTCCTGGCCCAAAAGTTGCTGATAGTGCTTGTGAATGATGTCCAAATATCTCAGTCTCGCCTGATAGTAATTTTCGATAATACTCTGATAGTCATCTTTAAGGGAAATTAAGCATTGATGTTTCTGATCCTTACTAAAATCTTTTTTCTGGCAATTCTTAAGCGATTTATCTTTCAGAGCATCTAAAGAATCTCTCAGTTGTGATATCTCTAGTAAGTTGGCCTGAATATTTGAGAGGGAGATTTGATCCATCTTTTGGGAAAGTTTTTCTTGAACGGACTTAAGTTCGTTTTTTGCTTCAGTCTTAGTTTCTAAACTGAAACACAAATTTTGAGTTAAGATCCATCCTAAAAAGAAAAAAAATATTATGTTATTTTGCATGAAAATAATTTCTCCATTCATAACCCAATTTGTCTGCAAACACGGTACGAATTTTTTCAATGGGAAGCCCCATCACATTAGAAAAACTTCCCTTAATGGAATGAATAAAAGACAAGGCCATGCCCTGGATTCCATAGGCACCGGATTTATCTAATGACTCACCCGTATTGAGATATATCTCCATCGTTCGTGGATCAATGTGGTCAAAGGTAACATGGGTCGTACTCACCCACTGAACTTGAAATTTAACATCTTCCGATGAGAAAAAAATATGGACTCCGGTATGTACTAAATGATCTTTACCTGACAGCGAGAGCAACATGTTTTTGGCATTCTCGAGGTTGGTAGGTTTCTCAATAACCACTCCATCCAAATCAACAATCGTATCTGCTGTTAGTACGCAGATATTTTTGTCCTCACCAAGCTTTTTTTTAAGTTCAATTAAATTTTCAAACTTATTATTTGCTAAACGTTCGCATCTCTTTTTCGGGTTAGATTCCAGCACACGCTCTTCATCAAATTGTGGACTTTCTACCTGGAAGGAAATATTTAAATGACTTAATAATTCTTTTCGTCTGGGACTTTGACTGCCCAAAATAAATTTACAAGACATAACTGACCGGCCTTAGTTAATTGAGAGATCTTCTCATTAAAACTTCGCCGCGTCGATAATAGGAAACTAAATTTTCATCTTGGGTGGGAAAACAAAGAAGCGGAAGAAAGACTGGATCGTCTTGATCGATTAGATCCTTTTGATCGGCAAAACGAGAAGTTTGAGTTAGTTCATAGCATATGACCAGGTAATAACAAGGCAGATGATTGAGTGGAAATTGATCAAACAATGACTTTTGAAAAATTTGCAAATTTTTTCCATTCTTGTAGGAAAAAGCATAAACTTCATCTGGAGATTGAAGAGTCGTTTCAATATATCCTGAATATAGCTCACATGACTCTAGGCCAATATCGGTATCTGATTTGTGTTTAATTAAATCCGCTAAAAGTGAAGAGCGCATTTGATCGAGTTCAAAAGAAAGTTCTGGGGATATCATCAACTCTTCTCTCTCTTGTTTAAGATTTTCATTTTTTTCACGAAGCTCATCTAAAAAATATCTTGCTTCATTTCCTGCATTTGTCTGGGTTTCATAAAGAAGTAAAAGAGGATAATCCAATTCGGTTAAGAGATAAATTCTAATAATAAAATTTTTTTCATTTTGATATAAGAAACATCCCAGAGGTAAATTCCAGGAATTTGGGAATTGAAAGGAATCTAACTTTATTCCAGACAAATCCTTATTGGCGTTATTGGTGTTATTGGCGGACGTGCCAGGGGGCAAGTTTTCAGGCGCAAAACCAAGGCCCCTTCCCCAATCGGCAAAATATTCGCGTTGTTCATGATAAAACTGCTCGAGACAAAACCTTGAGCAGAAATGTCGGTCTTGGTTTTTTTGAAGAGAATAAGAATTTTGATGATCTGCGATTTTATTCTGACACTCAGAGCAAGAAATTTGTTTTTTCATAATAGCATTATGGCATAACTTCTTTTGGGAAAATATTCCCAGGGCAATATTTTTTCTTCAAAAAAGATTAGAATCAAAGATGAAGCGTGAGGTTACATTTGATAAAAACATTCAGATTTTCTTTTTTTATCATCTTCGTGTGTATTTGCGAGGAAATACATGCTGAATATCGTGTCTATCAGTACCTTATCTATCCGGTGGAATCCCCCTCTGCTGGCGCCAATAATAAAACTGAACCCAAAATTGTCATCTCTTCCTTGCCTCTTAATAGCTTTGCCAATTTTAAAAATATAGCGCTGGAGCAAATATTTCTTAAGCGAACATGGACGTGTGGTGGCCACACCGGGCACCACCTGGCCTACTGTCAGTCACCCTACTTAGCAGCAAATACAGATAATGGTGAAATGAAAACAAAGTGAGTTTATATGTCAGGTATTGATATTCAAAGAATCGTAGCGCAAGAAACCATGGCCAATGATCAGCGCAATAATCGCACCGAAATCGCTCAACTCAGAGAAAAACAGACCCAGTCCATAAAGGCCTTACGAAGCCAGCAAGAAGAAGAAATTTATGATGTAAGACAACGCAATCAGCAAGATATTTCTACTGAACACGATCGTAAAATAAAGGTACTTGAACAATTGAAACATGAACTCTCGCTAGAAAACCAAAGGATGGAGCAACAAAAAAATAAATTAAAAAAAGATGCAACTCAACAAATCCAATTAGCGAGAAATAATCACGAAGACCAGCTCAACAAAACAGTTCAGACCTATCAAAAAAAGGGAAAAGAAATTCAAGAAGATCAAAGATCCTCCCTTCAGAAATTAGAAACAATTAATGATCTAGACCAAAGTCAAAGACTACACGAACACTCCATGGCCATGCAGCGCACTTCCTTTAAAAACCAACAAGACTTGAATGAAGTTTCCAAGAAAGGAAGCCAAGTGATTGCTCAAACGAAATTTACCCAAGAGCAAGAACTGGAAAATTTAAAGGCCAAAAATCAGCAATTATACGCGGGAATAAGAAATAAACATGAATTAGAAGTGAAAAAAGTTGGGGAGAGTCATCAAAAAGAAAATGAAAGAATCCAATTTTCCCAAAAAGCGGATTTGAAAGAGAAACATGAAACTTTTTTAAATCAGTATCAACAAAACCAAAAAGGGTACAACGAACAACATAAAGCGCTTGAATCCAGACATGTGAGCGACGTAGAAAATTTAAAAGTAGATCAAACTAAATCTTATCAATCCCTCGAAGTAAAAACGGCCAACCCCTTTTACAAGAATACCGAGCTAAAACCAGAAATTAGTAATTTTGATCACCACGTGGAAATTAAAATGCAGGCCCCTGAGTATGAGAAGGGAAACATATCTCTTAATGTTGAAGGAAGAAAAATAAGGCTGTCCCATTCAAGGCAATTTAAGGATGAGGTTAAAACCCCGGAAAACGAAAAAATTCAAACTAGTCGAGTCGAAAGTATGTCTAAGTCTTTTACCGTTAGTGACATCCTAGACCCTTTAACCATAAAAAAAGATTATCGTGCAGGTCAGGTAATTTTTAGCATCAAAAAAGCGTAATTAAAAAGCTATAATCTAATGGTATGTCATACATCAAAAGACCAGTTCTCATTAAATGGGTTTGCATTGCGAGAGAAAGCTCCATTCACTTTTTAGCTGAAGTAGACCGGGAATTAACTCAATTAAATATTTTTAGAAAATCTAAAAAAATTCGTCCTTTCACGACACCTTGGGATCACTTACATTTTTTTTCCGAGAAAAAATATGCCCTCATGATGATTGGTTTGAATAGTATTGGAAGAATTATTTACAAAAGATTTTTCTTCTCACACTCCAATGGTCTGTTTCAAGGACAAATTCCGAGGACCAGTAATCTAGGAGAACAGATCCATTCCCTTCGTGTTTATGAGTGTGGTGTTAAGATTGGATCCTACTACTATTTGGGAACATTTCTTCCGCAAATTCTCACTCACCCCTATAAAATCATTATCAGTGATTTTGATAAAACGTTGTTAGAAACCAAGTACTCAACGACTAAAGAAATGTGGAAGTCTGTTACATCGCCGATGAATAAGTATCCCTCACTTCAAAAAGGATTAGACCTGCTTCAGCTTTTTGTGATTAAGGGCCATCAAGCATTTGTGGTCTCTGCCTCGCCTTATTTTTACGAGCGACCAATTAGGCAGTGGCTTTATCAGCACCATATCTATACAGCTAGTATTTTTTTAAAAGATTATCGCATCATTCTTTCGCCACTAAATTTTTTATTGGGAACGAAAGATATTTCCACTCATGGATTTTATAAATTATCGCAAATCATTACGATTCTGGAGCTGACAGGAGTACCCGATGAATTAGTCTTGATGGGGGATAATTTTGAATCTGATCCTCTTATTTATAAATTGGTTTATGCCTTACTCATGCGTAACCTTGAGTCGCACCACGCTCTGCGTTTTTTTGAAAAAATTCCGGCCTTTAAAATGAATGTGACTCAAAAAACTTTTTTTCTTTCCAAGTTTCAGTCTATTTTGTCTCGCCATCAAAAACCAAAACACATTAAGATTCTCATCCGTACCGTTCCCTTTCCCCGTCACTCTCAAAACAAAATAAAAAATATAAGTGAAGAGCAAGACAAGATAATGAAACAACTAACTGAAGAAATTAATGATTTTGTTCCAGAGAATGTGCTAGAGTTCTATTCTGACTCCCCTTCTAAGTAGGTAGATACTTTTTTTTATGGGTTTACTTTTTCAATTTCCAACATCCATTGATGAAACTGACTATGTTCAGTGGAAAAAATCAGACTCTTCAACTGATAGTATTCAGATCAAAAGTTATGGCCTTCCTTATATTTTCTGGTTTTATGCCCTCGGAATTCTGGTCACTCTATTTCTCATGGGCCTGGCCGTGAAAAATCCTATTTTACAAATGTTAGAATTAAATGACCCCATCACCAAATCTTTGGCAATATCCTGTCTTTTGATTCTTGTCATTTCCCCTATTGTGATTTTTTCATTTTTCTTTTATGAAAAACGTTTGATTGCGAACTCTCGTTTTCTCATAATTGGTCATTATTTTTTTGGAATTCCTTTCGTAAAAAAAACATATTCTGAGATTAGCCTTGCTAATCAACTGAACGTCAGACACTTTCTCTCCTCTCCCAACTATGCTCGGATGCATCAGTCCCTAGAAAACCAAAGTTTTCAAAATAAAGGATATTTTGAACTCGTATTAAATTTGTCTTCTGAAAAACAAATCCTATTGATCGATCGATCATCTCGCAAAAGCGACCTTGAGGCGCTAAAACAATTGCTTTTACTTTCTGTTTTATCTACTGCCCCAAAAAGTGGCCAACAAGAATCATAGACTTTCATTGTTTATACCCATCGCACTTTGGTTTTCAGGGTGCGTATTCGTCGTCGACGTATATCCATACGCCTTCCTCCTCATCCACTACCCTGAAAACCAAAGTGCGATGGGTATAGCGGCATTATTTTCCGCAATTAACAATGATTTCGTTGAAATGCAAAATTCGATTAAACTAAATCTTATAGGGAAAACGAGGAAACCAAAGAGGATTTATGTCACCTACTAATTATCTAACTGAAGACTTTGTGAGAAATCAAAAATTAAAATTGCTTGAAGCTAAGCAAAAAATCATGAACTCCTTTAAAGACTTCAAGGAATCTAATTTGTCTGCAGTTCCAGAAAGCCTTGCGGAGGAAGGAGATGTGGCACAAATGGATCTTGACCAAAAAATTCTCTTCAGTTTAAAAGAAAAAGAACTGAGAACGTTAAGAGAAATCGAAGTGGCCCTCCAAAAAATTGAAGAAGGATCCTACGGCATTTGTGAAGAAAGTGGAGAGCCTATAGAAAAAGTACGCTTAGAACGCCAACCTTGGGCACGCTTATCGTTGTATTACGCAGAGCTTGCAGAGAGAGAAAAAAGTCGTTATTTGAGACAGAGTTTCTAGTCGATATTGGCCTTTCATTTTTGAATCTTTCTCAATTTTTTTTTCAAGAAAACCAAAAGTCATACTAATTTAATCTATTTATAAAACTAAAAGTGTCAGGTTTTTATGTGTCGATGATGGAACAAGTTAGAAGGAATAACTTGGCAATCATTCTGAAACTCATTTAAATTTTTTAGAAGGAAAGATTTAATAAGGAGATCATGGAATGGCCTCAGCATCAAACAACGCAGCAAAATCTAATTCTAAAATCAAAGCTCAGCCTATTACTGCTAGAGAAATCCAAATGCTCAAGCAAAAGTTAATAAGCGATCAAGAAAGAATTCTTGGAAACTTTGAAGAAAAAAAAATCATGGGAGGTCAAGCAAACTACACTGAAACAAAAGATGAAGTTGATTCTGCCAATGAAGACATACTCTTATCGACAACTTTGCGTTTCTCAAATAGAGAAAATTTTTATTTAAAGAAAATAAAAAAAGCGCTAATGAAAATAGATCACAATGAATATGGAATTTGTGAAGAGTGTGGAGAAAATATATCTTTTGCTAGATTAACCGCTCGTCCTACAAGTGAGATGTGCATTAATTGTAAAGAAGAATCAGAAAGGGCCGAGCATCAAAATATTCACATGCGCGGATCAAAATCCATAGGCAAAAAAATCGATCTTGTGACAAGTTTACCTTAAATATTAATATAAGGAGCAGGTAACAACTGCTCCAATGTAACCGTTCCAAAAATTTTTTCGAGATTGGCGACAATAATATTTGTCTTCCCAGTGGAGAATTCATTTAGACATTGTAAGCACATGCCACAAGGCATCGTCGGCGTTTCGGTGTCGGCCACAACTACAACAAATTCAATTTCTATCGGTTTCATTTTTGAATCATATAAACTACCAGATGGCACGGCCTTAGTATCAACATTGATGCGAACTAACGCTTGGTTTATTGCATTTCGTTCGGCGCAAATGGTTGCCCCTAAACTTATATTTTCCACGTTACATCCAAAGATGATTTCTGTTGAATTTTTAATTTTAACAGCAGCACCCACTCGAAACTTAGAATAAGGGGCGTAGGCCCGATGAAAACCCACGACTGCTAAATCATAGGCCTTCATGACGTCATTGTTATAAAAAGTTTGTGAAGATAAAATCATTATTCTTTTTCCTTTTCCCATTTTTCTACTAGTGTCTGTGAGACCATTTTCTTAACATAAGGTATTAAGGCCAATTCGCCCTGGCCAATAGATTTTTGATCCTCAAAGGATGTATTTTTTAATTCCATCAATTTGATGATGGTCTCTTCACCTTCAGGATTTCTCAACAGTAACTCCTCTCCTCTCTGAAGCCCTAACTCATGCTCCACTTGCATAATGAGGAACTCTCCTTTGACCGTATCTAAAATATGGCCGGCATACTCTTTGCTTCTTGCCACCAAATTTTGATTCTTTAATTTTTTAAAAATTACCTTTGATTTATTAGTATGAAAAAAACCTCGCAGAGAAGGAAAGGAATACTCTGACTCCTTTAAAGTTCCCTTTTTAAAAAATAATTCTCGCGAGTTTTTTTGTTCAATGCTCAAATTGGACTCACCCGTTAAGCAGAATTCCACTCTTCCATGGGTAAGTCCGAGTTCACTCAAATTTTGATCAAAGAGATTTAAAAACTTGGGATGAAATAGCAGCGTACCCGAGGCATTCTCCATGGACGTAAATCCGTGATGAGGTGACTCCTGACTATCTACAATCGCATACAGAGAATATTGATCATTGCCCATGAGTTCGATTTGCTTCTCCTTAAGTTCCTCATCTTCAAGTTGAACGGAAAGTAATTTGCGCGGGGATGTAAAAAGTAATATTGGGCCTGCAACTAAGAGCTCTCGTTCAATGAATTTGCTATTTCGCTTTCGACTTAAGTCATCTATTTTTTCGCAGTATGTATGAATTAAACTAGCGGGTAGTTCATAGGAAAAAATGATTCGTTCAATTCGGTTTCCTAGCCGGTCGATCCAAGACTCAATGGATTCCCAGTTATGGTGACCAATTTCTAGGTTAACCTGGCAAGGAATGTGCGATAATTTTTTATTTATAAATTCTGTCGCTCCAAAATCTTTAGTTCGTATCGATAGTGAAACGTCGTCCCCACTCACCCATGCATTCACAAGTTCACTCAGTTCCCCCATTTTTACGGACCACTCATTTTCGCTATAGAGAAGGTCCACATCAATGATCACTTTTGAAACCTGATCCTTGCCTTCCATTTTAGGAAAATGCTTGAATAATTCATTGGCCTCTTTAAGGGCCAATTCTGGACGCGAAGAAAATGAGGAAATTCGCAGAAGAAGATCATATTTTTGAATAGAAATTTTTTTCGGCCTTGCTAAAAAATCAAGGTAGGTGATCACCCAATTCATATTGTCCTCACCATGGTTTCCTACGAATGACATTCCACTTAAAAACATCCGCATGAAAAGGAATTTTTACTAATGTCGAAGGATTAGTTTTCGCTAATGATTTACCGGCCATATCTGTGAGAAAATCTAGCTTTAAAGGGATATTGCTGCCATCAAAGGGAACGGCCTCGAGATCATCTTCCTTTAAAAAAGTTTTCCTCACTTCTAAGACAATAAATTTTCCCTCAACCACTTCCCTTACCCAGGCCATTAAAGGAAACTCTGGCGTATCTTGCTCTCGTTTTTGATAAATAGAATCTTCTGTTGGCCTTGATATTAAGGCGGCCTCTGTATAGTCGCGGTGAGGAATTCTCGATAACTCTTGATAACAATCTCTCACAGACGCTAAATAATCTTGAGCATCCCGACTTGAGGACAACACTCGCAGCGCCTTGGCATACATTTTGGTTGTGATGGCCGCATAAAGTGGGCCCTTCATCCGCCCCTCAACTTTAAGAGAATCGATTCCTGCATCTCTAAACTGAGGCAGCAAATTGATACCATTCAAATCTTTAGACGACATAAAAGTTGATTCTTTAACGACTTTGCCTCCAAAATTCATTTCATAATGGAAGCGGCAACTATGAGCACAACCGCCACGATTAGAATCTCTTCCTTGTGTGTAGTTAGAAATAACACAATGACCAGAGTAGGCCATACACAGAGATCCATGGACAAACATTTCCATTTCCAGACCAGTTCGAGCCTTAATCTTCTCGGCCTCTTTTAAGGAAGCTTCTCGCCCCAGTACAATTCTTGTGGCCCCCACATCCTTCCAAACTTCCGCGGCCCCTGAATTTAAGCAACTGGCCTGTGTGGAGGTATGAATTTGTAATTGAGAGTAACGGCTTACTACTCTTGCCATTCCTAAGTCTGAGACAATCACAGCATCAATATTTAAATCTTTAATACGACTTAAAAAATCGGGTAGGGCATCTAGGTCCTCATCAAAAGGAAAGGAATTTAAAACGAGATAAACTTTTACATGATGGGCGTGGGCAAATTCCACTCCCTGCTTTAATTCAAAGTCATTGAAATTTTCGGCCGCCGCCCGCAGACCAAATTGTTGAGCGCCCAGATAGACTGCATTGGCCCCGTAAAGCACCGCTACTCGCAGTTTTTCGAGACTTCCAGCTGGAGCAAGGAGCTCGGGGATTAGTTGAGTGGAAGAGGAAATTTTTTTAATAGAATGATTCATCATTTACCATATCGCGATAGAATAAGAATGGAGTTTCCTTATTGGTCTTACCTTAGAAGGAGCTTTTTTGAAACCCTCAACGATAAAGTCCATAAAATTTTACGGGATATTTTTTTCAATTCTGCTCATTTTAAGTGGATCAGGCCTCTTTTTGTGGCAAATCATCGAGAGAAAATCAGATTGGCCTTGGAATTATTGGGCCAACTTTCTCCCTTACTCTCTAGACTTGCCCCTCCCCCATCGGGCCACTCCTCAAGTTCCAAAGTCTTCAAAAGTAATCGTGTTCGCTGACGGAATCTCAAGCCAACTTGCCCAAGAATTAAAAATTCAATTTGAACAAAACTCCCAGCTTTCAAATTACCAGATGGAAGTGGTGGCCATGAAGGGATTTAGTTACTCTCGCGCCATTCAGTGGATGGTGGATTTACTCAAGCGAGAGACAGCACCTGCCTATGTCATTTTGTTACTGGGAGGAGAGGAGTGGTTTGAACAAAAATTTTCATCGGATGAGTGGGAAATCCAAAAAGAAACATGGATGAAAGCTTTTGATGTAAAAAATTTTTTACTTTGGAAGATGGATGCCCCTTGGGCAGAAAAATATCTCCCTACACCACCCTATCGGTGGCATTTACAAAAAGAAATTTTATCCCTGTCTACCCAAAATCATGATGATCTTTTTTTTCATCAAAGAAAAATTATGAATTCTTTTTTATTAAAATTGGAGCTGCAAACTCTTTTTCAAATGTTTCGCTCCCAAAAAATTCCGGCCGTGGTTCTGAACTCTCCCCTCAATCCTCTCATCGCTCCCAAAAAAAAATGCCGCTATGGGATTCAAACTGACGTCTCACTTTTATGGAAAGAGCAAAAAGAATTGAATCAAAAAAAATCATGGGAAGAATCCCTAAAAACCAACGATATCATTTTAAAAACTGACCCTTTCAATCCCCTTACCTATTTTCAGCGTGGCAAAATTCTTTGGAAGAATGGTGCGAATTGGGAAGAGGCGATTAAGTATATTGAGATAGCGAGCATCCTCGATTGCAAGGATTGGAGAGGAAATGGGCTCTTCAACCAAATCATTGAATCTCAGACTAAAGTGTTTGGACTAAAATTTTTTGACTGGTCAAAATTTTTAATGGAGCTCACCTTCAACGATCCTAAAAAAATCAACACGGAAATTTGGTCTGACGAAACAAACACAGACGCGGAAGCGGTAAAATCGGTCGCAGAAATACTCGTTTCATTCTTGAATCATGATTTAAAGCGATAATTTTTTTTCAATAAAGAGCTTTAGACGCTCCACCCGGTCACGTAGATCGCCCCCAGGAATGTGCGATAAATTTTCTTCAATGAGCATTTTTAGGGTGAGTAACTCCTCGGCATACTCCGCATTGGTATACTCTCCGTAAGTGCGTTTGATCTTATGAAGTAATATTTGTAGACGATAATGCTCCGGTGAAGTTGGCATATCAAGTAAGGTCTCTTCCAATGCTAGAATGGCATCTCGCTTAAATTCTTTCATGTGGTAAAAATTTACTCCACCATTAACTTCATCACTGCTTACGCCGAGAGAAAAAATTAAGATATACAAAATGAGCTGGTGGGTAAAAATAATTTTCATTTTCTTTTTTTCGCCATTTTTGTGTGTTAACTTTAGACGTATAAAAAAATGATTAAGAGTGAAAATATTTCCACTTTTTTAAAATTGATAAGGGGTCTTTATGATTCTTAAGTCCGAAGTTAAAGTCACTTCCCTTGAACAACTTTTGGAATTGCTTTGGACTGACTACACAGAGCTTAATCCCTCTGTAAAAAATGTCTTTCAATTATTTTCTGCTGCCAATGAGAAGGTGGTTAATGACCACGTGGCCTTTAGAACTTTTAATTATCCTGAAATGAATATTGATGTGCTCTCTCAAACATTTCTCAAATTTGGGTACGAATATAAAGATGATTATCACTTCGAAGAAAAAAAATTATATGCTAAGCATTTTGAACACCAAAATCCTCTCTTACCCAAAATATTTATTAGCGAATTACTGACAGAAAAATTTCCTAAATTAGTTCAAGATATTTTACAAAAATTACGGACTCAAATTTCACCATCATTTTTGAAACGCTCTGATTTATGTACCGCAGGTAGGCCTTGGAATACATCCCACCAAGATTACTTAACTCTTAAAGAACATAGCGAGTACGCGGCCTGGATGAGCGCTTATGGCCTTAGAGTCAACCATTTTACCGTCCTCATTAATGAGCTTAAAAAATTTTCAACGATTACTGAAGTTAATAATCTACTTAAAAAAAATGGCCATCAACTCAATACTTCCGGTGGTGAAATCAAAGGAACAGCGGCCGACTTTTTAGAACAATCCAGCACCCTTGCTTACAATGCCCAAGTTCCTTTTAGTGATGGAACCTTCACCATACCTGCTTGCTATTATGAATTTGCTTATCGTCATCCACTGAAAAGTGGCAAACTTTTTCAAGGATTTGTCGCCAAGTCGGCCGATAAAATTTTTGAAAGCACTAACAAAGGCCAATAGGCGTCCACTATCGCGGCCTCATTCTCATATCTTCTAACTCTCTCTCCACATTCATTCTCTTGCTATATTCCCTTTACTTTATCTATGTCACGATTTTCTGAGTAATTTTGTAGGAAAGTAGGCCTGCAAAAATTTGATCATTTTTTTCAAGGATGTAGATGATGTTGTCATGTTTAAAAGTAGGAACTTTTACTTTGGCATTGGCTTTGGCCTTGACTGCGGCCCACGGCGATGATTACCCGGACTTCTCCCAAGGAATTCTGGAATCTTCCCGAGACCTCCCCTCTATCAATCAAAAGGAAATGGAAAAAATTTTTAAAAAGTTTGTCAAATCTTCCGGCGGAAAAATGCCTCTCTTGGCGATTGGTGAATCCCATCATTACCCTACTTACTATCACGAACGCATTGCTCCTTTTATGAAACGATTTACCTCACACTTCCCTTCTGAGGTCAGGCTCTGTTCAGAAAAAATTTCTGGCTTTTTAAACTCAGATCTATTTTCTTCCATAAAATCGAATTTATATCCCAAAATTTTCGTTGGAGAAATGTCTCCTTTTCAAACCAACTTAGATCAATGCCCGGTTGATCGCTCCGAAGAAAACAACATTCATTCCTATATTTTATACACAGGATTTCATCACCAAATGCCTTTACAACTACTTTTTCCCAATAGTTTTTATCAATCTACTCCGGTGAATACTCTTTGGGATCGAAGCTCTTTGGCCTATCTCAATGCGAGTAAAGGATTTTTCATTCAAGGAATAGAATTGGCCTACTTGTTTAGTGAAGAGATAAACCAAATCTTGAGAGCTCAATATCACCCCTCCCCTGATAATCAACCTGTATCACTGGATTCTCTTTATGAGCGCCTATCTTTGACCGATAGGTTGGAAGCAAAATTAGTGGAGCAGAATTCTAGAAAATCGGCCTCCAACTATGATTATGGTTACTTTAATTTAAGTGAAATACTCTCCCAAAAAGGGATCCAACTAAATTTAAGCAATATCCCTCCTCATTATTTTGTCCTCCTTTTAAATCCCTCACCACTCAAAAATAAAATTACTCAGCTATTTAAGTTCATTCTTTCCCAACCACCCGCTTGGCAAGATCAACTTTCCTTGGCCATGCAAAACAACAAAGTCATCTACGGTCAAACATTGATGGGTGAGGGAACAAAAATGAAGTTAAAGTCCACAGACCATCTGAATGAAAAATGGGAATGCACTTATCATGGGATTAAAGAAAATGTTTCATGCTACGCTCAGACGTTAACTTTTACACAAGGAGAAACAACTCACCTCTTAATTCATGATCCTGAGACTTCCCATACCAAGTGTTATCAAAACGGCAACGAAGTGCTGATGGATCAATGTTTCACTCCTGAAACGCAACCTATGATTGATCCTCCCCTGACGTAACTAATTTTCGGTAACATTCTTTGGGGGTATCGCTCGTTAACAGGGCAAGCAATTGGGCCATTGATTTTTTATCTTTCTTTGATTGAAAAAAATCCTCGGCCCACCCCTTTAATTCTTTTGAAGAATAATATTTTTCATCCTTACTTTCACCACCCACATGGTAAAGAATGACTAGTTCGCCACGCTCAATATTTTCTAGCTCTTCCACTTTTTCAAAATGTTTCAATTTATACACGCTCTGAAATTTTTTGGTTAGCTCTCTTACCACTACGACTTGCTCTCGGTTCCAATGTTCCCTAATCCAATTTAAAGAGGCCACAATTCGGTGAGGAGATTCAAAAAAAATATGAGTTCCAGGTGCCCTCCCCATCTCTCTAGTCAAAGACTCCTTTCCCGAATTTTGTCTCGGAAAAAAACCATGAAAGTGAAAAGGAATGGGCGGAAGCTCACTGAGCTCTAGCGCATGGATCACGGAAGTTGGGCCAGGATAGCTATCAAGTTCGAAGTCGACCTGGGAGGACCTCAAAATATTCACAAGATCATAACCTGGATCAGAGACACTTGGACTTCCGGCCTCACTGGCAAAATAAACTGTCTCTCCACTCTCAAGCCTCGTTAAGATCCACTGCGACCGATCCCTTTCAGATTGATCGTGCCAACTGGTAATTTGTTTTCCTTCTTTAGATATTTCAAGTTTCTGTAAAAAATCTAAAAAGGATCTCGTATCTTCGACGGCAAAATTTTTTCCATGCTTAAGTGAATCCATCAGTCTTTGGGTGCAATCACCTAGATTTCCGATGGGCAAACCTAAAAAAATTAATTTACCACTGGTCTTAGCGGCGCTTTTTTCCATCCCTTATCCTTTATGTTTAATTGGTACTAAAATACCGTAAAGGAGCTTCTCATGTCTATGAAAGCAAATGTGATGCGTGATTCGTGGGGCAACATTGTCGTTAATATTGAGGGACACATCAATTACGATAATACCATCTCTCTAAGGCAGGAACTCATTAGTCTTTCTAAAAATCATCCCACCTCTAAATTAAAAATTGATTTATCAGGGATGAATTTTGTGGGGTCCAGTGGGCTCGGACATTTTGTGGAGACGTTAAAACTGCTTCAAGAACGAAACGTTCACCAACTCTCCTTGGCCAACGTGAGTGAAGATTTCGGGCGGATCTTTAAACTTTATGGATTTGAGGCAGAAGGAATTCTCATTGATCAATTCGACCAAGATCAAACACCAGGCCAAGATCTGAATAAAAAGTTTGGAAATCGCAAATTTACTTTTGAGCAATAAATACAATTAAAAACGTAAATCGACTAGCGGCATATACCAAGAATTATTCGAATCCTGAGCGATCAGTGCTTCCACATACTCTGATGATTTAATTTGTAGATCGATCGTTCCATAATTGGAACTATTGTCCATTTCTTGCGGGCCAGAAGGCGCATAGGAATCGTGACTATAGATGACGTAGGCACCAAATAAAATCCCTGAATACAAACCAACCGAAGCTCCCTTGGCAATGTTGATGGCCTTGCCACCAAAGGCCATGGAAGCAACCCCCAACAACGCCCCCCCTACCGTTCCATATCCACAAATAATTAAAAACGCTTTGGTCTCTGGTGAAAGGAGTGGAGCAGTGGATGTGTTCGATGCGGAATAATTCTGAGAAATTCCCTGCTGAGTAGAAAACAAAAAGATCATTAGTCCAAGAAAGATTTGCTTCATACTTATTAGCTTAAAAGGAAGTTGGCCAATATTAAAGTTTTTTACATTAGACTAATCAACTCAAGTGATTGTCCGACTAGCCTGTCTCCGAGAAGAACTAAACATCTTGAATTTTGCGACAGCGACTCATTATAAAATTGTATTTCCCCTTAATTTACGCGCAACTTATAATCTTTCCCTCTACATTTGTGGGGCGTCTTGATTGACAAATACGTCTAATTGGCGTATTATACTATTGAGAGAATCTATGGATGTAGTCTCATTTGAAAATGTAAAAAAATCATTAAGGTTTATTCCTGATCATATCAGAACCAAACTTCTCTCGTGGGCCAGTTCTGTTGAATTATACCAAATCCGTTTAATTTTCAGGTACTAGGAGGGCGAGGCTGAAACGACGAGACGTGCTACTGCACGTCGCAGGTTGAGGAATCCAACGATTTGGATTCCGAAGAAGTCGATGGCCGACAACGTAGATGAAGATTAAACGGATTTGGTATTAGAAGGAATTATTGAAGTGCGAAAGATTCCAGGTTTTCACGATGAACCCTTAAAAGGTAACCGGATTGGACAACGTTCCATTAGACTCTCAAAATCTTATCGGGCCATTTACGAAGAACGAAGCAAAGGGACATTCAACATCATTGACGTGGTTGAGGTAAATAAACATGACTACTAAATTAAAGCACTATGGCACGAAAGAGTTTGAACGCGACTATGGGGAACTCACCTTCGGAAAACTTCTTGAATCCCACCGACTTTCAGAAGAAGTTTCGCAAAAAGATTTCGCAAAATTTTTGGGAATTTCAGCTTCAAGTTTATGCGACCTTGAAAAAGGAAGAAAAATTCCTTCTCCGCGCAGGGCCTCATTGATTGCAAAAAAATTAAAGGTCAGCACAAAACTTTGGATCAAGGTTGCCTTACAAGATTACCTGAGTAAGGAAGGTATCAATAATATCAAGTTAACTGTGGCATAGATGATTCGTTAAAGAATGATATGTACCATTCGATTTTAAATCGCCTGCCTAAACAATTTTAAGAGTGCACGGCCGATTAAAAAGTTGTCCTAAAAAACTTTGCGTTGATTGAAGGCGCTTCCATTGTCTTGCCGTTAGAAAATCATGATCTTGTTTCACTTCCCAAATGATGACTTTATTAGGTAGCACCATCGCCAGATCAACTTGGCCCATTCCAAAATTTCTCAATAATTTTTCTGAAATAAGTAGCGGCACTCCATTGGGAATTTGGTGCAGCTCTAAAGATTTCGTTCTTTCTAACTCTGAGCCATGAATTTTTCTTTGATCAGCGAAGGGAATCATACTCTTTCACTCCAGCAAAACTTTTCCTATGAATGACACTAGGCCCGTGGATTTTAATTAATTCGCGGTGAACACTTGTTCCATAGCCTTTATGCTTATTTAATTGATACTCAGGGAACTCGGTATCCATTTGATTCATCAGTTCATCTCTAAACTCTTTAGCATAGATGGAGGCCAAAGAAATTCCCGTAAGAATACTATCCCCACGAATAATTGGCGTTACTTTGACCGCTCCCCATTTTTCATTATCAATCAAAGGCGCTCGATTTCCATCAATGAAAACAAAATGCCTTACACTCTTATCAAGAGTGAAACACTTTTTATTTTCATCATAATTTTTATTCATGAGAACTTCTGTGGATTGCTTCATGGAAAGCATGGTTGCTTGCAAGATATTGATTCGATCAATTACGCTAGGACTAACGATACCAATAGAAAAATGAATGGATAGTACCGGATTTATGGCCTTGGGAGATCTCAAATGAATGGAGAATTTCTTTTTTGTAACATCTCTAATGCCGAGTTGGGCTAGACTGAGCCTACGATCTATTGGTGATAATTTTTTTGAATCTTGAATATGAATTTTTTTAAGAAATTTTAAGAGAATATCTAATTCTCTCATTTGATTAAAAGTTAACGAATAAGAAATTGTGCAAGTCACGACGGGGCCAGCTAGGCATCCACGCCCTACTTCATCTACAAAATAAAAAAACCTCTTGTCTCCAAGTGTGCCTTCATCTAAAGATGGTGGAACACTCAAAAAACAAGAGGTTATTATTTCTTTGTCTTTCAAACTAATTAATTAATATAGCAATTTGACTAATCTTGGCCACGATCGTAATCAGTTCCAATTCTTGCCGATTTTCCTACTCGGTCTCTAAGATAATAAAGTTTCGCTCTACCAGCGTTTCCTCTATTAATTACTTCAATTTTAGCAATATTCGGAGAATGAAAAGGAAAAACTCTTTCCACACCAATGTTGGCAGAAATTTTTCTCACTCGAAAGTGACCATTCATTGTTCCCGCTGCTTTCATCGCGATACAAATTCCTGTGTACTCTTGTACTCGAGACTTCTCGCCTTCTTTAATGGTGTAAAATACATTGATCGTATCACCTGGACGAAATTTTGGAAAAGTACTGATATTGGGAGATGCATACTTCTCATTAACTAATGCCACAAGATTACTGCTTCTCATTCCATCTTTTAAACTAGTCATAACTGATCCTTTATTTAGCGATTAACTATCGATTTTATTATCTAAAATATTTTTGGCAAAACGATTAGTAATTACAGCAAATTACCTAGCTCTTGTCAATGGGACCCAGTAATTTTATCCGCAAGAAATACTAGTTTTCTAAGAGAGAGTGAGCGTAAATAGCGACGGCGGATCGTACCGAAAGATGATTGTACCCATCTTCAGCGCCCCCGTTAATGGAAGTTAGTTTTCGGTCACATAGCGCCAAGGCTTCAGGATGAAGGCCCCAACCAGTCCCAAATACAATTAAACCTGGCCGATTGAGCTCTGCACACTGCCGCTTAAAGTCCAGCGGGGAAATTTCAATATTTTCTCGAAAATTAGCACCGGTGGCAGCAACGAGGGGAGACCTAGATTCTGGATCCAACTGTGTAATTTTTTCCCTCACATCTTCTAGGGAGGGGGAAATCGTCGCCAAAGACAAAGCGTCAAAGCGGTCAGGATTATAAGCAGAAGCGCTGTCGCTTTCCCAATAATTTAAAATTCGTCCGATCAATTCAACTTGAAGGGTAAGAGGTGTTACGAGAAAATATTTTTTAATTCCAAACGTACGGCAGGTTCTTGAGATATCGTGGATATCTAAATTTGTCACGGAAGTACAAACTTTTTCTCCTCGCTTATTGAGCGTCGGGTGATGCACTAAGGCCAGATAAAGATCGAACTTCTTATTTTGTGATAAATTCATAGAGGCAAAGTATTCAATTTTTGGGAGATTCGTCTAGCGAAAACTGAGAATTATATTTTTGAAAAAGATCGGGTCGAAATTTCTTAGTCACCTCTAAGCTTTTTTCCATTTGAAATTTTTTTATTTTGGCGTGATCACCGTTACATAAAATTTCTGGAACTGGCAGTCCTTCAAAATTTTGAGGTCTAGTATACTGAGGGTACTCAAGCAAATCGCCAGTAAAGGATTCCTCTTTTAATGACTCTTCGTTTCCTAGTGTTCCAGGAATGAAACGAATGAGGGAGTCTAACATGGCAAGAGCGGCAATCTCACCTCCCGATAAAATAAAATCACCGATCGAAAATGAGTCATCCACATATTTTTCCACAAATCTTTCGTCAGCGCCTTCATATCTTCCGCAAATAAAAACCAAGGATTTTAAAGGCGCAGCATCGATCGTTAACAATTGGGCCATTTCAGTTGCGCTTTGATGAGTCCAAACTTGTCCTCTTGGAGTGGTCATGATGACATGAAGCTTTTCTTTGATGAGAGTAAGATTATCATCTTTCGCTCCTAAACCGTATCGCTCCCACACGCCTTCGCGAAGTGCTCGGGATAATACATCGGGGCGCATGACCATGCCAGCGCCACCGCCATAGGGAGCATCATCCACAGACTGATAATTTGTATGACTAAATTCTCTTATGTTGATTACTTCCAATTGAATTTTGCCAGCAAAGTTTTTTCTTTTTCCTTGGAGAAGTTGTCCAACAACACCGGCCGACACCAAGGGAAGAAAATATTCTGGAAATAAGGTAAGGACAAAAATTTTCATGATTTTTTGATTGTCTAACATCTAAAAATCCATAAATGGATTAATGACAATTTTACCAAGCTCGGTGTCTACCGAATGAATCCAAGCGGGAACGTAAGGAATCATGGTTTCTTCATTATCATCAAGGATGAGCAAGCTTTGAACATGATTTTCGGTAATCCCTTTCACTCGCGCTCTCACTTTTCCATCTAAATCCGTCACTTCCATTCCCACAAGATCTTGAAGATAAATTTCATTAGATGCTAATGGAGGGAAAGAGGAACGGTTTGCCCAAATTTGAATGGGCAAAATGGATTTAATCGATTCGAGGGTTGGGTGTGAACTGGTCTTTAAGATGATTTTTTTTTGAACTTTTCCCTTCACATCAATTAGGTCCGTGAGGAATTCTTGGCCAGAATCTGTCATTAATTTAACGGGCAGATTTTTTTTCCATATCGTGGTGTGTTCATTAACCAGTTCCACAAGGAAACATCCCTCTAATCCATGGGGCGCCACCGATCTGCCCATATATATCCACTGATTTTTTTCCATAGAAAATTATTTTTTCAGATTGTGAAATTGATTATTGAATATCTAGCAAACGCTCAACTTACTCAATAATTTCAAGGACAGATCGTTTTCTTAATTTTGTGGAAGCGGCATTAAGGATGGTTCGAAGTGCACGGGCCGTTCTCCCCTGCTTGCCGATGACTTTTCCTAAGTCGCTCTTATCTACTTTAAGCTCGATGACAGTTGTTTGCTCACCGACTACTTCGGAAACCTCAACTTTCTCAGGCATATCAACAAGTGCTTTGCTCATTAGCTCAACGAGGGCCTTAAGATCATTCATATCCCACCACCTCAAGTTAAAATCTAGCTTCTATCTTCTTTGTTAAATTCTACTATAGGTTTACAGAAATTTGACAAACAAAGTGAATATTACCTGACTGAAGTGGGGGCCTATAAAATAATTATAGAGAGATTTTATTATTTTTGAGCAATGTTCGAACAGTATCACTTAATTGTGCACCATTTCCGATCCACTCTTTGATTCGAGCTGTATTTACATTCGAAAGACTAGCTTCAGACTTGGCCTTCGGATTATAGTGTCCAAGTTTTTCAAGATAATTTCCATCACGTTGGCTGCGAGCATCGGTAGCAACGATTGTGTAAAGAGGTACTAATTTTCTTCCAACACGAGAAAGTCTAATTTTAATCATAACAAAAGGCCTCATCTTAATTTGGTTTATGGTCTGTTTTTATTTACAAATTGTACTAAAGAGAAAATATAGCGAACAACCTCAGAAAAATCTAGAACTAAATGGCCCTTTCTTCTTTCCTTTACTTTTTACTCGCTGATCATTTTCTATGGCGTTCGATTTTGGCTGACGAAAACCAGGACGTTGAGCAAAACCTGGCGGCATTCCGGGAGCTCCTGCTCCGCCCATTCCTCCTCCACCACCCATCCCGAGCATACTTCCCAATCCCCCACCTTGCATCATTCCCATGAGCCCTGACATCATCTTTTGCATTTGCTCAAAGCGAGTGAGAAATTGATTCAGCTCTTCAACTTTTCTACCGGAACCTTTTGCCACCCGCTCTTTTCTCGAGGGATTGAAGAGCTTATGGTTTTCTCGCTCGGCCTTCGTCATGGAATTAATGAGCACTTTCATATTATCTAGCTCACTCTCTGCGCCAGATAAATCGCCCACTTGTTTCATGATTCCACCCATGCCGGGAATCATTTTCATAATCGAAGACATGCTTCCTAGTTTTTGCATGCTCTCCATTTGTTTTACAAAATCATTAATAGTGAAATGCCCTTTTTGCATTTTTTTCATCATCGCTTCAGCATCTTTCTCATCGATGGATTCTTGGGCCTTCTCAACTAAAGTTAAAACGTCACCCATATCCAAAATTCGCCCGGCCATCCGCTCAGGGTGAAAGAGGTCGAGTTCTTTTAATTTTTCCCCTTGAGACATAAAAAGAATGGGAACATCTACGTCGTGGCGAATACTTAAGGCCGCTCCCCCTCTGGTATCACTATCCATTTTGGAGAGCACTACCCCTGTGAGAGTTACTTTTTCATGAAAGGCCTTGGCCACAACGACGGCCTCTTGTCCAGTCATGGCATCGACCACCATGAGAACTTCACTTTTAGCTTGCGTTTCATCAATGAAACGTTTGACTTCTTGGAGCTGCTTCATTAATTCTTCATCAACTTGGAGCCGACCAGCGGTATCGATAATGACGTAATTCTTGTGGAGCTTCTTGGCCTCCAACATGGCCGCTTCCACAATCTGTTTTGGACTTTGGCTTAAGTTGGAATCAAAATAATCAATCCCCAAATTTTTGGCATGTGTAATAAGTTGTTCTTTGGCCGCAGGTCTAAAATTATCTGCTGGGACGAGAAGGACTTCCTTCTTCAATTTACTTTTTAAAAAGAGGGCAAGCTTCCCACTAAAAGTCGTCTTTCCTGCTCCATTGAGGCCCACGATTAAAATAGGAAGTGGGCCGGAGGCGGCAACAGGAGGCCACTCAGGATGCTCGCCGCCCATCATGGAGGTGAGCTCTTCGTGTAAAATTTTTATGAATTGCTCGCCTGGATTGACGCCTTTAATCACTTCTTGGCCTAGTGCTTTCTCTTTTACTTTTTCTAAGAATTTTTTCACCACTCGGAAATTGACGTCAGCTTCTAAGAGCGCCGTTCTCACCTCTTTTAAGGTATCTTCAATATTGTTATCTGAAATTTTGTGTTGGCCTTTGAGGCGTTTGGCAGCGGCCGTTAATTTTTCGCTAAGACTTTCAAACATAAAAAAAATCCATGCCTTTTTACTTCTATGATGAATAATGATAGATCGTTAAGAATAGAGAACATATTAGCATGACGTCCCTACCCCTTCAAAATAAACTTTCTTCCCTTTTAAACCGGGCACCCAAGGTGTCTTTAGGAGAAATTCATTTTCAATCTCCTTTTGTGTTGGCACCTATGGCAGCGATTGGTAGTGCTCCTTTTCGATTACTCATGGAGCGATTGGGCGCAGGTGCGACGGTTAGTGAGCTCATTTCTTGTCATGGAATTCTTTATAAAAATAAAATGACCTTAGATATGTTGCGAGTAGATCCGGAAGAGAAATCGGTAGGGATTCAACTTTTTGGAGATGATGGTGATGAAATTGCGGCCGCTGCGCAGGTTGCTGAAAGTTATGGCCCAAAATGGATTGATCTCAATATGGGATGCCCTGTAAAAAAAGTGGTAACCAAGGGCGGAGGCGCAGCGCTACTTCAAAATGTTGCGGGACTTGAAAAAATTTTTACGACGATTAAGAGGGCCATAAAAATTCCTTTTACCATAAAAATAAGAACGGGATGGGATTTAGATAGTCGTAATGCCGACGAAATCCTTCGCATTGCTCAAGGGTGTGGCGTGGAATTCGTGGCCATTCATGGTCGAACGCGTAATCAACAGTACACCGGTTTAGCGGATTGGGATTACATGGATAAGTGCCAGGCGGCCGTGAACATTCCTGTGATTGGTAATGGCGATCTCCATAGTCCACGAGCGCTCCATACGACCTATAAGGAAAGAAATTTTTCGGCCTACATGGTGGGGCGAGGGGCGCTTCGCAATCCTTTTATTTTTGCTGAGGCGTGGAGAGATTTTTCCGATGATGCATCTTTGAGGGATGAAAATATTTATTCCCAATTTGGCGGTAGGGATTACTGGATTATCATTCAAGAATTAAAACAGATCATGGAAAAATATATTGATAATCAGAGAGTACTACAAATTCAGTTAAAAAAATTTTTGGCCTGGTTTTCCACAGGTTTTCCTCACGCGGTTTCTTTTCGCACTAAAGTCTTAAACTCTCAAGATTATCAAGACACACTAAAGATGACAGAAGATTATTTTCTACAATTAGAATTACATGAGTCTAAGAAGCGTATCGAATTTTCCGATAGTTTTATGACTTCCGGACACGGCTAGTACCAATTACGTAAAAAAACCGTCTGTGTTGTCGAGCTACGATCTCAGCACCTGCGACGTGCAGTAGCACGTATCGGTGCTTCGCTCTTGCTCTCCTAACATCCGATTATTTTACATAATTGGTATCATTATTTTTTTCTCATAAAGAAAAATAGGCCGGTAAAAAAACCAAACAACATAATGATAAATAAGAAAAATATTCTAAGTGGACTTTCGTCTTCTAATTCCTCTTCATCTTGCCTGCTAGCGATACTGCGTTCGGCTTTTTTTGTATTTTTTTCTTTTATTAATGGCAAAGGATTTTCATCTTTGAGATTGTTAAGAACGACGAAATCCTTTTCCTTTGTGGTTGGGATATTTGATACTTGCATGGCAAGTTGATCTACTGGCCCCAATAATTTGGGATTAGTTGTTGAAACATCTTGGCGAAACTGCATGATTAGTTTTTCAAGTATATATTTTCTTTTGCTCCACTCTTCCTTATTATTTCGTTCATAAAGTTTTACTGATAAGTTTGGACGAAAATGCATTCCTCCGTAAAGATCAGCATCAGTCATTTTTTTAGAAAGTACGGATTTTTCTGAATATCCAAAATCATTACCTAACGTTTCACTCATGATACGAAGTGTGTAGTATTTCAGTGCTCGATTTTCTGGAGGAAGCGACTGAAAATTTATTCTTAAATAATCAAATCCATCGAGAGTTCCTGAATTCTTCCAAAATTCCATCAATGGTGAGTGAGATTGAGATGTTTTCATTAGCTCTTCTTTACTTAGGATGAGTGATTTTTCTTCCTCAAGCAAATAACCATTTTGATCAGAGGAAACGAAATGCCCAAATTCGGCAATGGCATTGACTTGAGTAGAAAGTAATTCTGATGAATGAAATTCACTGTTCTCAATTATTTTTCTTAAGATATTTCTGATTATCATTTTATCTTCGTCTCGCTTCACTAGGTCTGACCAATGAGAACCGTGGATGTTATTCAACTGCTCAACCACATACTCATATTTAACTTGAGAAAAAACGGGCATGGCCATCATGAAAAAAATTTTAGCAATGATCCATTTTCTGAAGTTCATCGTTGACCTTTTTGAGATGCAATTAACTTCAACTTCATTTTTTATTGCGCAAATTGGGCCTGATTTAACAGGAACCAACAATGAGCTGCCCAGGAAACACTATAGTCGTAGCCACTAGTAAAAAACGTTTTACCGACCGCAGGATTAAAACTTTGATACATCATGTTGTCGTAGGGATTAAAGGAAACTCCGCCAATGTTCACATTCGTTTGGCCAGGTTGATTACTCATATAATACATAAAATCAAAAGGACATCGATCAGGAGAATTGGCCGCAAGATCAAGGAGACTATTAAATGTTTTTAGGCCAAAGGGATTACTGGAAACTCCTGAATGAAAGAGACCGATAATGTGGCCAAATTCATGGGCGAGAGAAACGAAACTTTTATCCACAAAGGGTAGTTTATATTTTAATAAGATAAACGCCCGATTTTGATCGATGGATGGAAATAAAAATGCTGATCCTGCACAACTTCCAGATAAATGATTTGTGATGAAGATTGTTATCGTATTAGGTACACTATAAATGGGAGCAATATTGATAATTTCCTCACAGGATGTATAAAAATATTGCTCATCCATTTTTACTTGTACGCTATGTTTTACAAATTTCATTAATGAAACGTCTTGCAAGACAAACGCTTTATTCAATTCTTCAATAATGATATCGGCCTTTTCCTCTGGTTGATCTGTAAGAATCTCATTTTGGGTTCTCGCAAATATGATGGAAACGGGAATAGGTGGCCCAGAACTTCCACTGGTAGAGAGATTAGGTTCTCCATAAGGCACTATCTCCAAGGGAAGAGTGGTTGATAAAGTATTAGGATCTGAATTTAATAGTGGCCCACTGCTATCAGCGTAAAAAATGGAACTAGAATTATTTGAAGAAGTTGAAGATGATTTTCCACATGCCACTAAAAAGTGGCAAAAACAGAAGAGGCAGGAGAGATAGGCCCTAATTGTATTATTCATTTACCTACCAATAAGAATCAAAACTATTTCTAGTACGACCTTATCGGTAGAAGACTAATTTACTTGAGTATTTGCATTGTTTTTTTTCTATCTCTTAATGCTTGAATTTCTTCTGCCATTTCTTTTGTCCGTTGATGCATTCTATCGATCCCCTCCTTAACGATCTTAGGAAGATTGAGGGAATTCCATTTTTCTATGGCGGCCTGGGTAACGCCTTTTGCAGAACTTACTTTTTTCACAAGCTCTTCCCAAGATTGGCCTGAAGTCTGCCATTCACAAAGTAATTTTAAACATTCACTTAAAATTTGAAATTTCTGGGAATCAGGAATGAGCGTGGGAGGGTGTGCATCGGCAAGCGACATAATTAAGGTGGCGAGAAGTGCTGGTGCAGAACCCAAGATAGCAACACCGTCATCGATAATTTTTTCATTTGTGGTGAAGTGAAGGCCACCTAAAGGAGACCAAAAACGGGACATGAGGGAAAGTGTTGTTTTTGAAACTTTACTCTCAACGGAAGAGGGCAATAAAGCATGAAAGAGATAACTAGACCCAAGACCGTGGGCCACTCCCATGTGGGGCATGATTCTAAAGATGGAACTTAAGGGAACTTTTAAAACCTCGCTCAATAAAGGGGACTGGACAGCTGCCATGAAAGAAATAATCGCCACGTTTGGATGGTTCGTGTGGTAGCGCTTCAAAAATGGAACTAACTCCTCTGCTAGATCTAAAAAATTTTGTGGCTTTACCAGTAAAAAAATGGCCTCAAGCTTTTGATCTTCTTTGATGAGCGGTAATTGCTTAATGGATTTGCCCCCAAACTTTTTGGCAAATTTTTGAGCTTTCTCGTAGGAGCGATTAAAAAATAAGTATTGGCAGAGCGGATTTTCTTTTTGGGATTTTTTGCGCCCAGTCAAAATAGCATCGGCCATGTTTCCACAGCCGATGATAAGAATGTTTTTTTTTCTAATGACTTTTTTTTTCAAACTTGGTGACTACTTAAGACATTTTTCTAATTCAGAATTTACGAATTTCCAATTCACTAAATTCCAAAACGCTGTGATGTAATCTGGACGCTTATTTTGATACTTCAAATAATAGGCATGCTCCCAAACATCTAAACAAAGAACCGGAGTTCCTCGCACTGTCTCGGTGTCCATCAAGGGATTATCTTGATTGGCAGTGGATGTAATTTCTAGTTCATTTTTTGCATTGACGATGAGCCAGGCAAAACCAGAACCAAAACGAGTTGTGGCCGCCGCATTAAATTTCTCTCGAAAACTATCAAATGTTCCCCAAGTTTTATTAATGGCATCAGCGATTTTTCCACTCGGAAGTCCACCGGCCTTTGGCGCCAAACAGTTCCAAAACATTGTGTGATTATAATGGCCACCACCATGATTGCGAATGACTAAGGGGTGCTTAGATACTTGTGCGAAAATTTGGGCCCAAGTTTGTTCTGCTAAAGGCGTTCCTTGAATCGCAGTCGTAAAATTCGTGAAATAAGTTTTATGATGCCGACTGTGGTGAATCTCCATGGTCATAGCATCAAAATGAGGTTCGAGGGCATCATAAGAATAAGCAAGCTCAGGGAAGGGAAAACTCATAGGTACTCCTTTATCAATGTAAAAAAAGTTAAAATTCAAATTCTCATTATTAATATAACTTTTGTTGCGCGAAGAGGCCACGTAATGAGGCTACTAGGCCAAAAAACGTCTCTCAATTCCTTTAAAATTGCGATCCAAGATGATCTCGATGGGGCGCCCGGTAGGAATTTCTAATTCTACTATTTTTTCGTCAGAAATATTTTCTAAGTGCTTGATGAGCGCACGAAGGCTATTTCCATGAGCGGAAATAAGTAGGGTTTTATTTTGTTTAATTTCTGGAACAATTTTTTCATTCCACCCTTTAATCACCCTATTGACGGTATCTTCGAGTGACTCTGATTTAGGAACTTCTTTTAGGCCTTGGGCAAATTTAAGCGAAGGCTGAGATTGTGTGATTTCGGGTGGACGAGTTTGGTAGCTTCGCCTCCAAATTTTTACTTGCTCCTCTCCAAACTCGGACCGCATCTGGGTTTTATTTTTTCCTTGAAGTCCCCCATAGTGGCGTTCGTTAAATTCCCAAATGCATTTTTGGGGCGCGGCCATGGATTGCATTTGCTCTAAAATCAACCATGCTGTTTTGATGGCCCGCTGAAGGATTGATGTAACGACGAGATCAAATTGAATATTCTCTTTTAGGAAAAGTTGTCCTGCTGCCATTGCTTCTTCAATTCCTTTAGAAGAGAGAGGAACATCAACCCAACCTGTAAATAGATCTTTTGCATTCCACTCACTTTGGCCATGCCTTATAAGATAAATTTTATAATTTGTTGATGATGATGAATGATTATTCATTGCGCCCTCATAATGTGTGAGATTGATAAGCTATAATCCTAATACAAAATTTAATATTTAATTATAAAAATGGATGAAAAAATACTAACTAATTGAAAAGCTAGAATTACTCATATAGTATAAAGGAAAATTAAGGGCCCTTAGCTCAGTTGGTTAGAGCGCTACCTTGACATGGTAGAGGTCACAGATTCGAGTTCTGTAGGGCCCACCATTCGTCAAACTACTCGAAACATTTTTTTCACAAATTTTTTTGGACTCTTTCCGAGTCCCTACTAGGGTGCCACTCAGGACCGTACAAGAAGCACCGGAGTTTGACTCCGGCGCCGTCGTTAGTCTTTTTTTGCCAACGTAGTGATGAATTTTCATTCCCTTAGGAAATAGCTCCACTTTATGGATCAATTGCTCAATGATCCTAATTTTCTCAGCGGCCGTGAGGCCACATAGCTTTTTTTGTCTTAACGCCATTAAAAATGATTCGTAATTTGCAAGCTCAATAGGAAAATCTCTATTGTCCCTCTCGAACTCAATACTTTTAATCTGCTCTTCTGCTTTAGCTTTTTCTAAATTTAGTTTTTTCATTTGATTGTAGATAGGAGTGGCATTCACATCACTGGGGAGTTCAGAAAGTCTAACAGTGAGTGAGGTAATTTGTGAGTTCATTTTGTGGCACTGATCTTTAAGACGCTTGGTATTTTCCAAATTGTGTTCTAATTCGTGCTCTTTATGAGCTGATTTTAAAATAGCGCGCGCAGTGGTGGGATCTTCAAGGATGGAAGTAACTTTGTCCCATAAAAAATCTTCCACCCTTGCTCCGGGAAAACGGTGGGGCTGGCAGGCGTAACTTGGTGTTGCAAGAGTTGCTTGGAGTTTTGCTACTTGCGCATGTTCATAGAAGGGATATTTCTTGCCACGTCCATGGGCCGACTTTCCGCAAAGCGTTTTTCCGCAAGAACCGCAGACCAAAATTCCCGAGAGCAAATAAGGATAGCGAGAAATTTGGGTACTAGGTTTTTTCTTTTGATAATTTTTCGCAAGCTTTTCTTGCGCCAGACTAAAAGTCTTCTCATCAACTATCGCTGCCCAAGAGGCCTTGACTTCTTTCACTCCCTCTTTGGTTTGAAAAGAGCGAATCCCTATATACGCTTTGTTGTTTAAAATTCCATGAATAGTGGATACTAAAAAATATTCCGAGCGAGATCTGTTACCACCACCTTCCATGGGTGATTTCAATTGAAGGCCTTGGGCATTTAAATCTTTGGCCGCATCACTTAGGGTTTCATTTTCTAAAAAAACTTGAAAGGCCCTGCGAACAATGTGCGCCGAGGGATCGTCTACTTCGAGAGAGCCATTTCTAGGATTGGGAAGCTTGTAGCCAAAAGGAACAGGGCCTCCGTTATAGAGGCCTCTTTCCGCTCTACTTTTGAAACTATTAGAAATGCGCTCTGCGGTCTGACGGCGCTCAAATTCTGCAAAATTGGCAATGGATTTTAACATGAGTTCACCAGCGGCATTGGTTGTGTCGAACTGTTCTCGCAAAGAATACAGTTCACAATTATGCTTCTGAAAAAATTCCCACATCATGCAAAAATCTTTTGTACTACGAGATAGCCTGGAGATTTCAGTTACCATGACGAGGTTTATTTCTTTTTTCTCTACCTTGCGAAGCAGTCTTTGCAGAGCTGGGCGGTTCATATCTTTGGCCGATAATCCTGCGTCTACAAAAACATCAAATAGTTCAATGGTTAGTCCCTGGGATTTCTTAATTTCTAGTTGTTTTTTTAGATTTTCCTCTTGGTTTCTTATGGAACCATCGGGATTTTCGGCCTGCTCTTCGGTACTTACCCTCACATATATGCACGCGCGGTAAATTTTATTGGAATGGATCATTCGTTGACTCCTTTGTCGTAAGTGGTAACACCCTCACACTTACTGGAATCAAGCGACTTAAAAAAATCATAAAGAACAATTCCTATCTGGTCAATTTTAATCTCTATCTCCTTTTCTTCAAGGGAAACTAGGACGGTGTCCACAAAGGGACACTCCCAGTCTTTGGCCACTTTTTGGTACATCCGTTTACGCTTAGGACTCAACCTTATCAACTGCCTTTGTTGATTTCCCACCCATCTTTTCCATCAACTTCAAAAAAGATTCCAATTCTTCTTCAGGAAGAGATCCCAACTTATCACTGGCCACTTTTCTTTTATCTTGAAAATGCAAAATCATTTTTTCTTTAACCTTTTTGTATTGAACTTCATGATAGTCATCAATAATGAAACTTAAAAATTTAAAGAGGCTCACTTTTAAAAAGCGATCACTTTGCATCAAATCCTTAAGCATCATATTTAATTTTTCATGGGAATCATGGTCGACCCGAACAGCGTAAATTTTTTGTTCAGACATTATTTATCTCCTCTTGATTTCTTAGGACTCCATTTACTTCCTTCTTGAATCTGCCATATTCGGTGGCCTTCAATCAGTTTTGTGCCGTCTTCAACATGGGTGTCGATAAAATCTTCATCCACAACTGGGGAGCTTAGTCCGTAGGGAAATGGGCCATCCATTTGAGAACTTGTCGTTGGGACTTTTCCAAATACGCCATGCTTTTCTAAATTAAAGAGTGTGTCCTTTCTTGTTTCTTGGTCCCGGTTCTTCAGTTCATCATCAATAAAGTATGAAGCAATTCCTCCAATGATTGCTCCTATCGCAAGCCCTGTCATCGCACCCTTGTCATGATCTTTTGATAAGGTGGAACCTAATATTCCACCCACTCCTGCACCAGTTGCGATCCCAAGAGTGATACTCTTTTTGGTACTTGCGCAGCTATAAAATAATAACAATAGAAGTAGTGAGATATGATTTCTTTTTGGCATTCCAATTCTCCTTAAAAAAGTGGTACCCCCCATAAGATCAAAGATTTGATTTCTGGAAAGTTGGTTGAAATAATTTATGGATTTAAAGAACTTACAGTTTTTGGACTTGTCGTTGCGCCTGGCCTTTTACAATTTGGCCCAAGGCCATATAAAAACTTTTAAATGATCTCGATAAAAAAACCACTTTGGTTTTGAAAAATAATAGGCCCACTTGATTTTAGAACATCATCAATCAAGGCGTAGTAAATTTTCTTAGGGACATCCTTAATTGCATTGAGCTCCGCTTTTTTTACAGCGCGTTCAATATTTTTATTTTTACAAACATACAAGACTGCTTCAACTTTGGAGTTTAAATAAAATAATTTCATCTTGCTTGTGTATTCAGACATGTTTTTAATAGATGCTTCATATTCCAAAGCACAAAACAAATGATCTCCTTCTCGGTTACTGAGTTCCACTAATGCATCTACCTGCAAATCTCTAAAAGAAACATACTGAGGATTTTTAGTAATATCCCGAGAGGTTTGCAAAGAATTCTCACTAAAATAATTGGTAACCAAATTTTTAGAAGTTAGTTGGTGGCGAATATCGACAAGCCTTAGGTCATGGATAACGGAATTACTTTTGCTTCTATTAATAAAAAATAAATCAGGATCTAGGCGTTTTAAAAATTGCGCTGTCCCACGACTGAGATTGTAGACAATTGATTTATCACCGTCTTCATCTCGGCAGACAACATCCAAGACATCTGCGTCCCTCAACTTCTTTAACCGTTTCCTTGTTTTATCCATGGATGATGCAAAGACGTCTCTGGTAATTTGTTTTGTCGAGGCCACTTTGTTTTCGTGTAAATAGTGAAACAATGATAAATCACGATCAGTAATAGCAATTGCGCTCATGCTGGGTCTCCTTTTTTAATCATTTTGTTCGTACTTTTTAGGGATAAAGTTTTTGTTTTTAGAATGGATTTTTCTTTAATAGGATCGAACTTTTTACTGTCACATAAATCTTGAATCCTTTTATCCAAATCTTCTTGGGAAATAAAAGGACACTGCACTTCTTCATAGTGTGCCCCCTTCTTCCAAATTGCTCGCCCAGGGATGGCCGGAAGATGGTAGCTCATGGAGTTTTGTAAAACACGGACGGAATTTTCCATGGTATTCATGCGTAGTGAAATTCTTCCCTCAATGTTTTCCTGGAGTCTGGTATCCATGGTATCACTGTCAATTTTCTGAGTGGCAAGGAGTAGATGAATTCCTGAGGCCCTTGCTTTTCTTGCTAGGTGATCGAGGATTAGTCTCGCCCTCTCAACAATTTTATAGCGGTGATCATATTTAGGAACCCTTCCGGTAAATTCTGTACATTCATCGATGGATAATAAAATTCGGTTGAGTTTATCCCTTTTGGGATCAATACTTTTATATCCATGTTTTTCCAAATAGAGATATCTTCTCTCCATCTCTTCTTCGATTCGCTCTAAAATGCCTAAGGCCTCTTCAAGTTCACAAACAAAAGTAACATTGGGAAGAATAGAAAATTCTTTTAGCTCCACTCGTTTAAAATCAAACAAGATGACTTCCAAATTTTCTGATGATTCAAGAAGGCCTAAAAGTAGACTTTTAAAACTTCCTGATTTTCCGCTTCCCGTTGTTCCGGCCATTAAAAAATGTGGAACCGCTTCAAGTGATTCTGTAACAACACCACTTTGGGATTTACCGATTAAAAAACTATAGGGAGTTTTTAGATGTGTTACTAAATCAGAGAAAAGTACCTTAGATTCTAAAACTTTTTTTGCAAGAAAAATTTCAACAAAGGTGCTATTTTTATCAAAAAAACGAACTGACTCAACCAATTCACCCACGGAGGCCCGCAAATCATCAATCTTTGATCTGTACGTCTCTTTGCCAAGTCCTGTGCTTTTCACTAGCAGCCTTGTGCGATTTTGATCAAGCTTTTTTACTTCAACCACTTTGGGTTGATGTCCAAGACCATTTTTTAGATTCAAACAATCAAGTCCAAATTGGTAGCGTTTTATTTGGCGATAAGATTTTATGCCACAAAAAATAATGTACAAAGGAGTAGTGCAAAAAAATGCAACAATGATTAGTTGTGTAAAATCCATCTCTCCAAAAATGAAATCAAAAATGGGTGTGACAAAAGTAATTCCCAGGATAGAAAATAATTTTTCATAAATCCCAAGTTGGAGCACCATCCCTAAAGATAATGTCAAACTTACGATGAGCAGCAAATCTTCAGCGCGTTTATAAAATTTTGTTTTCCAACCTTCTTTAAAAATTTCTGCAAAGTTACCAAAGATTTTAACTATGCCATCAAAAACTGCACTCTCTTTAGAGGTTTGTGTCATTGTTGATTGTCTCCATGGAAAATGGTGCCAATAGGTGAATAATTAAATCTGTGTCTGCTGAAACTGTTTGGTATCCTTGAGCACTTTGTGCTCCTTGCATTGATTTACTTGCTTCCTCTTTGGCCACGCTGGATACGCCTTGAAGGGCAGCATTTTTTAGAGTGGGGTCTGGCTGATTCACCCCAATCCCCATCGGGAGTGCTCCTCCTCCCATCATTGTTTTTTGAGTAAGCACCTCTGCGGCCGCTGATACCATAGTGAGAGCAATAGAACCCATAAGCCTTGAGTCGGCATTACTGTGATAATCTGCAAGGAGTCCGGGAGAATAATCGCTGGAACTTAAGGCCTCTGCATCAATTTTAAATTCCTCACCACTTGGAGTGATGATTTTAGAAAAACGAATAAAAACCTTTTCGTTTTCTCCGCTTGAAGTTGCAGTGCCAACTAAAATAGAGTTCTTCTCAATTCTTCCTCCCTTCGGGTGATTTACAGAGTAGGGCAAAATAACTCGGCACGATGATGAATTGTCTCTTGTGTCAATGCCTGTTAAAAGTTTTCCAATGAAATTAGTTCCACCTGGAATAAAGCTTGAACTACCCAAGGGATCACTTCCTCTCTCAATAACTTGTTTCGCATTGTAAACTAAATTGATTGGCCTTATTTTTTGCAAGGCCTGTCTTTTTTTCTTCTTTTTCTCTGTGACGTTAACAAAAGGAAAGAAGCTCTCATTCACTTTTTTACCAGGATTAGTTACAGAAGCATCGGGCGATTGAAAACTTTTACTTAAAAAAGAATTGTCACTGGACTCTATGAATTGAGAACAAAAAAATAGTAGCAAAAATATACTTGCTGCTATTTTAATACTTTTCTTTTTAAGGACTCTTTTGTCTCCCTCTAGCTCAGTGAAATAATTTTTTACCCATCCTGTAATACCTCCAGTCCAACTTCCTATAGATATTTTTTTAATAAATTTTTCACCTTAGTTTTTTTCTTATGAAGCACATAAAGTTTTAGGCCATCAACCTGATCACTTGGAAAAAATAATCTTCCCTTGGCCGCATCGTGCATAGAAATTTGCTCTTTATCAAAAACAACTTTCTGCCCTTTAAGTCTTTCACTATTTCTGGAGACAAAAATTTGAAACTCATCTGTTTTGATGGTGCGCCTCCCTTTATTTTTAATAGTGAAATCCATAATGTAGGTTTTTGTTCCTGAAAGTAAAAAAAGTTTATTTCCATGAAACTCTAAATTTCCCAGTGTGAAAGAAAATGGACTTAAGCTGGCAATTGGTTTTCTTTCTTTTTGGAGCATTGATATTTCACCATTCGATTTCCAAAAGACGTAAACCAGGTCGTCATATAAATTTGCTCCTCCCACCTTTAGCTGAAATCCATATTTATTTTTTTGCTGCGTATACACAAATAAATTTGTCGGTACTTGCGCTAGTGGTTGGAGGGTTACGTCATTACCCAGAAATTCCACATTAAAGTATGTAGAGTTTCCAAGAACAACTTTGACTGGTTTTTCAGTGAAACTAAGAATGGTTGACCTTCCCATGGTGAGGTTAATCGTCTTCATCTCCCGATCATTAGTATAAACTTCCCTTATTTCCTTTCTTTTGGCCTGCAGAGCGCTGCAAAGCAAAAAGGAAAAACAAACAATCGCCAACTTAGTTACTTCCATATTCCGTAAGCGCATTAACATAAATTCCCAGTGGGTTTGATGGTAGTTTTTTTCCTCTCGCGATTTGTAGTTGCACTTGTGTTTGAGACAAAAGTGGAATTTTCTCAGGCATACTACTCAGCGCGCTTGCATCATCTCCTTGAGGTTTAGCAGTGAGACGCAAAATTTTATCAAATTTAACATCAATGACTCCATTAGGGTGGGTGTTCAATTCTAGTTTTCCGACATATTGAGAAATTACTTTAAAGCTCTCCAAATTTTTTTTAAAATCCATCTCTAGCTTTTCTTTAAGCCCTGGTGTTGTGAATGAAGCAAGCTCGTCAAGTTTTTGATCCAAATCAAACTGATCCCATTCATAGCGAGCTTTAATAAAATCTTGGGCCATTTTTTTAATTTCATCTTGAGTGATAACAATTTCTTTTCTCACTCCTTGGTAGCTTAAGGCCAAACCCTCCTTTTCAAGGATGACAATTTGGGGAAATAAAATAAAGGCCAATACTGAAGCGCATAAAATAACATTAGCAAAAGTAAGAATGAGCAAAATGGTTTTCAAGAAATTTGATTTTTTTTGCTCTCCTACTATACTGGTCACGTACTGATGTTCTACTTGTTCCATTTTCCTCCTTTGTGTTTTTGAAATTTAAAATTTTTTTCATTGGGGTTTTGAATTTTTGATCTACCCCAGGATTTAGGATTTACTTTTGATTGAACCAAGTTTTTTGAAACCCTTAAAACGCTGAGTCCTGCAACTCCTGCAATGTTGGATGCAAAGCCTGCAACTCCGTCCCCAATAAATGATTTTGCAAAGAAGGGAACGGTTAAAATACTTAAGGCAATACAAAGATTAATAACGGCCGTGGTAATAAGGTTGTCGCTATTTTCAGTTGTTTTCTCCACTGCAAGTTTCAAAAGAAGTACACCCAAAATCGACCACAGGCATTTCCAAGTGATCACGGTTAGTAGTCCTTTGTATAAATTTTTGCACACATGCGCTGTTTGCTCAGGGATGTAGCAAAGAATCATTAGTGGCGCACAGACGTAGAGTACTGACCAAGTAAAGTGAAGAAGTGCATCTGAAATAAATATTCCGAGGTAGGCAAGAAAGTAGGACAAAAAATTCAACAAGAAAATAAATAGCTCTCTAATTTTATAGAGTGCCGGCGCATCTCTTGAAAAATTCTCTGAAAACAAATCCATCAATTTTCCCATCTTGGCCAGCCCATCAATGCGGTTGGCAATTCCGTCTCCCATAACTGCTACAAGATTGATCGTCTCTTTAAACGAAGCAATTAGTAGTATAGAGATAACTGTGCGAAGCAGAATCTTTCCGCCATCAGGAATTTGATTTCCAGATTTCAACATCTCTAAAATGAGTAAGAAAACAATGACTGGTAAAAGTAAGAGCCAATAAAGTTTGGCCATCTCTCCATGTAACTCACGGCAAACTTGCGGAAGCCACTCGATCATGTGGCCATTTCTCCAGAATGGTAGCGGACTTCCATTGCTACTGGAGTTTGAATAATTTCTTGCGAATCAACTTTAGGTGGGGCAATAACTTCTGGTGCAGGAATGTCTGATGGAAAAATTTGTTCGTTCCCTTCTGCCTTTTCTTTTTTCCACTCTTTAAGTTCAGTAGCGATGGCCCCTTGGCTTACTTTGGCAATGGCCGAAATGCTTTTGTAAGTTAGTCCTGATTTACGAAGAGTGCGAATTAACTGCGAGGGACGAATTTTTTTTCTTCCAACTTTAACGCCTCTTTCTTTGGCCGCGCGAAGTCCATTTCGAACCCTTTCAGAGATGAGATCCCTCTCCAGTTGCGCTAATGCGGATATGATAGTGTAAACAGTTAAACCTAAAGGAGTGTTAGTATCCAAATTTTCACTTAAGGACAAAAACGATACGCCAACTTTTTTGAAGGTAGTAAGCGCATTGAGCAGGTGGGTTGTGGATCTTGCGTACCGGCTAAAGGAATAAACTACTACTTTTTCCACTCTTCCGGCCATCACTTCTTGCATCATTTTATTGAGAGCTGGCCTGGAATCTTTCGTTCCAGAAATACCTTCGTCCTCAAAAATTGCGTAGTTCGTGATTTCCTTCTCTTGGCAGTAGCGCCTTAGTGCCCGCACCTGAGCATCAAGTCCCTTCTCTTGTTTACCGGCCACAGAAGTTCTTGCATAGAGGGCCACGTATTTTTTATCTAATCCCTTAACAACCCTTGGATCGATATCCAAGCTAAAACCTCGGAAACTCGTAATTGGGTTTAAGTTTGTTCATGGCCTTTCCTAAGTCCTTTTTTGTTTTGTTAAAATTTTCAGAAGAGTCTTTCTCTTCCTTGTTGGTTAAGGCAAAGGATTCACTTTGCATTTTTAGCATTTGACCGTTTAGGCGAAGGAGTTGACTTAGCGAATGCAGAATTTGTGCATTTGCCTGAGCTGCCATGCGGGCCGCTCCTTTGGGAGATGCGGCCGCACTTTGCACGAAAACCCTTTGTGCATTTGATTCTTGGACTTCGGCGTAGTCTCTTGAGGCAATAGAAATTTTCAAACTCTCTGCAATTGTTAAGTCGTGTAATCTTTGAAGCGCTTCATCTGAGCTTTTTGGAATCAGTCCGTAGATTTCTTCAATTTTACTTAATGCCCCTTGAAACTCTCTAATTTGTGAGAGAATTCTTTCGTCCCTAACGGGGAGTACTTCCATGAGTCCAGTTGCGCCATTAAGGCCTTCGTTGAGAATGCGAATGTACTGATCGTGTCTGTGCGCCTGCTGTATCATTTCTTTTAGCTGGTAGTAGCGACGCAAATTCTCGCCGTAGATTTTAACCAGGTAAACATAGTTGGCCCAGCCACTACCATCACTAATTTGTGCCACTCCAAATTGTGAGTAAAATAAAAATCCTCCAAGGATCACAACCCTTAATAATTTACGCCTCATAAATTTTTTCACTTAAATTTTTCAGAACCTGGACAATAGGCCAATCGGGGTTTTGCATTTTTAGTTCTTCGATTTTGGCCTTATCATTACCATCACTGGTACAAATCCAGTAGCTAAAGCTATCAGGAATAATTTTAAGGATGGCCCTTTTTTCATCTTGCATGTAAAAGACTTCTGAAAATTCTCGCTTCTTGATTTGCAAACTTTTAATGGATTCAATTTCTGAATTGGTGAAATCAAAAGTTTTTTGGAAATCCTCCCAATCAATTTTTCTTTGCCGCAAAATAAAAACATGGGTTGTGTTGGGAAAAATCGCCTCGGCCACTTCCGGGATACTTAAAAAATCCTTGTGATTTTGCGTGATACAAAAAATAGAGCAATTATATTTTCTAAATACACGGTAGCAATAGAGGATGTAATCCCTAGTCGATGGGGTCTTAAAGAGGCGGTGCGCCTCATCACAGATTAAAACATAAGGAGTTGATAAATCACTTTCCGCTTCTTTTTGAACAAAATTGGTAACAAGAAGCATAAAGACGTCTTTCAGATCAGGAAAATCATCAAGTCCTTTAATTTCAATGGCGGTAATATTTTTTTGCAAAGTGATGTTGGATTTTCCATCCAATATTTTTCCAAATGCAGAATTCCCCGTCCAAGAAAATAAAATATCCCCATACTTTTTCATAGAGGGATCACTGTGCCGATCAAGCATTAATTTTAAATCACTTAGTGTTGGTGTATCAGTGCATACTTCATAGAGCCTCATGATGGATTCTTCTAAAAGTGATTTATCTCTCTTGGGAAGATAAGACATTTGCTCATCTCTAAAAATTAATTCAAGGATTGCAAGAATTGATTTTATCTTTATGCTTGATGGTGTTTTCTCGCCCTTAGGTAATTCGAAAGGATTCAAACAAATTTGTGAGTTTAATCCCACATCAATGAATTCTCCTCCAAGCACCTTCACCAAATTTTCGCTCGATCTTCCATTGTCAATAATCACAATCTTTGGACTGGGTGCTTGGGTTGCAAATTGAAGCATAATACTCGACAAGGTAAACGACTTGCCACTTCCGCTTCCCCCCACAACTAGCCCGTTCCAGTTAGGAAGCTCAGGAGCAAAAGGATCAATTCCAAAGAGCGTTAAGTCTCTCGTAGGAAAAAGGCAAACTGGCCTAGAGTTTCCACTCCAGTTAGCAAATATTGGAAAAAGGTGTGACGCATTAGAAGTTTTTACTTTCTTTCGGGTGTAGCTCTCGCAGCTTCCAGGAAAGGATTTTATAAAATTATCTAAATTACTCATAGACTCAATTATGCCTTCAGCGTTGTTAAGTGATCTCAACTCACGTAAAATTTGATCAGACTTTGTTTGCAGCTCTTGAACGCTGTCGCCCCAAATAATAAAACATAGCCCCATGTTTAAAACTTTTTCATTTCCCCCAATAAGCTCTTGAAGTAACCCTTCTAAATTTTCAAGCTTAGATTCAGATTCCAAATCAGAAACATTTTTGGAGCCAGCGGCCATAGAATAGGCCATTCTTCGCTTGAGTTGCAAAAAATCAACCTCTTTTTTTTGGTTTCCAACTTCGATACTTTGAGACACCCAATAGTGGAAGGGAAGTTTGGTTAATCTTTCGGCCATCGCGGCAGATGTCTTATCAGGAAGTGTTCCCATGTTGATTACTTTGAAAAATTTTCGATCAATTTCCAAGTAATCTCTGTGAACGAAAAGATCACTTAAGATGAGTTGTTTAAGTAGTGAAGGTGAAAGTTTTTCCACATCTACTGTTACTTTTGGCGAGCCGATAGTTTGTGATCTCTTTAGGTTGAAATATTGAAACAATTCCTTGAACCACTCATCGTGGCTAAGTTTTTTTGCATCTAACTGCATGTTTTCTAAATGACCTCTCACTAATGTTACTTGCCTTTGAAAATTTTCAAAATGCAAATTAAATTCCTCTTTCATCATTTGAGAAAACCTAGCTGTTCTTGCAAATAAACCGGATGACTTCCTGGAAAAGTTTTTACTTCTTATAAAAAACAAAATTTCTGGGCGATAAAAGTTTCCTTGGGCCTCATTTTCTTTAAAGAAGTCTAACCTCTTTTCAATCAAGAAATTTAAGGAATCATTTTGCGAAATCGATTCTTTATGTTTATGGATTATTTTGGATACATCTGAGGAAACTTTATAAAAAACCTGAATGCGAAGTCCTTCTTCAAGTGAATTAATTAGGTTGCTAATCGAAGAACATATTCCATTAATCACCTCATTTGTAGTCGTGCTGATATCGAGTCCTTGCAGCGAAAATCCGGCCCCTAAGGATCCATCTTGAAATACCAAAGTATCATCTTCGAAATGCCATAAAGGTAACTGATCACCGATATTTGTAAACTGATTTCCTTTCATGGACGCATCTCCTTGATGGTGCTTAATATTTCAGTCAATTTTTCATACTCATCCTCCACACTGTAGAGAAGTTCATTTAGTTCAAACCATTCTTCATTATCGAGATGCTCTTGGGCGTATTGCCCAAGACACCCGAGTTGTTCCAGGTTCAATGCTAACACCTGCATAAGATCGGCCTTACTCATGAGCATCACTCTTGATATAAATTTTTTGACTCATGTTTTGTGATTCTATTAGGTCACATGAGGCCCCGTAGAATCCCCGCTTAAAAGTAAAACGAATAAAGTCGCGCAAAAAATTCTCTGGCCGATTTCTTTTCACAAAAAAAAGTCCTCCTAGAAAAAGTAGTGGAACAAGAAATATAAAAATAAAACCAAGCACTCCTCCATCAAAGAAAAATCCCATAAAAGAAGAAATGATTAGGGCCGCAAGCAAATCAAGGGCCTCCAGAGGCCCAATTTTTAATTTGGTATCAAGATTTCTATGAACAATTGATGATTCAAGTGCTTCCACTAAACCGCTCCTTGAAACATGGGAACAATAAATTTAGCAAGAATTCCTACAATGGATGCAACAATCACTAAGACCATTCTTTTTTTACTGCTTTCATCTCCGGCCGCTGCCAAGATGGCCGCATAAATAAGACCGAAGACCGCTACCGCAGGAAGAATCTTTCCAACGATGAGATTAGTTAGACTATTCACCTTACTGTCAAATCCTCCCACTTGAGCAAAGGACATTTCAGGAAGCAAAGCAATGGCCATAGCAAGCAGCACAAGGGATACATAAATAATAATTTTCTTATTCATGGGTTTTGTCCTTTTCCTGATTCATGTTTAGAACTAATTTTTTATAAAATCCTGTTAGTGGCTCTATTTGGATATGAATGTCGCCGTTGGTTTCAACACTTCGAAAAGCTTCTCCCACCCAAAAGCGATGGGATCGATCCGGATGGTGAATGATTTTTTCTACTTTGAAATAAGTATAATCATCACTCACTTGGGCGGGGCGAAGGTAATACTCTTCACGCTTTCCGCCATTTGAGCTATTTTCAAGTAGGTTAATAAATAAGCGAAAATCACCTTGTTTCTCTGAATAGAATGCCCGTCCAGCGCAAAATTTCTTTTGGGATTTTTTGTTGAACCACCAAAGGTAAAACATATTAGGGTTTTTCCCTTCGAGTTCTTGGTTTTGAATGAGTTGCATGGCCTGCATGTGAAAGCTCTCCATTGGTTTAAGTTTCTTAGAAAATAATTTTCTTAAAATTTTACAAATAAACATGCCATACACCTTTTTAATAAAATTTCATGTCAATGGATTCAATCCTCCTGTTCAATGGAATAAAATTAGTACTGGGAAAATGATCTTCATAAATTGAACGCAACCGTTTAATCGCATTTTGCAAAATCAAATCAACAAGTTTAAAAGACACATGTAATACATGGGAAATCTCACTGAGGGATAACTCTTCCCAGAAATGTAAATGAACGACTATTCGCTCATGATCTGGAAGAAAGTCCTTGCAACATTTTGCAAATTCTAAATCTTTTTTTGAATAATGACTCTTTGTCTTGTGTGCCTTATCATTAAACTTGTTAAACGACTTTTTGATAAGTTCGCCTCTCACGTCCAGTGAATCTATGGAGGATATGGCCTTTTGTTTTTTTGCGTTCATGAAAATATTACCTCGCTTTGGTGAAAAACTTTCATACTCAATTCAAAACCCATGCCAACATAAATTTCTCGTAACGATTTCTCTTATTACGAGTAGTTATTTCACTATGTAGAAAATTCTCGATTTTTTAATCAACCCAGGAATGTTTTCAGATTGAACATAAAGTGATTTCCGTTCGGACTCTTCGTGTAATAATTTTTTATTTCGGAAGCAAAAAAAACGAGGGCCAATGAACTTTTTAGTAATTGAAGATGATCCCAGTTTTCTGGATTTCCTTTCCAAAAATCTTTCTAACTACGGAAAATTACTTCACGCAAGCACCTTGGAAAGAGCGGAAGAGTTGATTCAAAATTTTAAATTTGATTGCGCTATTGTTGATCTTGAAATCAATGATGAAATCATTGGCCCTCGTATTGCACTACTATGCAAGCAAAGAGGAATAAGGCACGTCATTGCTGTCACTTATTTTGAAAATGATGATGCATTAATTCAACAGGCCTATCAAAATGGAGTCGATGATTTTGTGAAGAAAAGTAACTTGAAAGAAAAATTAGATATTTTTATCAAAAAAGTTGTTAACTCCAAAGAGTTTCGCAAAAACGTGGAGCGACTCACCAAAACAACTTATCTGACTCAGGACAAAGATATTATCGAATCTCTTGAAGATGTATGCACTACGTTTAGTCCGATGGAGCCAATATTCATAAGTGGTGAATCTGGAGTTGGGAAAACCCAACTTGCGAAATGTCTAAAGTCACTGCTGGGGATAGAGGGAGAATTAGTTGAGTTAAACTGTGCAGGACTAAATGATGAAATTATTAAGTCAGAACTTTTTGGCCATGAGAAAGGCGCTTTTACTGGTGCGGATAGATTAAAGATGGGCAAAGTTGAACAAGCAAACAACGGAATTTTATTTCTCGATGAAGTTGGAGACATGCCCTTAACGACTCAGGAAACTATTTTAAAAGTTATTGAGGAAAAAGAATTTACAAGAGTTGGTGGCCTAAAAAGAATCCGCTCCAACTTTTTGCTGGTAACGGCAACACTTAAAAATTTAGAATCCCTTGTTAAAGAAGGAAAGCTTCGACCGGATTTCTATAACAGAATAAAAGGAAAAACTATTTACTTGCGCCCTTTGCGAGAGAGAAAAGATGACCTCAAAATGCTGATAAAGCATTTTCTCAATCAAGCAACGAGGAGTGTTTTCGTAGATGAGCAGGCAAAAGAGATCCTTCTTCAGTATTCTTGGCCAGGAAATGTTCGGGAATTACAAAAATTCATCAACAGACTCTCTGATGTTAAGGGAGGAATCGTTACTCCAGCGCATTTAGAGAAATATTTACAAGTTGGTCGCGAATCTGTTGCCGAATTAAGTAAAGATTGGCTTCTGACCGAAAATCAAATCGATTTTGCCAAGGGACATCAAAGTCTCTCTGCGTTACTTGATAAAATTAAAGGGGAGTTTTTTGATTTTGCACTTAAAGAACATGGCGGAAATAAAAATAAAATTTCCAAGGCCTATCAAGTTTCAAGGACTACACTTTTTTATCACTTAAGGGACAAAAAAATAAGTGAGGTTGATGCGTGAATATTGAAACACAAAAAAAGATTCATAAACTAAGGCGAGATCTTGATCTTGTAAACACATGCTTCAATTGCATAGTCATTGATTTATCAAATAGTAAAAACCCCAAGGCCTATGACGTGCAAGAAGTACTGGGTGCCATAAAAAACTTTGAAGGAAAATTTAAAGAACTATTTCAAACCATAACTACGGAGAAATGCGATGAGAATTACTAATAAGGTCGCCATTATAACTGGTGCTGGAAGAGGAATTGGCGAGGCCATTGCTTATCGATTGGCCAGTGAAGGGGTAAATCTGGCACTTGTTGCCAGAGATGAGACTCAACTAAAAAAAGTAAAAAAAAACTGTGACGTAGTTGGGATTAGATCAGAAATATTTCCATTTGATCTAACAGCAATAGATAAAATTCCAAAACTGCTTGAAAGCATTTTAAATGTTTTTCCTTCGTTCGATTACCTTGTTAATAACGCAGGAACATATGTAAATGGAAATCCCTACACATCCAGTTTAAAAGATTGGGACTACTGCTTGGATCTTAACTTTCGTTCCATCTATCACTTAACGAACCAGCTTCTTCCAGCGATATCTAAGAACGGTGGGGCCATTATTAATATTTCATCGGTGGCGGGCCTTATGACCTATCAAGGTGGCGAAATTTATACAGCAACAAAGCACGCGCTTAGGGCGTACTCCAATTGCCTTTTTGATAGTGTTCGCGAAAAAAATATTAAAGTTACCTGTCTTTTTCCTGGTTACGTTAATACTGACATGGGAAGAGGCGATAATTTAATTTCTGAAAAAATGATTCAACCAGATGATATTGCTCTTTCAGTGTCATGGGCCATTAGTTTACCCACTTCGGCCTGTCCCACTGAAATTACAATTCGTCCCCAACATTCGCCCTACAACAAATAGGAGGTAATTTTATGTCTGAGATGTTAAGTGAAGTCGCCCACAAGGAAATGTTAGAAAATTTAGAAGTTATCGTTAGGAGTGATCGAGTCTTTGAAAATATTTATGACTCTGATTCACCTGAAGTTATTGAATGGACCAATATGTTTTATAAAATGGCCAATGTGGATAAAATCTTTGAAGAAACATGGATGCGACTTAAGTTCCGAAATAAAACAAAAGCGGCAGTGATTGGAACATTTTGGCATCATTTTTCTTCTCTTGCACCAAAGGTGATGAGTATTGCTTCTGCTCAGGTCAGTAACAATTTAATGAGGCACTACATTGTCCAAATTATCTTTGAAGAACTTGGAAGTAGAAATCACAGATTAATCCATCCAGATTTATTTTTAGATTGCTTGCAGCAGATCGGGATTACGGATCATGATCGAATAAATCTGATCTCGAAGAACTTGAGTAAATTTCCTTTTGAATATCTAAAAACTATTATGACCAATGCTTCTACAGATGGAATGTCTTTAGGCATATTACTTGGCCTTGAGATTGATGCCGAAGAAAATATTCAAACTCTCTTTGATGCTCTGTCTTATGATGAGGAAAGTAGTGAACTTGTAGAAAAATCGTCCTTCTTTCGTATTCATAAAATTGCAGAGAAAGAGCATATCAGACTTAATGTGGCCAACTTCCTTCGCTTTTGTCCTTGCGAAAAAAGTAAGAGTGAGTTTTTGAGTGGTTTTAATCAAGCGGTGCATTTTTGGAGGTTATATTGGAATGCGATTAATGAAGTGATCGATCAAGGGCAATTAGTATGAAAATTCCCAAACTTGGCCGTTTAAGTGGTATCTCATACGGCGTTGGATCAATTATGGGGTCTGGAATACTTTTTTTGCCATCTTTAACTTATCAGCTAAGTGGCGCAAATGTTCTTCTTAGTTGGATCATGGCCACGCTGCTATGTATTCCGCTACTAATGATGTTTTATGACATGTCAAAACATGTAAGGCCAGAGGTAGGCGTCAAAGGATTTATTGAGCTTGGACTTGGGAAAACTTGGTCAGCGATATTTCCCACTCTTATGCTTTCAACCATTATGATTGGAATGCCATCTTCGGCCATCATTGTGGGAAAATTTGTACAAAATTATTTTCAAATTGAACACTTGGAATACATGGTCGCAGTCTATTTACTTGGTTTCGGTGTAATCGCCAATTTAATTGGCAAAAGTGCAAGTGAACGCATGATCAATATTGTTTCACTAAGTTTTTTTGTATTTTCTATTCTACTTCTTTTTATAACTTTCCCAAAAGCCTCACTAGGTTATGACAAATTAATTCCCGACTTTGATTTAGGGAAAACTTTCATTGGAATTACAATGGCATTTTGGGCGTTCGCCGGATTTGAGAATTTAAGTTTCATTGCCCACGAATTTAAAAATCCCAGAAGAGATTTTTTAGTATCCATGGTATTTTCCTTGATTATCTGTGGCCTAGTTTACTTAGGCGTCACTGCAAATTACGCGGCCATTATTTCTTACGATAAAATTCAATCCGTCATGGGAATCTATCAATTATCCCAAGAAGTCTCACCAAGGTGGCTATCTGGAGGAATAATTGTTCTCCTTTCCGTTTTCGCCCTCAAGATTAATTTTATGAGTTGGATTAGGGGGCTAATTTATATGATCCAAGTTTCCGCATCTTCATTAGCACTTCCTGAAAATGTAGGAAATCAAAAAAATCCTATTTATTTACTCATTTCTTTGTTTTCTTTAAGTTTATTAGCGTTAATGATTTTTCCTGAATTTTTGAATAAAGGACTTATCATGGTTAGTGCGAACTTCCTTACCATTTATGTTTTATGTATCATTTCTTTTCTTCGAACATCTTCCTCAATTGGAAAAAAAATCTTAAGCATCATTACGTTGCTACTACTTGCATCTTCTTTGATTTCTTCAGGAGTTTATCTTATTTATCCTGTGCTAGTTATCGCAATATGTTATGGGGTTCAAAAGAGAAAATTAAATTGTCCTGGGATTTTCTGTCTACTCATTTTATTTTTATTGGCATCACCAAATAACAGCATTTTTGCGGCCTCCAACAAAAAAGAGTTTTCCGTTGCTCTCATCTTTCGATTTCAAGATAAATTTAATGGATCGGTTGGTTTCATGGATAAAGGGTTCGAGTTTGCAAAAACGGTTTATGAGAAAGAAAAAAATATAAAAATCAATTTTAAAAAATATTCTCATAGCGAAGCACTCACTTCTGTGATTAGTGCAGCAACTCAAGCAGTACAAGAAGGAAATCAAGTTATCATAGGCGGAGAAAACAGCGATGAGGCCATGGCGATTTCAGAAGTGATAAAAGATAAAAATATTGTACTGATTACTCCAACCGCGACGAACCCGGATGTTACCAAAAATAGACCTTATGTTTTTAGGGCCTGCATATCTGATACTCTTGTGGCACAGAAGCTTGCTGACTTTGTATCCAAAAAATTAAGACCAGAGTCTATAGGCATTCTTAACAACATTTCCTATCCCTATAGCGAGTACTTAAGCGCAGAGTTTTTAGCAAAAATAAGTTCTCTGAATCCAAAAATAAATGTTATTCAGCGCAAGATTTTAAAAAATCAAAAAGACTTATCAGAGGAAATAAAATTTTTCAAAGAGAAAAATGTTACGCAAGTCATTTTATTAAGCTACCAAAGTGATCTCTTTAGATTTTATTCCCAGGCCATTAAGGAAAAATTTTATCCAAGTTACATAGGTTCTGATGGATGGGGAACTAATGAGTCTGTTTACAAAAGACTAGTTGAAGAACAAAAAGGGCCGCAAGCATTTACTGCGTACCGAAATGTTTACTGGAATGAAGAGAGTAGTACTAAAGAAAATAAAAATTTCAGAGAAAAATTTTTAGCAACTTACCATGATCGCCCGAACTCATGGAGTGCCATCGCTTATGATACTGCATCTATTTTATTTGATAGTATCCTTAAAATTAAGGGGCCAATCACCGGAGAAAGTATTCGGAAATCGCTCAAAAATTATCATGGGAGAAATCTACTTACCTCTAGTGAATTTCAATTTGATCAAGATAATACGCCTAAAAAAGATGTGATCATTTATCGCATTGATCAAAAAGGCATTGGATACCATGGGACGATCTAACAGTAACCCCATGCATCGACCTATAACCATATTTTTTTATGGATCGATTCTCATTATTATGATGGGACTTGGACTAGGTGCGTATTACCTCTCTACTTCTTTTTTAGAAAAAGAGCAAGGGCGATCTGAGATTACTAAGTCACTTCTCAATGAGGGAATTAATAGTGATTATCGTTATATCGTTGAAGAGTTTTTTACGAAAAGCTATGAATCGGTTTTTCTTAGAATAAAGAGTTCACTAAAAAAATTTTCTTCCCCTAACTTTGATTTGTATCTCTACAGTGAGCAAGGACAGAAATGCGTTTTTTCAAAAAATCAGGATTTCCAGGATATTCCTTGCAATTTTAACAAACAGGGGCAAAATTTTGTTTATGAGGCCGATTTAAATTTGGCCGGATCACGTCTTGGATCAATCACCGTTGTAATGGAAGATAGATTTCAATTTATGGCCGAAAGTGTCTTTGGTTTTGTACTTCAATATGGATTACCTATTTTTCTTTTTATACTTTCTCTGTGGCTATTTTGGTTTTTTCTTTCTAAAAAATATTTTTTGATACCTTACTACCAAAAGGCCATTCAAGCTGAAAAAGAAAAAATATCTGCCAACATTATTAGGCAAATAATTCATGATACTCAAAGCGAAATTGCGACCTTAGATTTGCAAACATATGATCTATCAGAACAAGATAAAGCCGCAGAGATAAGAAAAACTTTGGGAAAAATTCGCGATGCCTTTGGAAATATTTCCCATCATAAAGATGGAATCGTGACGACGGTTAGAGAAGTTCCTCACTTTGTATTTGATCTTATGAATGAGCTGATGGAGCAAAGTGCTATCAAATATAAGAAAAATACGCCTAAGGTAAATATCAATTTTGATTCAGAAATCTCCAAGTGCATTAAAATCAAAGTTGATTCCAATACCTTCTACCGTGTGTTCTCAAATTTACTGGAGAACGCTGTGGCCGTACCCTGTAATGAATCACAAAAGAATATTACGGTTCACGCGATAATAAAAGAAAACTGTGTTTCCATTTCAGTTCAAGATAATGGGACAGGAATAGATGAATCTGTTCTTAATAAAATATTTGCGAAAGGTTTTACAACAAAAATCCATGGAACAGGACAAGGGCTATCTTATATTAAAGAAATGGCGGAAAGTTGGGGTGGAAATGTTTATGTCAAAACAAAGTTTAACGAAAGCAGTGGATCTATTTTCACTGTTGAGATTCCCATTTACGAAATTCCTAACATTGTTATTTTAGATGATGATCAAACACTTCTCTATCGCTACAAGCAACTTCTCGAAAAATTTCATAGGCAAGTTGATGTTTTTAGCGATATCAGTACATTACTAAAGCAAGCAAGGACTTTTCAAAAAGGAACAATTTTTCTTTTGGATTTTAATCTCGGTGAACAAAGAGATGGATCCTTTGTCGCAAAGAGACTTTTTGATTTGGGGATGCGAGAAATTTTTTTTCATACAGGAAATTCTCATCTCAAAAAAGAAGACTTTCCATTTGTTAAAGGTATTTTGACCAAGGGAAATTTTCTTAAGACCATTGAGGAGTTGAGACTAAATTAATAGCTTGGACTGAGTTGACCAAGGCATTCAGATTGGCCTGAACTCAATAAATACCTACTTTATGAGAATTCCGATGTTTTTACTCGGAAACTCCCGGCCATTACGACCGGGAGAGGCTCAGTACACTAGCTATTTCGATTCGTTAACAGACTTTTGACATTCCTCTACAGATTCAGCTTGAAAATTTACAGATCCCTTAGTTATTAAATAAGCACGACCGCTATAACTTTTTAGGCAGGTGAAGCCATTTTTTGATGCATTAATAGCTTCTTGACACTCTTCGATAGATCTTGTTTGAAAATACTGGGATCCAGCAACTAGAAAAGCTAGACCAACTTTATCTTTTAGACAAACAAAATCTGCGCTAGCAGAGAATGAAATTAAGATAATAACAGTAATTAAAAAATTTTTCATAAATACCTCACTAGTTAGATTAAAGTGACTTGTAGAGAGGATGTTCTAGCACCATTTAGAAAAGATTAAAATAGTAATTAAAAATATTTAAAGAATTTTTTTCGTTTAAAAACTGAACGGTTGAAGATGATTTCTTCTTATGAATTCTTGTCCATTTCGAGAATTTTCAAAAACGTAATGGTTCTTGTGGGCCAGACGCCCAGCAATCCTTTGCTTAAGAGATGCAGCAGGCTCCATGGACGGAGATTTGGGCCGTATCCCCAGATTTGAAGTTTTTCAAAAAATCGCAGAATCTTGCAAAGTATTGAAAACTCA
>JARXAH010000078.1 GCA_029865945.1 Bacteriovoracaceae bacterium | reverse complement strand
TAGATCTTAAATTGCATTTTTTAGTATGAGCAATTAAAATAAAAATACTTTGTGGTTTTAAATGGAATGCAGTTGGATGTTTAAGAATAAACAATATGGTAAATTCGGAGGAAATTCTCCATGGGGTCCTCCACCTGTGGTAATAATCATACCGCTTACTATATTTATTACACTAGGTTCAGGTTTGTTTGTATTTTATAAGTTTGAACAAGAGCTAGGTACCGCTGGTTCAGTTTTAGTTTCCATCCCTTTAGCGATAGGTCTTGGATATATTTTTTTAAAACTTTCACTCCTAATCGTTGGCTTAATATTAAGTTTATTTAAATAATGGTTCATGCACGGCCGGCGCTCATTTTTTCTTTACTCATTAGGTGTGGTCATCTTCACCGGCCGCACCTAAAGTCTCGTTTTGATGAGTTTTCAAGAAGTTGCAAATTTTTTTATTTTTTATAAAAAATCAGAGCAGGCCAACAAAATTAGGGAAAATGGAAATTTTCAGCCAAAAATACTTCCATATCGCCAAGGTAAAGAATTTCTGAGCGCCGCCCACCCAAAAACCGTTAGGTTTAATTTGATTCTAATTTGATTTTGCCAATTTTAATTGCAATCTAAATTTATCTAAGTTGTTGATCAGTCTAAGGAATTAAATAGATTTTTGTTTTCGTTCTAATATATTTTACGGGTGTACGAAATATCACTTTAATTTTTAATAAAGAGGGACGTATGAAATTTTTTTCATTATTCTTGGTGCTTTTTAACTTTTCAATTGCTGAAGCTGTACCGCCTCACGAAGTTTTTTCATGTCCAGCATTGCCCACTTCAGGTTTATTAACTTCAGATGGTGATCTTTTGCACAACAACAACAATTCTTTGATGCCTTTTTCAGGTAATCCAGCTGCACAAGCTGATACCTGGGTTGCATCTTTAAGTTCGGGAAATATAAGCATTAAACCTCATTCGGCCATAAAATTTAATGATAATTTCTACAGGATTGGTTGCAGGGTAACAACGAGTGCAGGAGCGGCATTCTTCACAATTAAAAAGTTATCGACGAAGTTCAGTTCTTGTAAAATTTTTGGAAATAAATTTACTTGCTATTATTAACTAGTCATCGAAATTTTTTGAGCTCAATAAAGCTGGCGGTTAAAAATCGCCGGCCATTTTTTTTACTTTTCTTGCTCAAAAATTCTTGTTTTTGCTTTTTCCAACTATGGCCCAATTCTTCTAAACTTTTCTTTCCAATTTTTTTTTGACTTTAAATTTTTCATCAATATTGTTTTTTTCTTTTATATCATTTTCTTCGATCATTTTTCAGCGGTTTCAAAATTGATATTACTAAATTGCTGATGATATCTTAATGCTCTCAATGAAATGGGATTTTGCATGGCGAACACATGTCCTATGCTAAAAACAAAAGCAAGAAAAAATATTTTATTTTTAGTCTTGGCAAATAGAAATTTTTAACTTTTTAGCTTTGCGAGTTAAATCGAGAGCGCCAATGGGCATAATCCCATTTCCGTTTAATGTTCAGGAACTAGGCCAAAGGTAAAAGATTTTACTCTTTGAGGCTGAAATTACGAGACGCGGTACTGCTCCTCGCAGTTTGAGGAATCCAAAGTTTTGGATTGCGATGATGCCGACGACCGACAACATTGATGAACTTTAAACCGAAATGATCAATTTCTAATCTCCTGACTTACCATAATTGGGAAGAACGCGAGCGCTCGGATCCTGCACATCACAATTTTTCCAACTTTTATTGGGCATCCAAAAATCTTTAATCCAATCCGATTTTCCGGGATAAAATTCTTCAAAAATATCGCGGTACCAGAGGGATTCTTTCGTAAAAGGTGTTTTATAAGGATATTTTTTTTTCGCGCGAACTATATCTTCATCCGTGTACAAATTCTCTGAGTGAGCTTTAAGTGTTTCCACCATGCTGTGTCCAACGGCGTCGGAGAAAGCGGCCTTGTCTCGCCACAAAATAGAATCAGGAATGAAATTATCTTTTTCAAAGGCCTTGCGAAGTAGCCATTTTCCCATATTGTGAGTGTTCATTTTTTTTAATCCAGGAATCGACATGCAGTACTCCACAAAATCTAAATCCGCAAAGGGAACACGCGCCTCTAGTGAATGGGCCGCAATACACCGATCAGCACGCAATACATCGTACATATACAATTCTTCTATTCGTTTAACGGATTCTTTTTGAAACTCCTCTGCGGAAGGCGCAAAATCTGTATATTTGTAGCCAAAGATTTCATCGCTCACTTCACCTGTGAGCAGTACTTTAATTTTTGAGTGCTTGCGAATGTATTTACAAACTAAGTACATAGGAATGCTTGCGCGCACGGTGGTGATGTCCCACGTTTCTAAATGCCAAATCACTTCTCTTACAGCCTGTAGTGTTTCTTCCTCGGTAAAATAAACTTCGTGATGATTTGATTTGATAAACTCCGCCACTTTTTTTGCGTGGGGCAAATCAATGGGATTTTTTCTTAGGCCCACCGAAAAAGTAATCAATGGACGCTTGAGCATTTTAGCAGCGATACCACATACCAAACTCGAATCAAGGCCACCGGAAAGCAAAAATCCCACTGGTACGTCGGCGACCAAGCGCTTGCGAACCCCTTCCGTTAACTTTTGATTTATTTTTTCTAAAATTGTTTCAAGATCATCACCTGTAGACTTAGCGGGCGTCGCTACATTTTTGAAACGAATAAATTTTCCTTCCCCATCATAGTAATGTCCTGGTGGAAATGCTTGAACTTGATCGCACAAAGGAACTAACACTTTCGCCTCTGAAGCGAACATGATTTTTTTATCACTTTTTGAATAACCATAAAAGAGAGGACGAATTCCGATGGGATCCCGGGCCGCAAACATTTTTTGCTTTTTATCGTCCCAAATCACAAAGGCAAATTCCGCATCCAGCGCGCTTGCAGTCGCCGCAATCCCCTTATCCAAATAAAGTGGCAAGATCACTTCACAATCAGAGTGAGACTGAAAACGATAGGCTCCGAGATCTTGATAATGCTTGCGCCAATATTCAAAATTATAAATTTCTCCATTGCAAAGGAGAAACACACTCTCACCTAAATCTTTTAGCGGCTGATCCCCGGCGTGGGTAGTATCCATAATCGCAAGTCGGTGAAAGGCCAGCACCACTCCTGACTCTCGCCTCTCCATGACCGTACTGTCTGGGCCACGGTGCAAAATTTGATTAAAGTAACTTGTGAACTCTGGAATTTTGGATACATCACTCATTGATGCAAATAAACCACACATGATTTTTCCTCTTATTTTTCGTCAACTTCCCTCTGAATTTCTATTTTAAAGGAAAATGGATGCTTTGCAATTGAAAGGAAAAACACTAAAATTAGGCACTAATATTGGAGAGGATTACTATGACAACGGAAACATGGTCTACATGGCTGAAGACTCCTGTAATTTTTGGAGTTCTAGGTCTTTTGATTGCGATCTTTTTTTATTTTCGCGTACTGAAACAAGAGAAAGGAAATGAAACGATGGAACGAATCGCGAGATATATTCGCGAGGGTGCCATGGCCTTTTTGTGGCGACAGTACAAAACTCTTGCTGTCTATGGGGTTGTGGTATTTGCCTTACTCGCATGGAAAATGAGTTTGCTCGCCGGATTTTGTTTTTTACTAGGAGCGTTTTTATCTTTGCTCGCTGGTTTTATTGGAATGAAGGCAGCTACTTTTGCCAACGTTCGAACGACTCAAGCGGCCTTTAGAAATAAAGCGGCCGACGCACTCGTGACTGCTCTCGATGGTGGAGCGGTGATGGGATTAACGGTAGCGGCACTCGGCCTCATTGGTCTTGGAGTACTCTACTTATTTTATCGTGAATCGACTCAACTCTCCGAAGTGCTTCACTCGTTTGCTGTCGGTGCATCATCGATTGCACTTTTCGCACGTATTGGTGGTGGGATTTACACCAAGGCCGCCGATGTGGGCTCTGATATTGCTGGAAAAGTGATTGAAAATATTCCGGAAGATGATCCAAGAAATCCAGGCGTAATTGCAGATAACGTGGGTGACAACGTAGGTGATGTGGCCGGAATGGGTGCCGACATTTATGAATCCATGGTGGCCGCCATTGTGGCCGCGATGGCGATTGCGATTACGTCAACGCAACTTCCTACTTTTGTAGAGGGAGATTTAGAAACTAATAAGTGGATTGGAGTGGGGCTTCCTCTCATCCTCTCTGGTCTTGGATTAGTGGTATCAATTGTTTGTATTTTTATTGCGCGCCTCATGAAAAATATGAATCCTGCGAAAGTTCTTCGCGGAGCACTTATTATGCCTCCGGTTATTTTGGCGGCCGTTTCATATGCAGTGATGGCGTCTCTTGGAATCACTCAGTCAGTTACTTTAGTTTTAACTGTGGGTGCACTTGGTGGTGCGATTATCGGTCTCATTACAGATTACTACACATCATCAACTCCCGTTTCAAAAATTGCACAATCGGCAACGACTGGAGCTGGAACAAATGTGATTTACGGACTAGCGATCGGTATGGAATCGACGGCCGTGCCTATGCTCGTAGTGGCCGGCGTTGCTTACCTTGCTGATCATTATTTAGGTCTCTATGGTGTTGCTCTTTCCGCTGTGGGAATGTTGGGCGGAACTGCCGTCGTAATGACGGTTGATGCTTACGGGCCAATCTCAGATAACGCTGGCGGAATTTCAGAAATGTCAGGCCTCGGCCCTGAGGTAAGAAAAATTACTGATGAATTAGATTCCGTTGGAAATACGACGGCGGCGATTGGAAAAGGTTTTGCGATTGGCTCTGCGATTTTGACGGTGCTCGCCCTTTTTTCTGCCTTCAATATGGAAGTGAATCACGTGCGGTCGTTAAATGGTCTTCCTGATTTACAATTAGTTTTAAATGAACCAAAAATCTTGATTGGAATTTTACTGGGATCAATTCTTCCCTTCTTAGTGGGATCGACAACGATGCTTGCTGTGGGACGCGCTGCTGGTGCGATCGTGGAAGAAATACGTCGTCAATTTCGAGAGATTCCAGGTTTGATGGAGCTTAAAGCAGATCCAGATCCTAAAAAAATTGTGGATATTGCGACGACGGCAGCGCTTAAAGAAATGATTGTCCCTGGTCTAATCGCTGTTGTTGCTCCCGTGCTTGTGGGATTTACGCTTGGGCCTGCGGTTCTTGCAGGAATGCTTGCGGGATCACTCGCTGTAGGCGCAACTTTGTCACTTTTTATGGCGAATGCTGGTGGTGCTTGGGATAACGCGAAAAAGTTTATTGAAAAAGGTGGATTGCCAGGACACAAAAAAGGTTCTGACACTCATAAAGCTGCAGTGGTTGGTGATATGGTGGGCGATCCGTTCAAAGATACTTCCGGCCCAGGTATTGCGATTCTCATTAAAGTGATGTCGGTTGTTTCTTTGTTAGTAGCTCCGCTCATTGCGATGCTCTAGTTTATTTTCAATTTTTACCTAAAGGTGTCAGTAGATAATCTCTTCTGACACCTTTAGGTTCATTCTCATCCAAAAGAATTTACCAAACTTAGACAAGTAACCAAATAGCCAAATAGCCAAATCCAATCACCATAAATCAGTGCTGCTTAATTAAAAAATTTCCAGTTTTAATAAATCAAAATTCTAAGTATTCGAATATACCATTGGAATTACCAAAAATTAATTGACCTTCTTAATATTTTTCTCTTTTCTTCCGATTCAAATTCAAAGAGGTTGAAATGTGGGGATACAAATTCTTTGTTCATTATATTTATTTATTATCAATTATAAATTCGTTACAGATTTATGCGTCCAGTAACATTTTAAAATTAAATAAAAAAAACGTTTCAAAAGTTGATCTAGACAAAATTAAAGATGTGGCAAAAAAAAATAATCTAAAAATTTTATCACATAGCAAAAATGGTTTTTTTGTTTTCTCTAATCCCATTTTTAGTAATACATTCTCTTCCTCGAAACTTGATTTCAAATCCATGGATTCTACTGCTTTCAGCACAATAAAATCTAACTCATTGAAGCCCTCGTCATTAGGCGATGCATTTACACCTGCTAAATCCGAAAATTCTAAGGGCCCTGATGATCCAGTTGTTTTAGAAAAAAAAATGGTGGGTTTAATAACTGTTAATCTTGTTTTTTTGGAAAGTAGAGAGGAAGTTCCTAATGAAAGCGAGGATTGGACACAAGATGAAATAGACAATTTCACAAATCAAGTCACAGTGGCCTTAGCAGGATTGGCAAAAGAAGCACCTCCGAGTATTAATTTAAATTTTTTTATAAATCATAGAATTGAAGAAATTAATGGTGAGCCATCACAACTTTACAGTACGTTTGATTCCTTTAATGATGTGTTATTTAATAATGGATATCCTTCTTCCGGAAATAAAACTGTAATCAATGAAAACAAGGTTATGTTTTATGAATCAAGCATAGGAAGCTCACCGAATAGTAGTGCAACCATATTTTTAGCAAAAGATTCTTCGGTCCCTTATTTTATTCCAGGAAGCGACTGGAGTACATCATGGTGGCCACACGCTTATATTAATTTAGTTTCATTTATGGGATTGAACTCACTCGGTCCTGCAAATTTGGAGGAATATTCACGAATTCTCGTTCATGAAATGGGACATCTCTTTAATCACGATGATGAATATCTTGATTTAAATTATTGTCAGGTCTTTTCAGATATTGGTCACAAAAGAAATTATCTCGCTAGCTCCCCCACCACATTTGACCAATCCTTTGGTGTTTGGCAAATACCAGCAGTTCCTTCACCACCCTTTCATATCTCATCCGGAAATCGATTCGGTTGCAAATTTCACCAGAGACAGCAAGACTCTATTATGAAGTGGAATTCTTTCGCACAAGGACCTTACTATCGGCCCTTAGTCTCCTGGTATGCTAGATCTTCATGGGGTTGGGGAAATACGGCAGCAGTTAAAGCAGCCTTAAGAAAGATACCAGCAGCTAGCAATATAAATTTTGAACTAGTAATTGGAGGCAATAAGAGCGCGGCAAAAGAACACTTTAGTTATGTCTCATCAGGGATACAAATTATTGAAGTATTTCCTAAGTCTTATGTTGGTACTGATGGAAAAACCTACCGAGCATGTCCTGGAAAATATATATCCAATATCCAAGGAAGTGGTTTTGATGTAGAAGGCTTAGGCACATACTATCCATACTCAAATGAAACAACCGTCGAAGGAAAAGTACATGAATATGAATTCGATTATACGTCCTCAAGGTGCGATGAATCAGCAGTAACTGACGTACATCTATTTCTGTCCAAACCCTAGTTTGCATTATGTGATCTCGAAGTTAACAATTTGAGATCTAGATTAATTCGTTAAATTTGTGTGATTACGATCTCATTAACTGATCTCGTCTCAATCACAAAGATAGAAATAAATAAAATCATTTCCTAAACGCGCCAATTTCATTTTTTAATTTTTTTATTCTTTAGTAAATTTCGACTTAGGAGCTTGAGCAACATCTAATTGCAGCGTTGGTGCTTTTGGTTGGTAACTAAAATCAATATATTTCTTATTAATTTTTTTTCCTTTGCGATATTTTTTTCCGTCGCGAGTAATGGATTCAAATTTTCCATACTCTCTTTCCTCTTTTGCGAATCCCTCTAGTGCATGAATTTCATCATCACCCAGATCATTATTAATTTCTTCCGTACCGTCACCATTACTTACGGTCATGGATTCATAATTTTTGAATTTTGGTTTTTTGCTCACCGTAGTTTCAGATAAGGCCACGGACAAATTAACCGCCAAAATAATAATGATAAAAAATACAAAGGAAATTTTTCCCATAGACCACCTCTTTTGTTACACGGGTGATCTACGCCCAAGTATTATTTTCTGCAAGAGAGTAATTTCAATAGGGTAATTTTTACTTTTGATGCGGTGTTATACTCATTGGAATTTGGTTTTCAGGGTAGTGGATGAGGAGAAAGGCGTATGGTTATACGTCGACGACGAATACGCCCCCTGAAAACCAAAGTGCGGTGGGTATAATTACAAAAAATAAATACTATTCTAAAGATCCAAAGAAAAAGTAAAGATAAGATAACTTTCTTCACACTCTCGCTCGCGCTCTAAGGAATACTTTCATTTTTTGGTTTTATCACCAGCGACATCACCACTGATAAAGCAATTAATCCCAGGATGATGGCCAAAGAAACGCCAATGGGAAAATGACCGCCGTAATAATCATTGAGCCAACTCATTTTATTTCCAATGAAAACTAAAACAAGGCCAAGGCCATATTTGAGCAAATGAAATTTACCCACCACACCACTGAGCATAAAGAAAAGCGAACGAAGTCCCATAATGGCAAAGATATTGGAAGTGAGAACGATGAAGGGCTCTTTGGTGATGGCAAAAATGGCCGGCACGGAATCAATCGCAAAGACCACGTCGGTTAGCTCAACAAAAACCAAGGTAATAAAGAGTGGCGTGATAAAAAATTTACCAGATTCCCGTACCCAAAATTTTCCTTCGGGTGCATTTGTTTTAACAGGAAAAAATTTCTTGATGAGTTTTATAATAAAATTTTGATCTGGGTGAAGATCGGTTTTTTCTGGTGCAAACATCACCTTAAATCCGGTCACCATGAGAAAAATTCCAAAAATAATCATCACCCAAGTGTATTGCAACAAACTGGCACCGAGGGCGATAAAAATTCCGCGAAAAAGCAAGGCGCCCAAAATACCAAAAAACAAAATGCGGTGTTGAAATTTTTTAGGCACATGAAAAAAATTAAAAATGATAATAAAAACGAAAATATTATCGATGGATAAAAATTGCTCCACCACATAGCCAGTGAGAAATTCAAGGGCCAATCTTTTTGAAGTCAATACGCCATCAAATCCTTGAATGGAGTGAAATTGGGTATCCACTGTAAATTTATGGAGACAATACTGATAAAATCCAAAACAAAATAAGACCGCAGCGGCCATCCAAATGACAGTCCATGTGGCCGCCTCTTTAAAGGAAATGACGTGGGCCTTGCGATGGAAAATCCCCAAATCCATGGCCAAAAAGAAAAAAACTAAACCAAGAAATCCGACGTAAAATCCCCAATAATCAGAAAACGGAAAATATGTCATAAAAACCTATGTGATAGATTGTTGTAGTTATCAAATTTATTTGTTTAAATAAAATTGCATGGATGCAAATCACTTTATCAATAATTATATAGAATTGGAATTTTTTGGTGCTGTTCCACCTTATATTGCCATCGGAATAAAAATTATCACCGCCATTTTTCTAGGAACAATCATTGGGATTGACCGAGAAAAAAAATTAAAATCGGCGGGAGTAAAAACTCAAATCTTGATTTGCCTCGGCGCCACTCTCTATGTGACGATTTCCCACTTAAATACCAACCACTTTGGACATGAAAACGGATCCAATTTATTGGGAGATCCCAACCGGATTGCCGCGCAAATTGTTTCAGGTATAGGATTTTTAGGCGCCGGAGCGATTTTACACTCCCGAGGTGCAGTTTATGGCATGACCACTGCCGCCACTATTTGGGTGGTGGCCGCCATGGGAGTTGCGGTAGGTTCTGGTTACATTTTATCAGCGATGATTTTTGCGATCACCACGCTTTGTGTGTTAAATATCATCGATCCTCTTATTCGCCTTATTCAACCGGAAAAACATTTTTTACTAGAAATTACCGGACGAGATTCCATTGAACCTGATATTTCGAGGATCATGTCGCTCCTTGAAACGCAGGTCATTAGCAAAGAATTTTTTTCCAATGAACAATTACACAAAGTTAATCTTCAATACCACGTCAAAGTGACCTACAAAGAAATTAAAAAAATTGTTCAGTACTTAAAGGCCAATCCCAAAGTGGAACAATACACCTACCACTCCATTCGAGAAAATGGTTCGACCAATAAAAACAAAGATGAAGTCATTGGTGACTAAATTTGAACTAAAACCGCACTCAAACACTAATAGGCCAGAGATGAAGCAAAATCATTCTGTCTATTTTGAATTCTATAAAGACTCCCATAACTTTCACGCTCACTTCGAAGTACAAAAATTCGATCAACTACCCTGGGTAACTACTCATGAAAAGAATGCTGAATTATGGAACTTTGATGTGGTAGAAATTTTTTTACAATGGAGAAATGGCCCCGAGGATGTGAACGCGCCCTACTTAGAATGTGAATTTTCACCCAACGAAAAGCAATTAAACTTGATTATTATTGAGCCAAGAAAACGTCTCGCAACCCCTTGGATGTGGCAATTCACTTTTGAAAATCAACTTTCAGACAAGGAATGGAAAGCTCGTCTCTGCGTCCCAACTCCCAGAGATCTGCCTTTTTTAAAAGATCACCTCAAACATCATCAATTATATGGCGGTGCCTTCGCTTGCTTAGGGACTGGCACGGGCCGAGAATATTATTCCCTCAATCCCAATCCAGAGGAGAGACCAGATTTTCATCGTCCAGAGCTTTTTATTCCTTTCTAAATTTGCTAAAATTGGTGTCACTATCGCTAAAGGATAAATTCATTATGATTTGTAGAAAAATAAACTATTTTGGGGATTTCGATGACAAAACGGCCGGAGAAGTTTTTGATATTGTGAGGAAAGTGGAAATTACCGGTGTAGTCACAAAAAAATCTAGTGATTGCCTTGAATTATTACTTCAAGGAGACGCTAGTATGATCAAGCTCGCCCAACATAAAATTGAACGCCAAGCAAAGGACGTGATCACCAATAAAGAAATTCTTATTATGCCGTTTCAAAATTTAGAAGGAATTTCCTTTAACATCCTTTAACATCCCTTTAGCATTCTCTCACTGCCTCAAAAAATGGGCGCCTTTTTCCTAACCATTTTTTTCGTCACTAGCCAAACCTCCTTATTTTACTAAACAATTTTTCTTCCATTAAAGTACCTGACTATTTAAGCCGATAATTAAGTAATGGATCATTTTCAATTGAGTCCTATTTTGCTCATGCTCTTTACGGCGCTGCTTGCCTTTTCCTGTGGTGGGCAAAAAAATTTAGAATCTCTCAACTTGAGGCCAGCGGAAGTTGCCCCCGAAGAATCTCTCATTGACCTCACAGTAAAGTATTGTCCAGTTCCTGATCAGCTTGTAGATAATATTTTGTTACTAAATATCATCCTCGATAGATCTAATAGTGTTTGGCAACAACTAGGGGCCAATAATCTTTTTTGTTATGAGGGAACAAATCCAGATAACAGCATTTTTGATTCCATTAAACTTTTTGTAAAAGGCAAATTCACTGACCCAACTTTAAAAATTTATTTTGCCATCACTGCTTTTGGAGTATCTTCTGGCCCTGAATGCAGCAACTATTTTGCCAATGGAACTCAGGCCTTTAGCAACAACCAAGAAGAAATTCTCGGTGTCTTAGACAACATGGCCGCTGATTTAGGGCCACTTAACGGCGTCAATTTTTTAAATGATAAATGCACGGGAGCAACAAACTACATCGATGCGCTCAATCAAGCTGCCAACGTCAAAAATCAATTCACGAATTTTATTAAGCAACTATATCCTTACAATCCTGCTCCCTCCGCCCCTAAAGCAAGAAGTAATATCTTGAACATCATGATGACTGATGGACTTCCTTTCGTTAACGGATTTCAACAAAATCGTTTGGATATTTTAAAGAGCGTTCTTGCCCTTAAAGAAGTGAGTGCTTCTTTAACTAATTCTAATATCATTGCTGAAACGAATTCCGTGAATATGATTTTATTCACCTCCGCTGATAATAATGGAGATGGAACCCCAGACTTAGTTCCGCTACCAGATGCAGATCCTTCTTGTTCTCCTTTAATCAGAGACAACCCGGAAACTTTACTTAAAGATATGGCCCGTTTTGGTGGGGGATTTTATAAAAAAGTGGAAAATGCCCCAACCCTCGACGATCTCGTGATCCCCCCTTTTTTAGTCGAATATAAATCCAATGAACTCATTTTGGTCAATGAAAATGCAAGTTGGTACCAAGATGATCAAGGACAAATCATTTACGGAGCTGACGACGATGGCGATGGACTTTCTAATTATGTTGAATCCAACATTGGCAGCAATAAAAATTCCGTTGATACCGATAACAATGGTTACTCTGACTTAGTTGAGTTTCGTTATTTCGGACGCACCACTCAAAATAATATTCCTGCTTGTAGCAGTCCTATCAATGATGATACGGACGGCGATGGCCTTACGAATTGCCAAGAATTATTGATTGGATCCAATCCCAATTTATCTGATACCAACCGCGATGGTATTCCCGATGGCCTATCTTTGCGCTTCAACATCCCTCTTAACCTGAACAATCTCACCGATCGGGACTTTGATGGAGTTCCTGATAATGAAGAAATTTTACTTGGCCTTCCTCCCGATTTTCCCAATTACTTAATCAGCTCACAACTTAATCCTATGACCTATAATTATTCCTCTATTAATGGAACGTTGAGTGGTCAAAAAGGATGCTCCGAAGCCAATGTAACATTTTTTAGAATTTATGAAGGACAAATAAATCTCAAACTTAAAATGTATTATTACGCGAAACAAACTACGAGCGGCTCTCAACAGTTTATCAAAAAATCTTTGTTCCTCACTTTGCCTAAAAAATATTGCCTCTATCAGTCCAATTTAAATAGTGAAGTTTGCAACATCAGCGGTCTTACGGCCTTACCATTTGAGAATGAGGTTTTTTATGAAACACCTTAACTTTCCATCAAATATTAAAATGTGGGCGATGCTCCTTTTATTATTTTCCTGGGCGTGCTCTAAGGGTGGAAAAGTTTCTGATAGCGGTCGTTCACTTTCGGGATCACTTGAAACTCAAAATACAAATCCCTTTAAAGAGCTTAGCATAGAATTTTCTCAAGATAACGGTGTGCCTTCCATCGCTTCAACCAACGTAAAAAAAACCAAGGGTGATTTTAAATTCTTAAGTTCTAAAAATAGACTCAAAACAGTTGAAGCAAAAATCGTTGCAACATTGAAACCAGAATTTGCCAATCTCCCTCTTTCCTTTAAAACCAAAATTGTAGATTTAACGAATAATGTTAATGGATCTCCCATTAGCACGGAAGAAGGAGAAGATTTTTCATTAACCGTTGTTAACCCTACATTAATTGGGCTGACAACTACGGTAACTGATAATTCAACGGGAGCAAAACTTTCTTTGGAATCCAATTTAATTATTCAGTGTGAAACGGCCATCGTAGGTGATCCTTTTGAATTCGACGTCAATGGCCTAGTCCTAACGCCGGCAAGTGAGACGTTAGGAAATTATTCTTTAGGAGGATACTTTGCAGATTTTAGTGGCGTGATTAAGTACGCTCAACTTGGACTCAGCGAAGTAAAAGTTGGATCTTTTGATAAGGATGGAAGTTGGATACGAAATAGTAATCCTCCACTCAGTATGCCTTGGCGAGATCGCTTCCGCACACCCACACTTTTAAGTAATGGTCCTATTCCTTTTTACACCATGTTTGGCTCAAGCAAACAAAAAATGGGAGTCACTCTTTTAGATAAGTGTAATAACTCTCAAGATGTACTATTGAATATTCCTGCGCCCCATTTTACAACCCAAAAAAATAGCGGCGTCCTTCACTCCGTTTCGACAGAACTTGAAGCTTATAACGAAGCGGCCTGGAACTTAAACAATAATGCCCAACCAGACATTATTGATTTTTTAACGGTTCATGATACCCAACTCAATACTTCTGTTCCTTCCACCATCGTGGATGACGCTCTCAGTGGTTACCGACAATTTATCAGTAGAGGAATTACTCCTTATGTGGCGAGAAATATCACTAGTGAATTAATTTATTCCGGATCCTCAATCAAAGTTACCTTTCGGGAAGAAGGTTTATCCATGGTTAAAGAATCAGAGGGCAATTATAGTTACGTCGTCGATATTGCCGGAATTTCCCTTCCTACTAATCTCAATCAAGTAAAAAATTTTTATGGCTTGCCCGTTTCCATTTATAGCAATATTCCAGGCCTAGGCGATGGTTTTGCGAAAACTTCTTTTTCAGGTAATGCTAACAACGCAAACATCTCCATTAAATTGGTGAGACTAGTTACTGGAGATTGCAGTGGAGGCCAAACACCGCCTCCAGGATCGCTTCCTTATCAAACAAAATCGAAAACTTTTTTAGTGCACGCGGTCTGGGGCGCCAACTTAATTGAAGTGGGTGCGACTCCTGCACGATCCATTTCTTCAATGAACGGTAAATATTATAAATTGCTCGGCACCGAAGAGGCGTACTGCCCTGGCGTTAGTGGTGGAGGCCCATCACCCGGAGGTGGACCAGGGGCAAATTCAGATTAATGACCAATGAATATATTTAAAATCAGTATAGTAAAAAAATGTTGTAGAACGTGTGTGACGAAGAAGATGAAGAAATTATGAAAAAAGATGATTTCAATTTTGAAGCGATGAAGGAAATAAAAAAAATTTCTTTCATGCTCATTTTTTTATTTTCTTGTCAAAAGGGCAAGCAACTACAAACATTAGAAACGGTTGCGACCATTGAAACAGTTCCCCAAATAGATATTGTGATTAATAATTACTGTCTTACAAACCAACAAGAGAAAATTCAATTTATTGTGTACAACCGAAATCTCAAGATCAAACGAAGTGGCCACGTTTACGATAGTGATGGCGATGGCCTTGATGATGATCAGGAACTCAAGGCCACCGAACTGGGACTCGATCCCCTTAAGGCCTACACCTTTGATAATTTTTATGATGACTTAATTATCTTTAAGAGTGGTTTGACGGCCTCTGAAATTCCCAGCTTGCCCGTGGCCTCTGAAGTAGATGCCGATAATGATGGTATCCCCGACGTGGTAGAAAATTTATTAGGTACTGAAATTGTAAAACCAGACTCCGACGAAGACGGCCTTCCCGATTTATTAGAACTTCATTTTGGCCTCAATCCCATTAAAACATTTGATGCGGCCGCTGATTCCGATGCAGACGGAGTCGATAACACCAAGGAAATTTCTTCTGGCATGCCCTTAAGTGAATCCAATGCGAAAAGTGAATTCTTAAAAAAATATGAATTGAAAATAACCAATGAAGTCGTAAGCAACAATAACGCGCAAACTTGTTATAAATATACGGTGAAAGGTTTAGCACTCAATCCCATCTTAGATGTTAATAAAATACAATTTTTCTTTTTGCATAAAACGAATTCGGAATTAAATTATATTTTTAGAACTTACCTATTGACCTTAAATTCCTTAGTGAAAAATAATGACCCATTAAACAACAAGACCAGATACATTTTAGAATTAGATTATTTAACCGAGATTAATACTCCATGAAAACAATTCATCGGTTATTTCCTATGATTTTAGCTATAAATTTAAATTTTATTTTGATTTTTATTAATTTTTCTTTGCTTCAAAGTTGTAAAGGAAAAAAAGAGCTCGACCCTCTGCAAATTTCCACTTCTATTGAAGTGGCGCAAGTGGAAGCAGAATTTTGCGACCAAAAATTTCAGGACATAAAAACCCAAAAACTTTATATCAACTTAATTGATACTTCGGCCTCTGCACAAAAAACGGATCCCACCTATATCATGCGATTTCATCCCATTATTCAAGACTCTCAGGCCGATCATGGACGCGCTGAAGATTTGTACACCCTCATTAATTTCAATGATGATGCACAAGTTCTCATTCCTTGGACACCGCGGGGAACGGAAAATACTCCTTATTATAATAATTTAGTTTATAACACTTACAACAACCCAAGTTCTTGGGGTGGAGATCAAGGCTTCTCAGACATGACCAAAGGTGTTCTTCTCGCGAAATCCCTGATCATAAAGTACATCGAAGACAATGTGATTTTCTCTGGAAATAATACTGTTTTAGAAATCACACTGATGGTTGCTTCGGATGGAAGGCCAACCTCTCAAACGCAAGGAGAATTAACCGAAGCGCAGGTTCTGGATGCCTTTGTGGGGAATGCCCAAAATCCCAATAATGGATTAATGGGACTACTCAAAAATTCGAATTATAGTCGATACATCAATAAGATCAATGTGGTCTCCACTTATTTTTGGGGAAATATGCTCGGAGGACAATATGGTGCGACGGCCGATCCCACTCATGAAGCTTTGATGCGAGAAATTGCTTTGAGAACTGGTGGAAGATTTTTAATGTTCAATTATGGAAGACCAGTCAATTATAATTTATTTGGAGATGCGGCAAAAAAAATAAAAAAAGAATTATTATCGGCCCACCTCCATTTCAAAAGTTTTGTGTGGGACCCGAAGAGTAAGGAACCCAAGTATGATTCTGATGGCGATGGAATCATGGATGAAAAAGAGCGCGAGTTAGGATCCAATCCTGAAGTGATAGATACCGATGGTGATGGATTAAATGATGGTGTGGAGTACAAGCTTACCGGAAAACCTTGCCGCGAAAATGATTGTTCCAAATCTGAAATTTTTCCCCTTTGTATTAGTTTTGCCGACGAAAATAATGTTATTTCAGATCTCGATGGAGATGGCCTTAATAACTGTGAAGAAAACTTGCTCGCCACTAGTTATTCCGTTGCCGATACAAATTTTAATGGCATCACCGACTACGAAGAATATCAGATGGGTATCAATCCTGCGCTTCCCAATAGTTGGACCATGGATAGTGATGGAGATAAAAAGAGAAATTTTGACGAAATTTTACAATTTTTGCCTTCCAATATTAATAATAATCAACTCGCGGATGTGGGTATTAAGCCAGTGACTTATTTTATGGAAAAAACCTTAGAGCTCAATGATGGACGAAGTTGTTACCGCTTGGTGATAAATAATGTTCCAAGTCGCTTTAATGCCACACCGACTGATCTCTATTTGGTTTATCAAGATTTTTCCTCAACAAAGACGAATTATTTCTCCCGCGCATCCTTTAATGTGAGCGCAAATCAAAGTACGAAAATTATCAATGAAGACTTTAAACAAATTGATTTGGATACGATCCCTTAACTTTATTTTTTTTGAGCAAATAGCAAACAACATCTAGCAATTAGAAACACAAACTTATCAATAAATTAACACATTTTGTGTTTTACTCAAGTCGTAATAATGATCAAACATTATACAGATGATATAGATAAGAAAGGGTGAGCAGATAATTCCCCTTAACTGTAATAAAATGAAAAAAACGTGGGGGATTTATGAAAAATTTTTTCGCAATGTTTATGGTAGTTTTTTTTAGTGTAAATAGTTTACATGCATCTATACTTGAATTTCCATGTTCAAGCGAAGACATTCAATACAGTTATGCATTAAATATAAAACTAGATGAAGACAATACTTCCAATTTGAAATACTTTAATTTCAATATTTCATTTTATCTCTCAATATTAAATAGTCCGAATAGAAAAATATCATTTGATGATTTCATAGACGATCCTCGCAGTGTGAATCGTACTTTTCTTGAAATGAATTCTAAGAAAGAATTTGGAGTTTCTGAATCGTATACATTATATTCGCAAACTAGAGTAAAGCAGGTACATTCAATTTATCTTGGTATAATAAAAGGCTCAGAAACAAGAACTGTTCATTTTAAATGTCAAATTGCAAATAACTTAATGAAATTAAAAAATCAGAACAACTCTAAAACAGATTTATCATCAACTAACTGATCCAGGTCCAAAGCGCTCCCGGAAAAATCCCGAGATACAAAGTTAACAAAGTAATTCCAAGTCCCACTGTGAAGAGCAGCGCAGAGTTTTTATGCAAAATTAAATTCTGCGCACTGACACCAGAACTTGTATTCGTGCTGGTATTTATAGAAGAAGAATTTTTCTCAAACATCAAAATAAAAATTCGAATATAAAAAACGGCAGAAATCACACTTCCCAGCAGTGCCACCAACGTCAAAGATAATTCTCCCCCATGAACGGCCATGGAAAAGAGCGCCACCTTGCCCATAAAACCAGAAGTGAGAGGAATTCCCGCCATCGCAAGCAAGGGAATGATCATGATGATCGAAGTCCAAGGACGATCGAAAAATAAATTTTGTAATTGAGAGAGTGGTAGCTGCCTCACTTTGGGAGCAGATAGGGAAATACAAGCGGCCATCATGCCAATATTTAAAAACACATACATGATGAGATAAAAATACACCGACTGAATTCCTTGACCACTTTTCGCGGCCACAAGTAAACCCACCAGCAAGTAGCCAGTGTGCGCAATGGAGGAATAGGCCATGATGCGCTTAACATCGTTTTGCATCATCGCCATGATATTTCCAACAAGAAGCGTAAGGGCCGCAATGATCCAAAGGGGATAATAAAAAAGCGAACTCACGCCCACAGGAAATACAACTACCAACATAATTTTGGCAAGGATGCTAATGGAAGCAAGCTTAACAGCAGACATCATAAAAGCAGTCACGTTATTGGCGGCCCCTTGATACACATCCGGAACCCAAGCATGAACGGGAACGGCGCCCACTTTAAATAGTAAGGAGATTAATAATAATCCCACACCCACATAAAAAAGTGGAGAGAGGGTGTACCCTGCACTTACGCGCTGGAAAATATCAGTCAGTTGAAAAGTTCCCGTCGTTCCAAAAATGATTGCAATTCCATAGAGCATAATCGCCGAAGCAATTCCGCCCAAAATAAAATATTTAATCGAGGCCTCTGAAGAAAATCGGCTTGATCGTCTCATCGCCACCATCACGTAAACAGAAAACGACATACACTCAACACCGATAAACATCATCATGAGTGATTGAGTGGAAACCATGGCGAGCATGCCGATAGATGCAAATAAAAAAAGTGCGTAAAGTTCCGCAGGCAATTCTTCTTGTTCATCATAACCAAAACTGATCAACACACATCCCAGGGTGCAGATGAGAATGGCAAGACTTAAAAATCGGGACGTACTGTCAAAAACTAATTCGCGGGAGAACAAGGAATAAATTTCTGTGGGTTGATAAAATAAAACGAAGATAGAAGCGACTAAGGACAATATGGCAACCGCAAAAGGGCCAACACTTGCCGTCTTGCTCAGCTTCGTCTTGAAAGGAATAAACAAAAGGGAAACCACCGCACCAATGGTCAAAATAAGAAAGGGAAGCAATCGACTCCACTCATCACTACTAAGAGGCACGAGAGGAAGCATCGTTTTTAAATCTACATTTTCCATAACATGATCACCGCTGAGTTAAATTAAGGGTATTAACAAATTTTAAAAGTCCAGTTTGTCCGGGAGCAAACCAAGGCTGAGGATAAATTCCAATAGCAATGGTAAGAATCACAGATATGGCCGCTGCGAGAAGATAGCGTTTCGAAAATGAAACCACCATATTTTTCTCGCTTGTTCCTTCAGAAGACGCACCCCAAAAAAGCTGCTGAAACATTTTAAGTAGCACGAGGGCACCCAGCACCACTCCGACTAGCGCAACCAGTGTTGGCCCTACTTTTTCCTGAAATGATCCAAACAAAATGGAAAACTCTCCCGCAAATCCGTGGGTTCCAGGGAGCGCAAGGGCCGCCATAGTGGAAATAAAAGCAAACGTAGTAAACCAAGGGTATTTGGCCGCAAGGCCGCGCCACTGTGAAAGAAGATAGGACGACGACGCCTCTGATTTCGTTTCAGAATTGATAAGCGGCACAAAAATGGCAAGGAGGGAAACGGCCACTAATCCGTGAACGCAAGTCTGAATTAAACTTCCGTAGAGCGCAAAACCATTTTTGGCAAAAATGGCCATAACAAAATATCCCATGTGAGACACCGATAAATAAGCGAGCATTCGCCTTGCATCTGTTTGCGCAAGCGCCACCCACGCACCGTAGACCACTCCAAAGGCACCAAGGTAGCTAAAAAAATCGCCCCACGCTGTTTGCGTCATTGGCCACAAAAAGTAGTTAGGAAAAAATCTCAAAAACCCATAGGCCCCCATATTAAAGAGAACACCGGTAATGAGAAAAATAACCGGGAGTGGACTTTTTTCATATAACTGGGGAAGCCAAGTATGAAACGGAAACACGTGGCCCTTGATAGCAAAAGAAATAAAGAAGGCCACCATAAAAAAGACAGATGTAGGTGTGGATAGGGCCATGACTCTTCCCAGACTAGTAAAATCAAATTCCCAAAAACCAAAATGCTGATAATTTAAAACGGCCAAGGCAATGAAGGCCGATAGCATCGCCACTGAACCCGCAAAAGTAAAAATAAAAAATTTCATGAGAGCAGCGCGGTAATCTTTGTGGCCGTAAACAGCTACCATGACAAGAATGGGAAGGAGCACTAATTCCCAAAACAAATAAAAAAGAATTAAATTTTGCGATAAAAAAGTTCCATTCACGGATAGGATCACTACGTAAAAAGAATTTAAATAAACTCTCCCCTTCTCTTGAACAAACCATTTCCCCAAAAATAAACTAATGAGTAAAAAAGTGAGCGAAGAAAAAAAGAGAAAAGTACTAGCGAGGCCATCAATCCCCACATCAAAATAAATTCCAAGGGACGGAAGCCAATTCCACTTAAACCCAGCGGCGAAGGTTAACTTGAGCGCAGGAAGAAAATCGAAGTGGAGGTAGGCACTTATTCCAAGCATGACCGCTTGAAGGGAAATAAAAATAATCCAAGGGGCAAGGCCAAAATTTTTACCATTATTTTTGGGAAGAAAGAAATTAATGATAATTCCTAAGAGGGGCAAAATAAAAAAAGGAAGCAAGTAAGGCAACATGATTTGTGAAATCATTAATTGCTCTGTTACGCCTGTATTACTTGTATTCATAATTTAAAATTCCTTCTCACTTCTAAATAACCTCAGTCCGGTGAAAAACATAAGAACCGTATTGGTAAAAATACCTGGTTCGGCAAATCCGAGGTATGCTAGGAGCAGAATCGCGACCGACTGAGGCTTGGTGAAAACCAAGCCGCAAGGAAGAGAGCGGTTCTTGCGACACAGCAGACCGACGGATTTCCCGAACCAGGTTAAAGAAAAAACGTGCTGGCAATAAGCCCAAGCAAAATCACAATCATCGCCCCATAGTCTTGCAAATCACCACTGTGAAGGATGCGAAGTCTCCCTCCAACTTTACTTACCAGACCGCCACTGGCATCGACGCTTCGATCAATCACATCGCGGTCAAGGACTCTGGCCAAAAATTTAGAGGCCATATAAATAGGCCTAACAATAATGAGGTGATAAATTTCATCCACTAAATATTTAGAAGACGCCAACTGGATAAACACTTTAGATCCTTTCCACCACTGATCAAGCTGAGTAAATTTGCGAAACACCACGGCGAAAAACCAAAAGAAGCTAACGGCGATGATCGATGAAATCAGCATTGGTATCAATTCTGAAACATTCCAATGAACACCCAATTCTGGTAATTCTAAAATTTGCAGCGACTGCCCAATCCACGCATTGAAAGTGTGGTGCAAATGGAAAATATGAGGAGCACCCATCCAACCACCAAAAAGGGCAAGGCCCGCAAGGACATAGAGCGGGATCGTCATCCATGGTCCGGATTCGTGAGGCAAATTTTGCGCGTCAGTTGGGCCGCGGTAATTTCCTAAAAATGTAAGGGTAATAAGCCGCACACTATAAATGGCGGTGAGTCCTGCCGTCACTGTCATGACCAAATACAAGCTGAGCCCCCCATAAGGAAGGGCAATGATGGAATGTAAAATTTCATCTTTACTAAAAAACCCACTTGTTAGCGGAATTCCTGCGAGCGCAAGTGATCCCACCAGCATCGTTAAGTAAGTGTGAGGTAAATATTTTTTAAGTCCTCCCATTTTTAAAACATTTTGTTCGCCGTGGCAGGCATGAATCACAGATCCTGCTCCGAGAAACAAAAGCGCTTTAAAAAAGGCGTGGGTCGTTACGTGAAAAAGCGCGGTGGAAAAAGCGCCAACGCCAATGGCCACAAACATAAAACCCAGTTGCGAAACAGTTGAGTAGGCCAAAATTTTCTTAATATCATTTTGAGTAACTGCAATCGTGGCGCTCATAAGTGATGTCACCGCCGCAACCCAGGCAATGATCATCATAAGGTCAGGAGACAATAATAAAATTCCTTGCAACCTAAGGAGTAAATAAATACCGGCCGTCACCATGGTGGCCGCGTGTATCAAGGCCGAAACGGGTGTTGGGCCACTCATGGCATCGGGGAGCCATACAAATAAAGGTATCTGAGCGGATTTTCCGGTGCAGGCCACAAAAAAAGCAAGTCCAATCCAAAACGCACTTGATTGAGAGAGAGATTGTCCCGATAAATTTCCCCACTCGAGAGATCCCGTTTCTTTGTAGAGTAAAAACATTCCGATTAAAAATCCCACGTCGCCAATTCGGTTTAAGATGAAGGCCTTGAGGGCGGCCGCTTGTTTTTCTTTTTCTTGATACCAAAAGCCAATCAAAAGGTATGAGCAAACTCCCACGCCTTCCCATCCTAAAAAAATAAGGGGAAAACTATCTCCGAGAACAAGAATAAGCATCGCCGTACAAAATAAATTTAAATGACTAAAATAACGAGAGGCACTTCGGTCGTGATCCATGTAGCCAATACTAAAAAGATGAATGAGAAATCCCACTCCCGTAATAATTAAACACATCACTGAGTTGATGTGATCCAATCTTAGTCCAATTGAAAATTTCAATGGGCCAAAGGCAAGCCACTCTCCTAAATTCCACTTTAAAAAAACCGGGCCAGAGACAAATTGAGTTTGAGAGAGCAAATAAAATTGATAGAGAGAAATGACAAAGGCCAACCCAATGGCCATGGAGGCAATAAGTCCTGATCTTAAGGATTTAGCTTTTGGCGATTCTTCAGTTCTTTCAAAAAAGGAAAGCGTTCCAGTAATGAAACTTCCCATGAGTGGCAAAAGAATGATTGCTAATAATATTTGTGAATCCATATTTAAAACCTGTTATCCTTTCATCAATTGAGTGTCTGAGGTATTAATACTTCCGATATGGCGATAGAGATTAACCAAGATGGAAAGTCCGATCGCAGACTCCGCGGCCGCAAGGGTAATCACAAAGAAGGCCTGAATTTGACCGTCAATCATAGAGAAGTGATGTGAAAAACCAATCAGCGATAGATTGGCCGCATTGAGCAATAATTCCACACCCATAAGCATCACAATTAAATTTCTTCTAAAAATGACAATGAGCAATCCGATACAAAAAAGAAACGCTGCCAAAATTTGCACAAAGGAAGAATGATCAATATAAAACATAGAAGGACTACCTTGTTGTTAGTTTAATTTCGTTTACATTAATTTAGTTAATTTAGTTTTCGTTTCGCTAATACCACGGCCCCCACCAACGCAATTAAGAGAGGGATGGAAACTAATTCAAAGGAAAAATAATTTTGTGAAAAAAGGGCCTGGGACAATACGCGCGCGTTACCACCAAGCTCCGAAACTTTTTCAGGCGTAAATTCGCCCCACTGATGTTGCGCCATCTTGGATTGAAAAAAATAAAGTACGTTTATACAGATTAAGGCAAAAAACGCTGCCAACCCCGCCACACTTGCCCAAAATAAAACCCTTGGCCATGCGAGATCAAATTTGAGGTTATTTAAATTTAAAAGCATGATGGAGAAGACAAAGAGAACCATAATCGCACCGGCGTAAACCACAATTTGAAGAGTGGCCACCATGTGTTCACCCATTAAACCATAAGTACATCCGGTGGCGAGCAGCACACTCAAAAGTCCCAGGGCCACCGTAATGGGATTTTTTGCAAATAGCATGACCAATGATCCACCAACGGCCACCAGCCCAAAAGCAAACAAAAAAATATCTTCCAGTGTCATCGACAAGTCCATAAAATCAACCTCTTCCTTTTAGGCCTTTCACTTCGCGCTTCAAGTGATCGAGATCATAAATGGCGTCGTCACGTTTCAAAACTGACATTTCATAGTTTCGAGACAACTTAATCGCATCTTTTGGACATGCTTCTTCACACATACCGCAAAAGCAGCAGCGAAGCGCATCGATATCGAAACTCAAAGGTTTTTTTTCTTTTTTGACGCCATATAAATTTTGATCATCTTCTCGTTCATCGGCCACAATGTGAATGCACTCAGCAGGACAAACGGTTTCACAAAGGAAACAAGCAGTACAATTTTCCGTTTTATTGTTATCTATACTTATGAAATGCTCACCTCTAAAACGCTGAGAATAATCGCGGCGTTCTTCCGGGTACATAATGGTGAATTTTTTATGTAGGACAAAACCTTCAAAAAATCTTTTCAAGGTAATCATCATTCCTTGAATAATCGCCACCAAATAAAGGCTCTCTTTAAAGGTATATTTTTTGGAAACATTGACGGTATTTATTTTTCCCATAATTTTTTCCCAATCTTTTCTATTCTATTTAACTAATGCGATCTCGCCAAATAAGTGACGAGCGCAACCATATAACCTAAATTCAACATGGCCAATGGAAATAAAATTTTCCATCCCAAATCCATAAGCTGATCAAATCGAAAACGAGGAAGGGTCCATCTCACCCAAACGAAGACAAACATAAAAAAGGCAACTTTAAGAAAGAGACTCGCGAATTCAAAAAACGCTTTCACATTTTGAAGAGGCCATCCTTGCGCTGAACTCACCCAACCCACCAAGTGGGAAAATCCTGGAAGCAAACTGTAACCACCGAAGAAGACGGTTGCGAGAAGCGCACTGGCCATAATCATCGCCACATACTCGGCAAGAAAGAAGAGCGCAAATTTCATCGAGCCGTACTCAACGTGAAATCCGGCCACGATTTCTGCTTCCCCTTCAGGTAAGTCAAAAGGAAGTCGATTGGTTTCTGCAAAAGTACAAATCCAAAAAATGAGTGCGCCGATGGGATTCATCACGCAACCCCACATTCCTGCGGCACTACTTTGCCACTCTACCATGCTGTGTAAATCTAAGGTTCCATAAGCGAGCAACATGGAGACGAGGGCAAGCCCCATGGAAATTTCGTAAGAAACAATTTGGGAAGATCCCCTTAGCGCTCCGAATACAGAATATTTATTGTTTGAGGCCCAACCCGCCAAGATGATGGGATAAACTTCAAGGCCAGCGAAGGCGAGTATAAATAAAACCCCAGCATTAACTTCTGCAATTTGTAAGTTGATCACTTGTCCCGCAACTTCCACGTAAGATCCAAAGGGAATCATAGTCAGTGCACCCAGGGGGGCAATGAGGGCAATCATAGGTGCTAAATAATAATAGATTCGCGATGCGTTCTTGGGAGCAAAATCTTCTTTGAAAAAAAATTTAAGAACGTCTGCGAGCGATTGCAATAATCCAAACGGCCCCACTCTGTTTGGGCCCACTCGTCCTTGAATCCAAGCAGATCCACGCCGCTCAAACCAAACTAAAAAAGGAACTGATCCCATACAACAGGCAAGTACTACGGCAATCTTTAAAAAAAGAGCAATCCACATTATTTGATCCATAGTCCCTCAATAACTTTATTCACCGTTAAGCAGTGTCCCGTAGTTTGAATCGTGGTGGTCACTGTTTGTTTCAATTGTGATTCGTTAACGTAGGAGCCATCTTTTTCCATGGTCATGAGACCAGGAATGAGCCCGACTACATTTAATTTTTGCTGTACAGATTTTACTTCTTCTAAATTCCAAACACCCCAGAGCAACCAAGGCGCAGAAGAACTAAATTCGATGGGTAGTTGAGCGCGACCAGCGCGCAAATAAATCACTAGGTCAGCGTCTGAAACCTGATTGGGATTAATTGGTTGAATTCCAAGCGCCTCAACGCCCCTGGTATTTGATGTCTTATCTTTCATGCGTAGTAAGTGATCGAGTTTGCCGTCATCTTTGGATGTTTGCACCCCATTGACACCATTAAAATAAACGACCGAACTTCCGGCCAATTTACTAGACCAGTTTTTTACTTGCTCGGCCTCTTCACAACTGGCGTCTGTTCCAATAATGAAAAGAATTTTTTTTGAACTTTTGATCACTACGTTTAATTGCTGAAACAAAAATTCCCAAGTAGTTGATACTAGTGCGGCGTCTTTGCTTGCACCCTTACTCTTAAGTAGCGGCGATACAATTCTTAGGGGATTCATCGCCGTATGATAAGAAACTCTTCCCTCATCACACATCCAGTGTCCATTGACACTTTCATTAAATACCGGCATCAAGCGCTCGACCACATTTTGATCGCTGTGCACTTCAATATTGCAACCCTTCGAGCATTGATCACAAATGCTCTTCTTCTTATCTAAAAACCAAACCCGTTTATGAAAACGAAAATCGTTAAAGGTAAGCGCACCCACCGGACAAAAATCGGTCAAGCATCCTTGATAATCATTCCAAAGGCCGCGCTCTTCATCGGTTGCGCTCAGCTCTTTTTTATAACCGCGATTTTTCATCACTAAGTCATTGGTCTTGGTCACTTCATCTGTGAAACGAACACAGCGTTCGCAGTGAACGCACCTATTCATATTGAGCGTTACTTTATCTGATAATTTTTTTGTGGTGGCGTCGTCCCAAACTCTTTTTTCTTCTACAAATCTCGACGTCGATGGGCCGTACTCAAAATTGTAATCTTGAAGCTCGCACTCACCGGCCTTGTCACAAACTGGACAATCTAGTGGATGATTGGCCAATAAAAATTCCATCACACCGGTGCGACTCTTTCTCACTTTCGGACTTTGCGTATGAACGATCATGCCATCGGCGGCCGGAGTCGAACACGACGTCATAAGTTTTGGCATTTTTTCTACTTCCACCGTACACATTCGGCACGTGCCCGCGATGGGAAGTCCTGGATGGTAACAAAATCTTGGAATTTCTGCGGCGGCGTTGGCTCGCTCGGCCGCTTGCATAATAGTATCGCCTGCCTGAAAAGGAATCACGACGCCATCAATGGTAATTTTTGGCGTGGGTTTCGCTTCAGGTGTAGCAGGCGGTGTATCGATAACAGGTTTTTTATAACTTTGATAATTAAGTTCAGTTTTCATTTTGTTTACGCCTCCACTTGTTGCGCAACTAATACGTGTTTGTGTGGACATCGGCCCAAACGGATGTGCTCTTCGAATTCATGTCTAAATTTTTTAATGGAGGATAATGCAGGGCCAGTGACGGCGTCTGCAAAGGCACAAATCGTTTGCCCGGCCATGTTTCCACAAATTTCACTTATGAAATCAAGGTCTGCACTGGTGCCTCCACCGTTTTCAATTCGGTGAAACATGCGAGCAAGCCAATGACTTCCTTCGCGGCACTGGGAACATTGGCCACAAGATTCATGTTCATAAAATTTAAGTAAAATGCTGGCGGCCTCGACAATACAAACCGTTTCATCCATGACAATCACGCCGCCCGATCCGGCCATGGTTCCTGCTTTCGCAAGACTATCAAAATCCATCGCCACGTTACATTCACTGGCAGTGAGCATCGGTGCTGAAGCTCCTCCAGGAATCACGGCCTTGAGTGCGCGGCCGCCGCGAACGCCTCCGCAATGTTCAATCAAATCTAATAAATTTACATTGATCGGTAGTTCATAAACACCAGGACGTTCGACATGCCCTGAGACACAAAAAAGCCTTGTTCCTCCGGCCTTTTCCGTTCCCATCGCTGCAAACTTGGCCGCACCTTCACGAATAATAAAAGGTACAGACGCAAAAGTTTCTACATTGTTTACACAACTTGGCATTCCAAAAGCACCAACCTGAGCAGGGAAAGGTGGCTTAAGCCTTGGCTCTCCCCTCTTTCCTTCCAAACTATTTAAGAGTGCTGTTTCTTCACCACAAATATAAGCTCCCGCTCCTCGGTAAAGAAAAATATCAAAATTTTTTCCTTTAATTCCAAAAATATCTTTTCCCAAATAACCTTTGGCCCGCGCCTCATCGATTGCCTTCTCTACTGATATAATTTCTTTTACGTATTCGCCGCGCACATAAATGTAGCCAACTTCAGATCCAATCGCATGTCCCGCAATAATCATGCCTTCAATGAGCATGTGAGGAAAACGGTTCATGATTAAACTGTCTTTAAAAGTTCCGGGCTCGCCTTCATCAGCATTACAAACTAAGTATTTTGGTTTGGGATTTCCTTTCGCATCTTTCGGATCTTTAGGCATAAAAGACCACTTCATCCCAGTGGGAAATCCCGCACCGCCGCGTCCCCGCAAATTGGATTTCTTCACTTCATCAACGACCCCATCACCACTCATTTCATTGAGCACACGCTTGGCGGCCACGTAACCATCGACGCTTTCATAATGGCCAATTAAATGAGTATCTGGTTTTTCTAAGTGCTTGGTTATAATTCTATTCTCATTAGGAAAATTTATTGCGCTCATGCCTTAGGCCCTCTCGGATAGCTATCTACATATTTCCCAATCACATTTCCTTCACTGGTTTTTAACTTTGCGTCCAACTCATCCATTAATTGGGTAAGTTTCACTTCTGATAAGTTTTCATAGTACTCGTCATTCACTTGTAGTACAGGCGCCGTTCCACAGGCGCACAAGCACTCAACCTCAGATAGTGTATAATTTCCATCTTTAGTGGTTTCGCCGCAGCCCACGTTTAAACGTTTTTCTAAACAGTGTAATAATTTTTCTGAACCATTGAGCCAGCAACTAATATTGGTGCAAAGTTGCAGATGTACTTTTCCCACGGGTTCCTGATTGAACATCGTATAGAACGTCACCACTTCTTGAACTTTTGCGAGCGGTAAATGCAAAAATTCTGCACTCTCCACCATCGCTTCTTTAGAAATCCATCCACGCTCTTTTTGAATCGCGTGCAGTAGTGGAATCAAGAGCGCCTGCTCAGTGGGAAATTGGTAGCGTATCGCTTCCATTTTATTTTTTATCTGATCGCTTAAGGCCATTTTTTCTCCCTATTCTTCTTTTCTACCTGTCCAACTCGCCCGCAATCACATTCACGCTTCCTAAGATGGAAACGGCATCGGGAATTTTTTCTTTTAATATGGATTTTTCAAAATGCTGAAACAACATAAAGGATGGCGACTTCACTCGCATTCTCCATGCCTTAGGCCCGCCACGGCTCACAATATAAAATCCAAGTTCACCATTTGGGCCTTCCACACATGTATAGGCTTCACCGGGAGGAACATTAATACCTTCCATGAAAATTTTAAAATGGTGAATGAGCACTTCCATTTTGGTGTAAACATCAATTTTATCTGGAATGCGAACTCGCTTATCATCCACCCAAAGCGGCCCATTCGGAAGTCTGAGAATACATTGTTTCAAAATTCGAACGCTCTGCCGAATCTCTTCCATGCGAACTAAGTAGCGATCATAAACGTCACCACCGCTCGCCACCACCACATCAAAATCTAATTCTGAATAAGTGTAATAAGGACGATCGCGGCGCAAATCCACATTGACTCCGCTTGCGCGCAAACACGGGCCAGTGAGTCCGTACTTGATGGCCTCCGCTGCACTTAATTTACCCACTCCCTTTGTGCGATCAATCCAAATGCGATTACTAGTAAGCAAGCCTTCAATTTCATCAATGGCCTTAGGGAAATTTTCAACAAATTTTTTAAGTCTTGGAATTAAGTCATCAGGAAAATCGTACATCATTCCGCCGATGCGGGCATAGCTTGTGGTCAAGCGCATCCCACACATGCTTTCAATCATGGTGTAAGCTTCTTCGCGCCAATGATAAAATAACCAAAAGACAGTCATCGCTCCCATGTCTAGGGCATTAATCGCCACACAAATAATGTGATCGATGATGCGTGCGAGTTCCATACAGATCACGCGAATCCACATGCAACGTTCAGTCACGGTTATGTTCATCACATTTTCAACGGCCATGACGTAGGCCACGTTATTATTGAGGGCAGAACAATAATTTAAGCGATCCGTATAAACGATCCATTGGTGATACGTTTTTACTTCTCCCAATTTTTCAATGGCGCGGTGGAGATAACCTATCTCACACTTGGCATCTTCAATCGTTTCACCATTGACACGACACATGACTCTTAAAGTTCCGTGCATCGCAGGATGCGATGGCCCTAAGTTGATCAAAACGTTGGGATTATAAAAATCATTTCCTTGTTTGGTTTGGTCAATTTTATCGGTCAAATCCACGTAGTCAGATGGAAAATTATCATTCAAATTATTCATGGGATGAACTCCCTCTCGTCGAATTGGATAAATTAATTTTGGTATTATCAGAAAATGGCTCGCGCTGTTTATAAGGGTACTCTTTTCTAAGCGGGTGGCCGTGAAATCGCTCATCCATAAGGATGCGCTTGAGATTAGGGTGGCCAGCAAAAATGATTCCATACATGTCAAAAACTTCGCGCTCTAACCAATTGGCCGCTGGCCAAATGTTCGTTAACGTTTCCATCTCTTCATTAGCTTTAAGCAAAACTTTTAGCCTGATGCGAATAAAAGTTTGCATGCTGAGTAATTGAATCACGACGACAAATCGCCCTTCGCCATCTTTTTTATCAGTATTATCGTACGCAGTAAGGTCAGATAAAAAATCGATTTTTAAATCAATATGATCTTGAAATTTTTTAATAAGATGCAAAGCATCTTTAGGACCATTGGCCCACAAGATGGGCTCACCCACTTTATCCAAGGAAAATTTTCGCTCACTTGCAAAAGTATTTTGCAGTATTTCATTGGCCTTATTTTGGATTTCTTTTACCACGTTATTTCCTTATCGATTTGGGAGCACACCAGATTCAGTCACTACGTACTGTGATTTCGGTCCCACATATTTTTTATAAGTCATGGCATTGATGGCCTCATCGTAGCTAGGCTTTTCTGCCGTATTGCGAGGCAAACCTTGATCGATGACTTTTTGCAAATGTAAAATCGCGTGAATAAGTCCTTCAGGAATCGGAGGACACCCGGGGACATAAACATCAACCGGCATAATTTCATCAATACCTTGTAACACTGAATAGGTATCAAAAATTCCGCCAGACGAAGAACAAGCCCCCATGGCAATGACCCACTTAGGTTCTAACATTTGATCATAAATGGTTCTTAAGACTGGGCCCATTTTCGTGGTAATGGTTCCGGCGACGATGAGCATGTCACATTGCCTGGGCGAAAAGCGTACAACTTCTGCACCAAAGCGAGCTAAATCATAAGTACTAGATAAGGTGGACATAAGTTCAATACCACAGCAGGAGGTTCCGTAAGGCATTGGCCATAAGGAATTTTTGCGCGCCCATTTTGCGGCGTGATTGAGTAAAGTGGGGTACACCATTGAGCTACCATCTTTTGACATCCCTTACTCCTTGTTCATACGCTACTTGAAAAGCCCCAAACTCTACGTCCTCCGCCTTCGCCCAGCTGCGATTTGCCTCTGGCAAACCTCGCTGTTCTCAGTCGTGCGTCCTTGATTTTGGTGCTTTTGAAGCAGCTATAAATATACATTGTTAAATTATTCCCAGTCGAAAGCGCCACGCATTCTCAAGTAGAGATAGCCGCCGATGAGTAAAAAACTGAACATAATCATTTGGGCAAGAATGACATAAGAGTCTTTGATAGAGTCTTTAAAGATTATGGTCCACGGGTAAAGAAAAACAACTTCCACGTCAAAGATTAAAAATATAATTCCCACTAAGTAATATTTCACAGAAAATTGCTGACGTGCCGATCCTTCTGGCTCCACTCCACATTCATAAACTTCGTATTTTTTGGGAGTAACTTCGAGAGGAGCTTTGGCGAGTAAATGATTGATGAGTAAAAGCACTCCGCCGATGGTAATCGCAATTACCAAAACGAGCAAAATAGGCAAGTACCCGTGATAAACATGGTCTAAAGATGTACTCATAGCTTTAACCTAAAATCTAAATGAATAATTCTAAAATTAACACCTTGTAGCGGCTTAGTCCATGCGCGATTATAATAAATTAAATATGCCAAATATATCTCACCAAGAAATTATCGCCATCAGTTTTCTCACTCTTTTCGTGGGAATATTTTCTTGGAAAATGGGATGGTCGCTGCATCGTCCTCTGTGGATTTCCACTCTTAGGTGCTTGGTTCAACTAAGTCTCTTAGGTTACGTATTGGGATACATTTTTCAGGCCAATCACCCGGCGATCACGCTTTTCTCCATTGCTTCCATCACGGTGGTGGCGGCGATCGCAAGTTCTGCACGGCTTCCGCTCGCCGTACGCGGGCAGCGGCGCTTAAATTTTGTGGCCCTCATCTGTTCAACTTGGCCGATTACCTTGATCACACTTATCGTTTTGCAGCAATATGATCTCACTAAACCCACCATCATTATTCCTTTACTTGGATTAATTTTAGGACATTCGCTTAATGGAATTACCCTTGGAGTTGAGCGCTTCACCTCCGAACTTAATTCTAACCGTGCCTATTTTATTTCGCTTATCTCTTTTGGTGCCACGCCGTATGAGGCGTCCCAAGATTTACTTAAAAATTCCATCAAGGTGAGTATCACACCTGTCATTAACTCCATGAGCGTGGCAGGAATTGTAACGGTGCCGGGAATGATGACCGGGCAAATCATGTCTAACGTTTCTCCGATTCAGGCCGCACTCTATCAATATGTGATCATGGTCGCGGTGAGCTCCAGTATTTTTGTGGGCTCCTACATAGGGATCAAACTTACGGCCAAGCAATTATTTAAATCGTCTAAAGGTTTTGATTTTTTGTTGAGTGATGTTTCATGAATGAAACTTTCATAGCAATCAAAAATTTATCCCTCTTTAACAATAAAAAAGAACTTATCTTGGCGATCAATGAATTTTCCTTGAAGAGCGGAGAATTTATTCACTTAGTTGGCCCATCAGGAAGTGGAAAAAGTTTATTCTTAAAATCCCTCATCTATCTCTACCCTATCCAATTCGATACTTATTTATTCTTAGGTCTCGATACTTCAAAGCAAAATATTTTTGAGTTGCGAAGAAAAATGCTCTACCTCAATCAGTTTCCGGAACTGGGCGATAAAACCGTTTCAGAAGTTTACAAAACATTTGAATCGCTCAAAATTAATTCGCCGCAAAATTGGCAGAAGAAACGCGCTGAAGATTTTATATCCATGCTTAGTATTTCTTGGAGTGAGTGGTTAAAGCGACCGGTTTCCTATTTGTCGGGAGGAGAACTGCAAATCCTTCAGCATTCACTGGCAAGCGCTGCTGATCCCCTTATCTATCTGCTCGACGAAACTTTATCGGCCATCGATCAAGAAAAAAGAAAATTAATACTTGAATATTATGTGAAAAAAACAAAGTCCCAGCAAAAATCAGTCATCCTCATCGATCACCATACTAGCGACATGGCAGAAATTTCAACCCGCGACTTCTTGTCCCTCACCACTCATTCGCGAAACTTGGTAAGCAGACAAGAGAACTAACCCACACCCAATAATACCTTGCAAACTTAGCGATTCACCTAAGAAAAAAACGGCAGAAATCGCTGCGAAGGGTGACTCAAGCAAAAAAAGCACGGCCACTATGTGAGGCGCGATCATTTTTTGAGCATAGATTTGAAAGGCAAAGGCCAAAAACGAAGAAAAAAAACCAATCATGATAAAACCTAAAATGGCCATGTGATCCATTTGTTTCAATCCTGAAGCGATTACTACCCATTCCCCATTCCACGTAACCGCCAAGGTGGCGAGCATCGCCATCACGATGCATTGCAAACAATTAAAAATGATGGGGCGATAGTGATAGGCCAATTTATCCACGGCCAAGATATGAATCGCACCCACCATGGCACAAAGCAAGGTTAACACGTCGCCATGATTAATATTTTCAAATTTGGCGTCCATTAACAAATAGATTCCCAGCAGCGATAGACAGCAATAAACCCAAAAAATAAAACTAAATTTTTTCTTCCAACCTAAAAATAAAAAAATGGGAATAAATAGAACATAGAGACAAGTGATAAACCCACTTTTCGCAACTGTGGTGAAAGCAATCCCTTCGGTTTGCAGTGCTAAAAAAAGGTAGAGGATGAAACCACAAAGCAGCGGCGGCCACCAAAAGGATTTCTTAAAAAGTAATCGGTAAGTGATCGTTTCTTTTTTCCTAAACTGATTGAGTAGCCACCAAGTGGAAAAATAAATGAGCGACACCCCTCCAGCAATGAAAAGTCTCACGTGATGAAGTTGCTGAGCACTGAAAAAGGGCAAAATCCATTTAACCGCAACGAAAGAAATGCCCCAAATAAAAGTACTAAAAATTAAAAGAAAATATCCCAACATAGTGAGTTGAAGTTAACTGATTGAAAGGAAGTTGAAAAGAAAGATAACTAATTTCTAAAATACTATTAATCAAGTTGATTATTTTGGCTTTGTAAGTTCATAGAAATCTGTTGTAGGTGCATCAAAACCGGCAAAAGGATTTGGTTTTTTTGTAAAACCATTACTCACAGCGACTGCAATCGATCCCTCATTAGTTTTCTCTATTTCTGCCGTTATTTTATTCGATCCTAGCACATCAAAAATAAAAAGAACCATTCTTTTCAACGATTCTTTTGCAAAACCTTTTTTCCAGAATAATGGATCTAAGTGGTAAGCAACGTCCGACTTTATACCTTCATCATATCTCGAGGTAGAAACTTGAAAAATTCCAATCATGACATTTTCTAGATATATTCCAAAATTTATGACTGGATTTTCGAATTCATTATAAAATTTATATTTAAACCTTTCCATTGAACTTACGCCGTTTACCAATATTTCATTTAATTGAACGTCAGTGCGAAAATCTTTACTCATATTCTGAACTTCAGTATTTAACCAAATTCCTTTCGCAACATTTTTTTCAGCATCAGATAGTATGGGCTTAAATTGAAGTCGCTCGGACTTAAAATAAAATGCATCCGGTGTCACTTTTCCATCACATTCACTTGCAAAGACGTTTGATAAACATCCAACAAACAATATTAATGCAAATACAAATTTACGGCACCACTCTGATTTATTTTTTTTTTGTATAATCAAGTTACTCTCGCCTATTTATTAAAGAATTGCCTTGTAGATGATTTTATAAAACATTCAATTTTTTACAATCATAGCAATTTTTTCCTGTCATACCATTTCTCAAAATTAGATTTTAACATAAATTTGAAGCTGATCGTCCATTGAGAAGAAAATGTTGATTCGTATGGCGGCCATCATTAAATAATTGTTGAGAAATTTAATGCCATTTTTTTTAAACCCAAAGCTAGTTTTCACCATCCTCTTATCTCTATTAAGTATTAATTCTTACTCACAAGACAGTGGTATTGATGACCACTTGAAAACTAATTTTCCGAATCTTTACCATTACTTACTCTTTGAACAATATGGAAATCCTGTTTCACCATTAACAAATTCCCCACTGAATTGGGTAAAAGATGAAGCTTCTCAATTACTGCTTCCTATTAGAAACAATAATACTCCAGTAAAATTAACCGTTTTTGAGATGGACTACATTTTAATTCCTAAAAATATAATCAATGCAGAATTCGAAGATCTAGCAACTATGAATTTAGTTGAAAGCTATTTAGTACAAAATGAAACAATTAGGATTAAAAGCGGGTTTCTTAATATCACCGTTAATGAATCAGTTGAAGATTATTTTATTTGGTTTAAGCATCCCTATGAAAAAGATAATGATCTAAACAGCTATTTTAATAAATTGAAGGAATCGTTGAAAAAAAATAATATTTTGTATATAACGAAATCTCAATGCAATCTAATGAAATTTTATGGAGTGACAACGGCTTCTCGCACAACACTTATTGTTCCTCAAACTTCGATAACAAATACAGGAAGTGAACCATTTTTTTTAAAACTTTCTGCTACCAATATGGATCCAACCCAATTTGGTGATTCTAAAAAACTCGCCTTTCAGAAGGCGAGATCTCAGCTTCAAATGTCAAAATATCTAAAGACACTGAAAGATTTTAATTTCATTGATGAAACAGTTAACTTGCATGAAGAAAGTGGATTCTTCTCGATTAAAGGAAGAGAAACTCTAGCTTTGGATGATGTCGCAAACCAAGTAATTTCCATAAGGTCAATTGATACATTTAAAAATAAATTAATCATACCTCTCTTTGCCCTTTTCCATGAAAACCTTGGAAAGCTGCTTATTGAAAAGGTTTACGCAGGCAACACGGATGCCTATCTTAAAGCTATCGCATCAAGCTTAGGCAATTCTCAATCAAAGTTTCTCATGGAAACCGGATTAAGACAGGATTCTCCTCATGGCCAAAACTATCTCATTGAACTTAATTATGATTTTTCTGTTTCTAAATTTGTGACGTTGAAAGATTTTTCTTATTATTTTTGGAAACCATACCTAGATAAAATGGTTCAGATGGCCGGATTGGAAAAGGAATTAAATCCCACACTTCAAGAGGCATTTATGAATCTGTACCATCAATACTTTGCCCCTGGTATGATGTATGAATCTCGAGTGGACAAAGAACTTATCATGGTCATTGGTTTTTTGCATGGTAGTAAAGCTCCTTCTTGGATGACGAAGCAAAAATATTTAGATTTAGTTAATCAATTTTTTGTCGCCGCTTCTAATAATCTTAATCAAGAATTTGATTCTAGTAGAACGGTCCAAGGGCATAGCTCAAAGGGTTCATTAAGTTATGCGAGTGTCAGATATTTTGCTCAAATGGAAGAATACCCTACGAGCAGCTTAACCGATTCTTGGATTACTAAATCGGGTAAAGTTGGCGCAAGCCTTGCTCAATATTTCTCAATTATTCCTTGGAGTAAAAACGATGTAATAGCGGCCGATTCAGAAGCACCAATTAGTGAAAGTTCAATCTTTTGCAATTCTTATGCGACTAAAGGCGGTATCTTGCCCATAATATACTGATGCATTTTTATGTTCCTTCAGTTTGCGTTTTCGCAATCTCAATATTGCCTTCACTACCTATTCATGCAGATGATTAAAAACCCTTCTTGAAAACCAAACCTGCATCAGCACAAAAAGAGCTAACTAACCTCTTTTTTTATCTAAGTTCAATTATCATTAGTCATTGAACGTTTATAGTTTTATTTTTACAATCTAATCCAACACAGAGCTACCTCATGAATTCACTTATAGATTCAGACTTTAGATTTGCCGCAAGATTCGCCACTGCCTGTGGTCCGGATGAATTTCTGGGCGAAGTGAGTCGTATCATTGAAGAATCGATCAAGAGAAATTCTGAGGGAAGGCTGCGTACGATGGCTCTTAAGCATTTTGAGTCAAAAGGTAAGATGCTTAGACCTATGTTTATTCGTGATCTTGCCCTATCCATGAATCTTGATCTGGCCTTGGTCCTCCCTTGGGCCGTGACTTGCGAGATTCTCCACAATGCAACTCTCATTCATGATGACCTTCAAGACGGAGACGAAATACGACGAGGAAGGCCTACTGCTTGGAGAGAATACGGGCCCGAGCAGGCCATTAATCTCGGTGACTTTCTCTTAATCATCGCCCCTCAAGAGCTCATTAAAAGTAATCTCAGCTCTAAAAACGAACTACTCCATCTTTTCACCGTGATGAGCTCCCGTGTCGTTGCAGGCCAAGTTGATGAGTTTGAATTAAATAAACTTCAATCTCACCACAACCTTCATCAGCAGTACCTTGACTGTATAGCTGGAAAAACGTCCTCTCTTTTTGCTGGACTGGCCATTGGAGTTGGAATCATTGCTGGAGTTTCAAAAGAATTTATCCATTCTCTTGAGAACATTTTCTTTCAACTTGGACACATCTTTCAGATTCAAGACGATATCCTCGATTTTTATGGCAACAAACAAAGAGGAGAGCGCGGGTGCGATATCAAGGAAGGCAAGGTGAGCTTCTTAGTCGTCAACTATCTTGAGAGAAATCCAGGGGACTTCGATATCCTTGCCCGTATTTTAAGGAAGAAAAGAGCTGATACCGACGAAAACGATTTCCAGATTATTGAAAAGCTTTTTAACGAGAGTCATCATCTTGAATTTTGCTTAAATCACCTTGAGCAACGAGTGGATGACTTACGCTCACACTCGCTTTTTGAGGGCAACAGAATTTTATTTCGTTTAGTAAATTCCCTCATCGAAAAGATCCTGGCCCCCATTCGAGAGAGATCACGGGTATCTGAAAAAATGAGTTTTGCTGGAGAGATTACCAAATGAACAAGGCAGTCGTTATTGGTTCTGGCTTTGCCGGTCTGGCTTCAGCGGTCAGGCTCATCAAGAAGGGCTATGAAGTTACAATTTTGGAAGCGAGAGAGGACATCGGTGGAAGAGCCGCCGTTTTCAAAAAAGACGGTTTCACTTTTGATGCAGGGCCAACTGTCATTACTGCTCCCTATCTCTTAAGCGAGCTTTTTGAGCTCCTCGGTGAAGACGCTAAAGATTTTTATGAATTAATGGCGATCGATCCCTTCTATAGAATCATCTTCAACGATGGCTCCCAATTTGATTATGTGGGAGATAACGACCGAATAATAGAAAACGTCAGAGCGCTTTCTCCTGCCGATGTTGATGGTTATCGGCTTCTGGCCAAACACTCGGAAGCTATTTTTGATGTCGGCTACACTCAGCTCGCCGATGAGCCTTTTAATACCATCTCCTCCATGATGAGGGCTATCCCTGATATGGTTCGTTTACAAAACTATCGCTCGGTTTATGGCCTCGTTTCAAAATATATTAAAGATGAACGTCTCAGAATGGCCTTTAGTTTTGAGCCACTCCTTGTCGGGGGAAATCCCACTACGATTACCTCCATTTACCTCCTTATTCATTGGCTAGAAAGAAAATGGGGAGTCTATTTTGCCAAAGGTGGAACAGGGGCGATCGTCGATGCGCTCAGAAAACTTTTACTCATGAAAGGTGCCAAGATTTACACCCAATCCTCGGTTAAAAAAATTGAGATTGAAAGAGGCAGCGTTAAAAGAGTGTTCACAACTGATGAGAGAATTTTTCCCTGTGACATAGTCGTAAGTAATGCTGATCCTGTCAGAGTGTACCGCGATATGATTGATGCTAAGCACCGCTCGAAACATAGCGACTTTCGCCTTGGACTCAAACAACATTCGATGAGCTTATTTGTCGCCTACTTTGGAACTAAAAAACTCTACCCAGGCCTCGCCCATCATACGATACTGATGGGGCCACGCTACAAAGGCCTCTTAAATGATATCTTTTCAAAAAAAATCCTGGCAGATGACTTTAGCCTTTATTTACACGCTCCCACGCGAACGGATTCCTCACTTGCACCTGATGGTCACGAATGTTTTTATGTTCTCTCTCCCGTCCCAAACAAAGTGGGAAAAACAAATTGGAGAGACGAAGAGCAGCGCTACAAAGATAAAATCTATGGGTGGCTTGAAAAAAACCATTTACCATGCCTCACAGAAAACATGACCGTCGATTTTTCGGTCACTCCAGATTACTTTGAGACTCAATTACAGAGCGAAAAAGGGGCCGCGTTTGGTCTAGAACCCTCTTTGAGTCAGTCGGCATATTTTCGCTTTCATAATCAATCAGAAGATATCAAAGGACTCTATTTTGTTGGTGCCAACACCCATCCAGGAGCTGGTGTCCCTGGCGTTTTAAATTCAGCAAAAGTGCTAGAAAAAATGGTTCCCGATTTAAAAAATAAATTTACTAACGTTGGGTTTGCGATTCCAAAAAAATTTTCTTCTTCAGAGCGTGAGAGTTCACTTGAATAACCAAACCTACGAAGAGTTAACCCGTAACTACCTTATGTCCAATGCTGAAGAACTGATGTCGAAGCACGGGAAGTCGTTTTACTTTGCCAGTTTGATTTTTTCTCAAAAAGATTTAAAAAAAATTGCGACTCTCTATCGTCTTTGTCGCTTCATTGATGATTGCGCCGATGAGTTACCAGACGAAGAATCTGCCCTTGCTGTTGCCTCTATTTTAAATGACTTAGAAAATCCTCTTTTTCAAACGTCCTTTAATCAACTCATGAATGAGGTCGAGAGTTGGGGCGTAAAAAGAGAACATATAAAAGAACTCCTCAAGGGTGCCGAATTTGATGTTCGCGGCGGTGAAATCACATCCGAAGAAGATTTAATGCTTTATTGCTACAGAGTAGCGGGGGTCGTAGGTCTGATGATGTGTCCTTTGATTGGGGTGTCATCCACTTTATCTCACCCTCACGCCGTCGACCTCGGTATCGCAATGCAATTAACCAATATTTGCCGAGATGTGAAAGAAGATGCTGAAAGAGGCAGATACTACCTTCCAGGATCGGAAACAGTAAGTGCACAAGAGCTAAAAATTTATATTCAAGAGGCCCTCGATAAGGCCGACCGATATTACCGAAGTGCTTATGAGGGTTTGTCTTACATCCCTATCCGGGCACGATTTGTTATTTTTCTTGCTGGCGAGCTTTATCGTCATATCGGAATAAAAATACGAAAAAATAATTACGATGTTTCAGGAGGTAGGATTTACTTGAACCTGGCAGAAAAAATGATGGTGACATTGAAGTGCATCGTGAAACTTAAGAGTTCTTTTTTTTGGAGGCCAAGTAACCACAAAGAGGAACTTCATTTTTCTCTTCATCATCACTTGGAAGGGAACAAATGAAATGACTTATCTTCAATTCCTTCTCATTTTTTTAGGAATTCCACTCACGATTGTAGTCACGTTATATAAAAAAAGTGATCTTCCCAATAAAAAAGAGTTTCGCTTTGGAATTATTCTTCTCATTTTTCTAGCGGTTACTTATACAGCACCTTGGGATAATTACTTGGTTAAGTCTGGAGTGTGGATTTACGGAGAAGATAGAATTCTGGGAACGATCGGTTATGTTCCATTAGAGGAGTACTGTTTTTTTGTTTTACAAACGATTCTCTCCGGCCTTTTTTGTTTTTTACTACAAAAAAGAATTCCACTTACTAAAATTACTAACATGAAAATAGTTCAGAAAATGAATAGAAAAAAAATAGTTTTCTCTTCTTATCTCCTTTTGTTTCTTTTAGGACTCATCTTTCTTTACTTTGAAAAAAGTAGGTACTTAGGACTTATCTTGAGCTGGGGTATGCCCGTGATTCTTTTGCAATGGTTTTTTGGTGGAAATTATTTACTCGCAAATCATAAAATTCTTCTTGTTTCAACCTTGATAACGACATTTTACCTATGGATGGCAGATGGTCTGGCGATTTCTTGGGGGATTTGGAGTATATCAGACACCTATACGATCGGATTTAATTTAGGCCCTCTCCCCTTAGAAGAGGCCATCTTTTTCCTCGTGACCAACTTGATGGTTTCCCAAGGGCTGATACTTTTTGTCGTGATGAGAGACGAGATTTCAAAAATCACCTACTCCCTGAGGAGGGATCTTTAATGGGCCGGTTGAGCTGGATAGCTATTTTTATCTCTACTTTTTTTTTCATGGAGTTAGCAGCCTACCTTCTTCATAAATATGTTATGCATGGTTTTCTTTGGTCACTTCACCAAGATCACCATGTTCAAAACAAAAACAGAAAGTGGCAAAAAAATGATTTCTTCGCTTTTGTTTTTGCTATTCCAAGTTTTTGTTTCATCTTGATTGATAGTCTTTTGGGAGCTCCTGCCCTTGGGTCCATAGGCTTTGGTATTATGGCCTATGGTGGGGCCTATTTTTTGGTTCATGAGGTTATCATTCATAGAAGAATTGTTCTCTTTTCAAGATTGAAACATTGGTACCTCGTCGCTCTCAATACTGCCCACAAGGTTCATCACGCTAATCATGGAAAAGAGAATACCCACAGCCTTGGTATGTTAGTTGTGCCGTGGAAGTACTTTCGAGATTCGCGAATCAAGAATAACAAAAAATAAATAATAAATAATAAAATTGCTTAAACTTACTTGTTAGAATTAGAAAAAAATATAATGATTAATGAACAAAGATCATAGACGTTCTAGAACTAAACTTTAACAGGAGGTTCCATGCCTAGTTTATCGGCCGGCGAGTATTCATTGGTATTCAACATGCTTTCATTAGCAGTTGCGGCCATGTTTGGATCATTCGCATTTTTCGTCATGTCCCAAAAAATTATCGGTGCTAAGTACAGAGTATCGATGATCGTGTCTTCGCTTGTTGTTCTCATCGCGGGTTATCACTACTACAGAATCATGGGGAGTTGGGAAGGAGCATTCTCTCTCGTCAACGGTTCTTATGAGCCAAGTGGAAAACCCTTTAATGATGCCTACCGCTATGTAGATTGGTTACTTACAGTACCTCTTTTACTTGTTGAGTTGGTGCTTGTTCTCAACATCAGCAAAGGTTCAACGGGACCGATGCTAAGAAATCTCGTAATCGCTGCCGTCCTGATGATCGCTCTTGGTTATCCAGGGGAAATTTCCACTGATCTAGGAACAAGAAATCTTTGGGGAATTCTTTCTACGATCCCATTTATTTACATCCTCGTCGTTTTATGGGGCCAACTTGGCGCACAACTTTCAAGTGCTAGCGAAAAGGTAAAAACACTTTTTACTAATACTCGCTACCTACTTATTGCGACATGGGGTTTTTATCCGATCGCTTATGCCATCGGAACTTGGGGCGGTCTTCAATCACCAGGATCCATTGTTGCCGTACAAGTGGGTTACACGATTGCTGACATCACGGCCAAATGTCTTTACGGTGTGATGATTTTCGCAATTGCTTACCAAAAATCAAAAGAAGACGGATCACTTCCTTCTCAAATTGAAGAAAAGCAACTTGCTCGTTAAGACATCTTTCGATGATTTCAAAATAGCGCTTTGGACTAAGATCGCAACTACGGTTGCGGTCTTAGTTTTTGTTTCCACACTTACTTTAAGTTATTTTTTTCCAAACTTGGATTTCAGGCTCACTCTCCTCATTACAGGACTCGTTTTTTTAGGAATGCCCCATGGAGCGCTTGATGTTTATATTATTCGAAGAATCCTGCCATCAAAGAAGCTAATGTTGATTGGCCTTTTGATTTATATGGGATTTGCGATACCTATTCTATTTCTTTGGCCCATTTACCCAACGGCCTGTTTTCTTTTTTTTATGAGCTATTCCTTGTTTCACTTTGCGGACAGTGACATGCAAGATAGTGCCTCTTCAGTAAAAATTAAGGTCATCGAGTTCCTTGCAAGAGTCAGCTTACCTTTTTGTCTTCCCATGATGTTTCACGAAAAAGAAACCCTTCAAATCGTGAAATGGATACAACCGGAAGTTAATCTTACTCAGCTCAAAAGTATTTTTTTGGTTTTAGGTTCTATTTCTTTATTTTTTGTTGTGATTCACACTTTTTTAGGACTTTTAAGGTTTTTTAAAAATTTAAAAGAAGCTGATATAACGTTTTTCGAGCCTTTGTTGATATCAACTCTCTTCATTTTAATTAATCCCTTGTTTGCCTTTGGGATCTATTTTTGTTTCATTCACTCTGTTAAGCATGTTGTCAATGTCTTGCTTACGGTTAAAATTCCCTCTCCACTAACCATCCTGCCCTATTGGTTAATCCCATTATCAGGACTTCCTGTTTTATTTTATCTGCACTCTGTAAATCAGGAAATTCTCAGTCAGAGGATTTTTCAATATATTATTATTGTCCTCTCTTCTTTGGCCTTGCCTCACGCACTTCTTATTCGCTTTGGTAAGTCGAAGCGATTGATCAAGTAGTCGAATGTTTAATACAAAAAATATTTGGTTTCTTTTTATATAATATAGAGGAAGGGCCAAAGAAAAAATACACTCCTGGCCCCCCGTGAAAGATTTTACAACTAAACAGTTAGCGGAATGTTACCTCGCTTCCAATCTGCGTGATCATGGATTCGAACTTTGAGCCGTGATTTCTGTGCCTCCAAAATTCGAAATGCTTTTTTCAAAACAGATTGAATGGATAAATACGGATTGGATCCGCGAGCGTGAATGCTCCACACTTTTCCTCCATACTTCATTTTCAAAATGGGATCAAAAAAACGATCCCGAAATTGGACGACCCAATCTAATTTCTCTGACTCTCCTAAGAAATGCTCAAGCCTTGAGCTTTTTTCTCGGATAAATTCTTCCAGAGAATCACTGTGGTCAACATTGTGAAAAGAAACTTTTACTTTCATGAAATAACCCCCTTTCAACACGACCGATCCTCCCTTGGGAAGGACGGTCTCTAAATATAACTATAGGCCTTGGAGGATCAGATTCAAGGGAGGTTCGCTCAATTGACTGAGTGTTAACAAACGATTCCTGGATGGGAAGAATTTCTAATGATTTCTTAAAGATAGCAGTCGGTGAAAAATAACCGACTATAAAAGTTTATTAACCTAAATTTTGCAATTTATACCATGTTAGTTCATGTTTGTTGTTATGAAGATGGATAACATGAGAGCCTGGAATCTTTGAGCATTCTTCGATCGCAGCAAAATCTGTTTTTCCTTGAAGTTTTATCGTGCAAACAAAATTTTTTAAATGGCCATCAGAGAGCCATTTTTGAATCATCTCCAACGTCTTACTTGGGTAAGCAATCACATCACAAAATAGCCAGCTCACTTGCGGAAAATCTTTGGGATTGAGGGCAAAGGCATTTTGCTTCATAAATGAAACTTTTCCAAGATTGGGATTTTGATGATTGAGAATTCGATCTTCTAGCGGTGCTTTATCAATGGAAATAACTTCTTGAAAAAAATGACTCAGCACCCAAGTCCATCCTCCAGGGGAGCTTCCTAAATCAATTGCCACATCCTTTAATAACGATGGTGAAGTTGATGATGAATTGGCCGTGGGCCAAGCGAAGCGTGTAAAAAATTCCCAGAGCTTTAAGTAGGCACGATTGGGCGGAGTCACTTTATCTTCTACAAATTCATAAATGCCTGCAGGTCTCTTTGGAGTTGCATGCTGTGATAGAAAAAATTCATCTTTTCCCAACATAGTTACATTCAGCATGGGTGGCAGGGAAAGGTCATGCCCCTCCAAAAAGGTGATTCGTTTTTTTAAATCTAATTGTAAAAGTTTCTCACCGATAAGATTCATTCGACGTACGTGAGTTGTTGGATGAAAATAATATCGATGTTTAAACTTTGGGCCACCTTCTACAAGCTGCTTCGCCGCCTGTGAGATAGATTCAAAACGATGACGACTTCCCTCTTTCCAGTGTTGAGCGGCCCACCATAGTTGTAAATCTGGGCCAGCTTCTGGTAGAAGATAAGTCCCATCTCCCAGCAGTTGAAAATTTACTTTTTTAAGTTTTAATTCTTCTTCTAGGATAGATTGAAAATTTAGTGGCGCGATGGCAATGTGCATTTGGCCATCATAACGAAAATAAGAAATTAAATAAACAATAATTCCTAGCGAAGGATCAAGCGTGCGAACAAATCGACCAAAAGGTAATAATAAATCTAGTGAAAATTTTTTTGAAGCAGAAGAAATTATCTACGGGTGGAATGCTTGCGAGGCCTTCTTTCGAAAGCGACCTGATTCTCTCATTAAATTTTATACCCTCAAAGAACACACTGACGCCTTAAAATCGGTGATGTACTTTTGCTCTCAAAAAAAATTAGGCTACCGCATTGTCGAAGCTAATGACTTAACGAAAATTGCAAAATCTGAGCATCATGAAGGAATCATCATGGTGGCCAAAAGGACGTTTTTTCCTGCCTGGAAAAATGTTTTATCCAATAGTAGCGCCCAATGTATTTTGTGTGTCGATGGAGTGACTAATCCTCACAACTTAGGGGCAATGGCGAGATCGGGAGCGCATTTTGGTATCAATGCCTGCTTCATTTTAAATAGCGAAATGAAAAATTTAACTCCGGCCGCTTACCGAGTTGCCCAGGGAGGATGGGAATATTTCCCCCATTATTTCATGAATGATACGATGACTTTTATCAAAGAATTAAAGCAACTGGGTTTTGTTTTCATTGGCCTCGATTCCCACGCCAAAAAAAATTTAAAAGAAGTGATCGAACAATACCCTATAAAAAAAACGAAATATGCTTTTTTCATGGGCGCTGAAAATGTTGGCCTCTCAAAAGAATTAAGAAATGAGTTAGTCATGGCATCGATCCCCGGAACCGGCGTGCTTGATAGCTTAAACGTGAGCCAAGCAACCGCCATTACTCTTGCGGTATGGAGAATGGGACTTTGAAAATTCCTTTATCACTGCAAGCAGTGGCCAAAATTTACGGCGACGAAAAATTTCAAAAATTACAAAATGCAACCGTCATGATTGTGGGATTGGGGGGCGTCGGCTCGTGGGCAGTAGAAGCACTGGCGCGCACCGGGGTCAAAACTCTCATTTTAGTGGATGCTGATGATGTGTGTGTCAGCAATATTAATCGGCAAATTATGGCCACCTACGAGACGGTGGGAATGCAAAAGGCAACTTTATTGAGCGAGAGAGTAAAAAAAATATATCCAGATATTAAGGTACTGATCATCGAAGATTTTTGCACTGAAAGTAATATCGTATCACTAATGAAACTCTCCCCATCGGTTATCATTGACGCGATTGATGGGGTTGCCAATAAATGTTTATTATTAGATACGGCCCAGAGGGAAAATATCCCTATCATTTGTACGGGGGGTGGGGCCGGAAAAACGGATGTGACCCTCATTAAGATTGCAGATCTCGCACACACTATCCACGACCCGCTTCTTCAACGTGTACGGAAAAAACTACGAACTAAATTTGAGTTTACACGAAAAAAACAAAAACCCTTCGGGATCACCACCGTCTTTTCCACTGAACTTCCGAAAGAAGAAGTTTCAAATAAAGATCATTCCTTGGAAGTGGAAGAGGGTTCATTTTGCGAGCAAAAAATGGGAAGCTTAGTCACGATCACTTCGACTCTTGGAATGTTTGCGGCGCATGCGGCGCTAGAAAAAATTTTTGCCAATGAAATTAAATTATAAAATTTTTGATGCTCATTCTCATTTCCCCTCCCCAAGCGAAGATGTCTTCACCGTGCAAAATTGGGATTACTGGAAGGTCAACGAACCCGTTCCTCAAGGATATTACTCCACCGGTCTTCATCCTTGGTACTTGTCGAAAATAAAAAACCAAAACGATGTAGAAGTATTTTTCCTTGATCACTTGCAAGATCCCCGCTGTTTGGCCTTGGGAGAAGTGGGCCTAGATTTTTTTAGGAGTGATGTAACCAATGATCAACAAGAGATGATTTTTAAATGGGCCCTCTTGGTTGCCAATAAATTTCCAGATAAACCAATTATCATTCACTCGGTACGAAGTGAGTCTGAGATTTTAAAGATTCTTCATGAAACTCATCGCACTGGCCCCGTCATTTGGCACAACTATTTGCTAAATTGCTACCCAACAAAAACAAAATTCGCTCTCTACGCCTCAATATCGCCAAGGATTTTAAAATTAAAATTAGACCGTAGATTAAAAATTATTAAAGATATTCCAACCGATAAGATTTTAATAGAAAGTGACGATCAAATTTCTGAATATTCCACATTGAAAAGTTTCATGAATGAAACGTGCTGTATCAACGATGAAACCATTACCAAAAATACAACAAAAATATTTAGTTTATAAGCGATTTAACAATTTCTGAGGCCCGCTTGCCATCAAATTTGCCTTTAATTTGTGGTGTCACAAACTTCATCGCATCTCCAAGTTGAGCAGATGGATTGGATTTCATAAATTCTTTAACCAGGTTGATCACTTCAGACTCTTCCATTGCCTTAGGTAAATATTCGGCCATGACTTTTAATTCGGCCTGAATTTTTAAGGCATGCTCCGATCCTACCGGATAAGCGGCCAAAGAATCATTTAATTTCTTCACATGATTTACAACCACGGACAAATCGTCCGTAGGTTTTCCTGATGTATTATTATGGATAAACAAACTCTTTAAAAAGCGGAGCGCCTCTAAGCGCTCCTTATTTTTATCTTTCATGGCCTGAGTAATTTCTTGATTAACTTTTGCTTGTATACTTACCGTCTCAGTCATGACAAATCTCCTTAGGACCAGATTAAAAATGATACTTAACTGTCGTATTATCTTTAATTTGAAACGTTTCGACAACGTTCTTACTTTCTGTATCACTACTTAAAGCTCGAAATTTTATTTTATAATTTCCACTCTCTAAAGGATAAAATTTTAATTGTTCATTAGTGGAAACAGAGTATACCGTCTTCCATCGAACATTTTGTTTTTTCAAAATCTCTAATCGACCAGACTTTGAACTACTCACATTGATACCTGCACGATCAAATCTGCCCAGCAAATACTGCCATGCTGATCTTACCTTCGTGACTAAAGGATCACGTTTTGCAAAACTTGGTTGAAAACCATCGGTTCGTGGACTTACCTCAATGACAAAAGGAATCACTCCTGCCTCGGCAAAGAGCCAGTCGATATCTCCACCGTCCACATCATACAACAACTCCCAACTAGTCCCTGGTGAGTATCCTATCGTTGCTGCCATTTCTTTACCCATTTTTTCAACTCCCATTTCTGGAGGAGTGCGATTATCTCGGCATCCAAAAGGATAAATCACCATTTCTCCGTAAGAGTGAAAGGAAATACTAAAACTTGGTTTTGCTTTTTTGATAAAGGCCATCATCACTTGTGTCTCAGGCTCGCTGGCAGCGGAAGGCCCGCGATAATCTTGGGCGTAAGTGCTGCTGCTGGATCCATTACAAGTATTCCATTTGTACGGGTAATTGCGATTGATATCGACTCCGTGGCCGTCGCGCACATTTTTGCGCCACATACTATTTCCAGTCCAAACTTTATTGGAGCCATCAGGATTAACCATCGGGATAAGATAAATTTGTAAGCTCTTAAGCCATTTTTCAGCTTGATCATTGTTGGTGTGATTTTCTAAAATCCAGGTCGCAATATCCATAATGACCTCAACAGTCATGACTTCTCTTGCGTGATGAAGAGCATTAAATATTACTGACGGCTCGTTTGGGTTGGCGTCTTGATCATCACTAATTCTAATCGCCCAAAGATCTCTTCCTTCTAAACTTTTCCCAATTGATTCCAAGTGAACAAATTCTGGATACAATTTTGCCAGCTCATTGGCCCATTGATTGACGTCATCAGGTGATTGATAGTCTCCATCCGGGGCCATCATCAAAAAATTTTCTTTGAGGGATACTTGATTGATTTTGAAACGTTTGGATAGAAATTTCAGTCCCGCTTCAGAAGTGACAACATGAAAATTTTGAAATTTCTTGGATGCGTAGGTTAAATCGTATTGATACTTATGAAGCCACTCATAATCATCTTCAAAATTTTGAGACTGTATTTCAACGTTTAAATTTCCAGGATTTTGTTCCAAGAAATTAGCACTGGACCTTGATAGCGAAGATACAAATACGATAAGAAACATTATTAGTTTTAACATTACCCCTCCTTGAATAAATTACCTTTAATGAATTTGTACTATTAACATGGTGGCCCCCTAGAGCTGTTTTGGCAAAATTCTTTTGATTTCTTGAGCGACCGCATCAAGCTTTTTATCCAAAATAAAGTTTTTAAAAAAAATACCGATACTAAATTATCAATAAATTTTTATCGTCATAAAAGAATTCGAGAAGGAGAACTCAAATGGAAAATTTGAGCACAGAAATGAAATGTTATTTAGCAGCGATACTCTCCATCTTCATTCCAAGTTTTGCGTTACGTATAGCTCCTATTTCCACCCAAATTTCCATGGATCGTCCGGTATGGATGGAAGAAGAGTTTGAGCTTTCCTAAGTCCTTAGGTTTGTCGACAACCCTTATTATGCCGCACTACGCACTGAAGATGAAAATTTTACTCATTAATAAAGTAAGACTAGGGAAATTATTCCTAGGAACTTTCTTACAAACTGAATATGTTTTACCGTCCGCTTCCAGAGGGGGCCATCCATATGAAAATGAAATTGTTAATAACATTATCCATGCTTACTGTTTTATCGAGCTGCTTTAGTGATTCGGAGCAATATGTAGAAGATAGATCATTTTACGATGTTCCCATTTATGGAAATATCATTCAGCAATTAGGAAAAGATCACTCGATCATGATGGGTATAAAGACCACACCAAATGGCGAAGTATGCTTCTTGAAATTTGATGGATACCAAAGATCAAATGCAGAAATTGAAAAAGTGTTGGCGCTCATTGATAGTAGCATTCTAGAAGCAAAAACATGGATGAATGACAAGAAAGCTAAGAATGAAAATGGAAACAATGCGACTTACGCAAAGATAAATTGCATTACGAAAATTTTTGAAGATAGAAAAATTCTTTACCTTGCACGATTAGGAATTGATCCAGGATTAAATAAACAACTTGCTCAAAAAAACTAAACACAACTCAACGCTATTAGTGTTCGCCTAAGTAGATTTTGCGAACACTATCATTATTTAAAAGCTCGCTACCCTTACCTTCTAATGAGATGGTCCCAACTTCTAATACGTAAGCATAGTCACTCACTTTAAGTGCTTGCTTGGCGTTTTGTTCCACTAATAAAACAGTAACTTTTTTTTCACGATTAATTTTCAAAATAATTTCAAAGATTAATTTTACGACTTGCGGAGCAAGGCCTAGGGAAGGTTCATCGAGTAATAAAACTTTGGGCTCACCAATCAGCGCGCGAGCGATCGCAAGCATTTGTTGCTCGCCTCCCGATAACGTTCCTGCCATTTGTCTTAAGCGCTCTTTCAAGCGAGGAAATAAAAGATAGCACTCGCTTAAATTTTGATCAAAATGATCTTCGGCGTGAGGCCCCGTCATGGTGCCCAATTTCAAATTTTCAAGTACCGTTAAATTGGGAAAAATTCCTCGCCCCTCAGGGCTATGAACAATTCCTTTCCCGGCCACTTGATAAGGCTCTAATCCACTAATGGAATTTCCAAAAAGTTTGACTTCCCCTTTGCGTTCAACCGCACCGGAAATGGATCTGAGCGTTGTTGTTTTTCCTGCCCCATTGGCGCCAATCAATGAAATGATGCTGCCCGTGGGAACATTAAAGGATATGTTTTTTAAGGCCTGCACATTTCCAAAATTCACAGATAAATGATTTACTTCTAACGCTAATAGCGAAGTCGACATGTTTAATCCTCCACACCAAGGTAAGCTTCTATCACGCGAGGATTAGATTGGATTTCTGCGGCACCACCTTCTGCAATCAAAGTTCCATAATCAAGCACAAAAATTTTTTCGCAAATTTCCATCACCAATTTCATATCATGTTCAATGAGTAGCACAGAAATTTTTTTCGTTTTTTGAATTTTCGCAATGAGATTGGTGAGTTCTTTTGTTTCTGATGGGTTTAATCCTGCGGCCGGTTCATCGAGCAGTAGCAATGTTGGATTTAGGCCTAGCGCTCGGGCCATCTCTAACTTGCGCTGCTTTCCATAGGGCAAGGACTGGGCCTTCTCTTCTGCATTGTCAATCAGGCCCATGAGCTCCAGCAATTCGAGGGATTTTTCTCGCACGATCTTTTCGTTAGCACTATAAAAATCCGTTCGAAATAGTGCGCTTCCATAGCCACCAGGCGTCTGATGAAAAAAAGAAGTCATCACATTTTCAAGCACCGTGAGTTCTTTAAAAAGGCGTATATTTTGAAACGTTCGGCCAATGCCCCTTTTCGCAAGTTCATAAGACGGACGTCCCTTGATGGACTCCCCTTGAAAAAAAACGTCGCCTGAAGTAGGTGTGTACAGGCCAGTGATCACGTTAAAGATAGTAGATTTTCCAGCGCCATTGGGACCGATTAGACCGTATAGCAGGCCCTCACCCATGGAAAAAGTCACTTGGTGATTAGCGCGAACTCCCCCAAAATAGAGAGACATATTATCTAATTTTAACAGTGGTTGATTTGAAGTTGTAGTTGTAATTGTTGATGTCATTTGAGCCACTTAAATTCCTTCACGTTTCCATTTTTACTTCCCATTAAACCTTGAGGAAGAAAAATCATAATCAGCGTAATCGTAAGGGCGTAAATAATCATTCTAAGATCAATGCCTGTAAAATCTTGAAGGACTCTAAATCCTTCCGGAAGAACAGTGAGTAGTGCACCGCCCACAATAGCACCAGAAATACTTCCAAGCCCACCGATCACGTTCATCGCAATAATTTCAAAACTTTTTACAAAGGTAAAAGTTTGCGTGCTTAGGTAACCTTCGGAGTGCGCAAAGAGAGCGCCGGCCATCCCGGCCATAAAACTACTAAAGACAAAGGCCTGTACTTTTATTTTGGTGGGATTGATCCCCATCATTTGGGCGGCAATCTCATTTTCTTTTATCGCAAACATGGTTCTACCAAAACGAGATTCCCGAATTCGTTTAACAATGAGCACGATCAGCGCACTAACAAACATGACACTAAAAAGATTTGTGAATTGAGGAATATCAATCATTCCCCTTGCCCCACCAACAGCATCAATATTTAAGATAGCGATTCGAATTATTTCACCAAAACCAAGAGTCACCATTCCAAGGTAATCGCCCGCTAAGCGAAGGGAGCTATAGCCGATCACAAAACCCACAATCGCAGACATGGATCCGCCAATCAAAACAGCGGCGATGAGTTTAAGTAAAAGTGGGGTTGAGCTAGGAATAGCAAACATAATGAAGGAAGCACTACTGTAAGCTCCGATGGCCATAAATCCGGCGTGTCCCATGGTGAATAGGCCGCAAAAACCATTTAATAGTGCCAAGGAAACAGAGAGCATCACATTGATTCCCAGTAGAATAAGAATGGAATAAACATAAGGACTAAGAAGGCCACTGGTTCTAAAGGGTTTTAAAAATAAAATTTGAGATAACGCTTGATCCGAAAAAGGAAAACCGGACAACACCCAAGAGATCAAAAATGAAACGAAGAGCAAAAGGAAAATCTTAACAACTGTCTGATTAAGATAATGTTTTATTTTTTGCATGGATTAAACTTTTTCAATTCGTTTTTTACCGAGTAACCCAGACGGGCGCACGAGTAAAACAATAATGAGAATGATAAACGCTAAGGCATCTCGGTAAGTACTGCTGATGTATCCGGCCACATAGGTTTCACTTAATCCTAAAATCAAGGCCCCAATCACAGCTCCTGTAATATTTCCGATTCCACCCAGAACGGCAGCAACGAATGCTTTTAGTCCTGGAAGAACGCCCATCAAGGGTTCAACTTTAGGGTAAGCAAGCGCGTACAACACACCTGCCGCACCGGCCAGAGTTGATCCCAACATGAAAGTAATGCGGATCACTTGATTCACATTGATTCCAATTAAATTGGCGGTATCTAAACTATGACTTAAGGCGCGCATGGATCTACCAAATTGAGTTTTAAAAACTAAAAACTGCAACGCGGTCATGAGCAAACAGGCGATCAAAAAAATACTAATTTGATTGCTATCGATGGTAACGGAATCAAAAATATGAAATTGAGTTTTTTCAAAAAAGGGAGGAAAAAATTGTGGGCTTGCCCCAAACACCAGTTGGCCTCCGTATTCTAAAAACAAACTTATACCGATGGCGGTAATTAAAATATTAATTCTCGGAGCACGCCTCATGGGTTTATAGCCAAGATGCTCAATTAAAACTCCAAGCACCGCACTTGCAGTCATCGCACAGCCCATCACTAAAATCGCAAGAACCGGCCCCGGTTGAAAATGAGGAGCAAAAAATCTCATGGCGTAGAGACCAAAAAATGATCCCACCATAAAGATATCACCGTGTGCAAAATTGATGAGCTGGAGCACACCAAAAACCATAGTGTACCCCAAGGCCACTAAAGCATAAATGCTGCCGAGGGAAAGTCCATTAATCGTGTGCTGAATGAATTCTTCCAATGGATATCCTTTCCCAGGCCTTACAACTGGTGTAATGACTATGGATTAACTGTCTCAACGTATTTAAATTTTCCACTCTCAATTTTCAAAATAACCGCAGACTTAACCGCATCTCTGTTTTCATCCAAACTAATCACACCAGTAGCACCTTTGAAATCTTTCGTTTGGGCGAGCGCAGTTCGCAACTCACTACCTTCGAGTGACTTAGCTTTTTTCATGGCCTCAAATAAAATATTGGCCGCATCGTAACCAGCAGAAGCAAGTCCATCTGGTTCAACACCAAAACGCGCTTTAAAGGATGTGACAAATTTTTGAACTTCTGGTCTTGGATCTTCTGCTGCAAAGTGGTTACTTATATAAGAATTAGTAAGTGCATCACCACCAATCTCAAAAAGCTTAGGTGAGTCCCATCCGTCTCCTCCCAAAAGAGGCACTGTGAGACCCAAATCCCTTGCTTGTCGGGCGATCAACCCCACTTCGGTGTAATATCCTGGAATAAAAATAAAATCGGGGGCCTTGGTTTTCAATGAAGTCAATTGTGCTTTGAAATCCACATCAGCAGACTGATATTTTTCATCGGCCACTATCGTTCCACCGAGCTCAGTAAATGTTTTAGTGAAATAATCCGCTAGCCCCATACTGTAATCAGATTTAGAATCGCGAAGGACAGCTGCTTTCTTCAAGTTCAAACTATTAAACGCAAATTTTGCCATGACCATTCCTTGAAACGGATCAATAAAGCAAACGCGAAAAATATAATCACCTTTTTTCGTCACTTCTGGATTGGTAGAACTTGGAGAGATCATGGGAACTTTATATTGCTGAGCTACCGGAGCAGCGGCAAGAGACCTAGTCGATGCCACTTCTCCAAGGATGGCGACCACATTATCCACATTGATAAGCTTCTCTACACTCAAGCGGGCCTCTTCTGGCTTTCCACCGTTATCATAAACTTTCATGTCGACTTTTTTTCCATTGATCCCACCAGCGACGTTAATTTCTTCAATCGCCAAAGTAATTCCATCTTTTGTACTTAAGCCAAAAGTGGCTTCAGCACCTGTCATGGAGCCGTAGTTTCCGATCAAAATCGTATCATTTTTTTTGGTACAACCTTGAGTAAGTAAAAATGCAAAAGCTAATACAAATGTAAAAAATGCTGAAAAAAATTTCATAGCGTCACCCCACTAAGATCGAAAGTTACACATCAAAATAAATAATGAATGTGAATTAAATGAAATGCTTTTATTAAAGCGATCCCTATCCTAATAAACTTTTTTGACTATGCCATTACTTTTAAAATTTAAGAATCAGATAATCGCATCGGTAAGATTTTTTAAGTTTTAGTAAACACCTCAAAAACTTTCTAATTTTTGAATATGCATTTTTATCTTTTCATCCATCGGCAATTTCCATTGATATTCATAAATTCCACCCTCCCAGTCTCCATACATAGGATTGGGAAAAACGATGTACTGCGCTCCAAACTCACTGGCCAATTTCTCTACTGAAATTTTTCTATCTCGATCATTTTGTTTTTCAAAAATTTCCGCAAAGTCGTTAAGATTATCACCCAAGAGAAGGGCCACGTGAAATTTTTTGGATACCATTTTTCTTCGCTCTTCTTTGCCAGAAGTTTTGGTTTTAAAAAACATGTTTTCTTTTTTTGCTGGAAGTCCTTGCGCCAAAAGATTTTGGTAAGTGGCCTCTAAAACATTTTCTTCTCGATTGGAAATATAAAAAATTTCCATTTTTTTCTTCTGGGCGTAAGCTAAAAAATCTTTCACACCCGGTAGTGCTTTGGCCCTACTTGCTTCACACCACTCCTTCCACCCAAGAGGAAATTGAGAATTCTTTATTAAAAGTCCCGCATTGTAGGGACTATTATCTAAAACCGTTTCATCGATATCTAAGACAACCGCAATTGGAAGATGAGATTTTTTATGTTTTTCTAAATATTTTAGATTTCGAGTGGCAAGCGCATAGCCTTGTAAAAAAAGCGCCTTCGCCTCGCCAGAATTCTGAAACCAAGATATCGCCATCAGTTGATGATTAAGTTGTTGATTAAGTTGAGGAGAAGAAACCTTGTTGTCGTTGCTAGGGACGTTAGGTTTTAGCTGTGAGCAACTTAGTAACATTAAAAAACTTAGCAAAAAAACTTTCATATTAAACTTCTCCGTTATTTTTCGCTTAGGAAAATGTTGATGAAATTTAATTTAACGAATTGGTTAAGGATTAACAATAATTTGATTTACGGTATAGTAGCTTCCAGAAGTGACCAAAGATTTGACTGGAACTCGAACACCAGAACTATTGGGGTATTGATCATAATATCCGTCTGCAGGCCTGTATCCAGTGGGGAACATGTAGGCGGTATTGACATTTGTGGAGATTTGAGAATCACCAGGGATGCGATCAAACAACACTCCTGCTGCTAAACGTATCCCAATATAATTGTAATCTGTTTCATAATTTCCCACACAATTAATCGTCTGGCTTGCAATCTGATCCCACTGACCGCTGGGATAAGCATTCGTTTGGTAAAGGATAACGTTGGTTCCCGTTTTTTTAATTCTTAAATAAAATGGTGAAAACGATTGCACCGTAACAGTAGACCCAGTAGGAACATAATCGGCGTAATATTTATTGTCTCCATTTTGATAACATGGAAGTTCATTTATATTTGCTGAACACAATACATTGCTAACATTTAAATTTTTCCTTTGGATATAAGTACCCATTTCAGTTTGTGAAACTGGAAAATCTACTCCACTAAATACATAATAGTACGCCGACCCGTTAACAAATTGTGAGCTTGTCCCATCAATTAATGGTGTCGTCTCCAAATAAGAGTTGGCAAATTGGGCATTATCTCCCAATTGAATTTGAAGGCGTGAAAAGATCCACATATCTTGCGCAGCAGAGCCGGTAGGCCCAAGATCTCCAAGTCCACTTGCTCCTGGGTAAGCTTCAAACCCCTCTCCTCCCCACCAAGAGCCTTCAGTATTACGCATTGATGGAAAACTAAAAGTCCCAACAAATGCTGAAATAGAAAACGCCACATCAAAATCGCCGCCTGATACCTGGTATTTAAATCCTTGGGAATCTACAGTCACATTAGTTGCAGCAGAAAGCGTTCCCGGAAATGGCCCGCCTTGTATACCCGTACACCCGGTTCCCCCAGCGGTTGGTGTGCTAGTGGGAGACGGCGTAGGGGTGTTGGTTGGCCCGCCCGGAGTATTAGTTGCCGTGGGATTAGAGGTAGGCGTGGCCGTATAGGTTGGTGTGGTATTGGGCGTGTTGGTTGGATACGCCGTCGGTGTAGGAGTATTAGTACCACACTCAGGAACAATGAGATTACTCGTACTCGACATCATCAAACGTCTCATGGGCTTCGAGGTACAATTCACCGAAGAGGTATCAACGAGATGAGAAATGTAATTCATGGTGAGAGAAATACAGTGAAGCGAGCCATCCGCATTGATTCCAATCGGAATTTGATTGGCCGCGCATGTGCTGGACGTAAAAATGTTCGTGGCCGGAAGCGCACACACCGGTTCCATTTTATTGTCCGCGTAGGAGCCACTCTGATCGTAGGTTAATCCTTGAACTAGATATCCAGAGGGACACTTAATGGGATTCATTCCAATCAAAAAACATTGATTGGTAAGCACAGAATAAATCGAACCTAAACCTCGGCAGTAGCGTGAAATAATATCACTAATCGCCAAATAGGTGTCGGCCCAACAGGCCTCAACGGTATTTGAAGAAGTGTAATCGTTGTACTTCACCGTTATCGATCGCGTAATCACATTGGCCCCGAGAAAAACAGCATTTCCATTATCGGTATTGACGGTAAAGGTCGCGTCCAGGCGAGCGTACTGATTCGTGGGATCGGAAATGACAAAATCAAGTTGCGTTAATTTAAAAGTATCGTTGAGACCATAATCTGTTCCCACCTTTAATAGATATCCCACATTATCGACACCCGTCGTTCCTCCGCCGGCGGTGATTCCCGTCCCTGTTGTGGACCACGTCGTGGTTGATGACGTCGTAAGCAGATGAAGGGAGGACGCATTACAAATTTCTTCTTTTGAAAGTAGTGCCGCCACTCGGTACATAACATTAGTTAAGGAATTTTTCGCCATTTCAGTTTTGATAAATTGCGAAGTGTTCATTTGATTTTGACTGGTAAATAAAGCAAGTGCCCCGACTAGCGCTCCCACAATAGTGACTTGAATTAACGCTGAACCTTGATTCGATAACATGGCGATGGAGGAAGATTTTGAGAATAGTTCTTTTAACTTTTTAAGCATTTAGTTAAAGTTTAATGAGTGAAACACACAAAACCAAGTGCCTTATTGCACCGACCTAAACACTCAACTACTAAGTTAAGTTTTCATGTAAATGGATAAGTTAAAAAGATAAAAAAAATGCAAGAGTTTTTTCCTTACGTCATCATTAGTTTTTTTACGTCCATCATTTCTGCAACCATTGGCATGGCCGGTGGCACCGCACTGCTTTCTCTCATGTTGTTTGTCCAACCCGTTAGCACCGTGATTCCTCTCCACGCGGCCGCGCAATTCATTAGCAACGCTTCCAGAAGTTGGTTACTTAGAAATCATGTTGCAAAGTCTCTTTTTTATCCTTTTGCGCTTGGCTCAGTCATCGGAAATTTGATCTCTCTATAC
>JARXAH010000019.1 GCA_029865945.1 Bacteriovoracaceae bacterium | reverse complement strand
TTCCGAATCTGAGGGAGGAGACGTGAAGCGCGCTTCCTCTAATAATGACTACATAAAAAATGCTCAATTAGGCGACATAACTAATTTGAATACAGCGGAATATAAATTTTATGGATTTTATGCACGCATTAGAGGACAACTAGAACAATATTGGGGCAGTGAGCTTAAAAGTAAATCAAGCAGTTTGTTTAAAAAAGGAAGATCCATCGCTTCTGGACAAGAACTCATCACCAATTTAGAAATTACGATTGATAAGGAAGGAAAAATTATCAAGGTCGCAATAGTAACAACAAGCGGTGTTCAAGAAATTGATGAGGCCGCGATTGATGCGTTTGAAAAGGCCGGTCCATTTCCTAACCCGCCGAAAGAGCTTGTTCTTTCCGGCGAGGCGATATTGCGCTGGGGATTCGTCGTCCGAAGCTAACCTTAATTTTTTATGAGAGTGTAGACTACACCACCGCCAGGGCCTGCTGGGGTTACGTTGATTATTTTATAGCCTTCATTGATTTTCTTATAAAGAAAATGAGTCAGAGCATTTTCTGTGCCTGGATCTCCTCCAGTACGTTCAAGAGGTGCCGCAGTCTTTCCGTCACAAGAAGCTGTTGTGGAAGCATTTAATGAATCGACAACACAAATGCTAGAGATCATTCCAGCTGCATACGAATGAGAAACGAATATAAAAAAAATGATGGAAAAAAAATATTTAACATAATTCATCTTATTGGCCTTTTAAGATATTTTTTAATTGATCTATCCCTTCCATGGTTACGTAGTCAGTCCAAATGGAATCTAAGTCACGTAGTGTTTCGATAATTTGCATGGCGGCCTGGTCTCTCGAAATTTTTTGGCCTTCTGCTAACTGAATAATGGCCTTATTTAAGCACTCGATAACGGGAGATTCGCAAATTTTTTTTAAACGCTCTTCGTAATTAATATTAACTTTTTTTTCGTTACATTTTATGATCGCGGTATTTAAAAGTTGTATTGCTTCCATATCTTCTCGAGGCCGTAAATTAAATTAAATTAAGTTAAATGAAAATAAATAGAATTTAGAAAATATTCAAATTTGTATTAAGATATTTTTCCCTTGTATTCTTCTGAAGACAAAAGTGATGTTAACTCTTGAGGATTTGATGGTTTTATTTTGATTAACCAGTGGCTATAAGAATTTTGATTAATGGATTCAGGAGATCCTTCTACTTGCGTGTTTTTTTCTAAAACTTCACCGCTAATAGGTGCATATAAATCACTAACAGACTTAATTGATTCTACAACTCCAAATGGCTTATCTTTTTCTAATTTAGCACCCACACTTGGCAATTCTACAAAAACGATATCCCCCAGTGAAGACTGAGCAAAATCCGTAATTCCAACAACCATTACATTTGGGTTAGTTGTATCTACCCATTCATGTTCAATCGTGTATTTTAAATTGGATGGAATGTTACTCATTGAAAACTCCTTAATTCGTAAATAATCTTAGCAAGTAAGATTTTATTTCAAAAAATTTCTTTTATGTAATTTTGCTGGAATGTCTCTATTCCGGACTCTAATCATAAGGGAATTTTCGGCAAACGAACAGCCAGTATTCACTAGTCCCATGCCGATACCAGCATTCAATTTCGAGCTCAGAGTCCCTGAGGTCACTTCTCCCACTTTTTTATTTTCTAAAATTATCTCAAAACCTTGCCTTGGTATGGATTCTGGAATGGAGAAGAGAATTTTTCGAAAAGTCAGTGGCCTAGTCAGCAGCGCTGCTTTTCCTACAAAATTAGACTTATTCATATCCACAAATTTTTCCAATCCTGCATCTAGTGGCGAGATGTTTTCATTCAGTTCGTGCCCATAAAGTGGAAAAGCTGCTTCAATGCGAAGTACGTCTCTACTGCCCAGTCCACACTTAATCACGCCATTATTTTCTAAGCTTTTCCAAAAAGATAAAATCTTATCGTTGGGTGCAAAAATTTCAAAACCATCCTCTCCCGTGTACCCACTTCGCGCTAAATAGATATCTCCCAAAACGATAACGCTCATTTTTTTAAAATCAGCATTTTTAACTGCGTCTATATTAAAGGATTCTAATTTTATCAGTTCACTCATCGCATTTGGCCCTTGGAGAGCAATCATCCCGTAATTTGATAGATGGTGAAAACCGACCTTAAATTTTTTATCTTGAATACATTTTTGAATAAATTGAAAATCTCCCTCCGTGTTTGATGCATTGACACAAATGAGAGTTTTATCAGTGGCAATTTTATAAGAAATAAGATCGTCTTTAACACCACCATCTTCGTTGCACAGCAGTCCGTAAACAGCTTTTCCCATGGGTGCGCCAGAAAAATTATTCGTTTGAATATAATCGGTTAGTTCACTATGATCATCGCCATCAATAATCGCGATTCCCATGTGGCTTGTATCAAACATTCCCGCTGCAGTTCGCACTGCATTTACTTCCTCTTTGATCGACGTATATTGAATGGGCATGTCCCAACCACCAAAAGGTGCCATTTTTGCATTGGCCAATAAATGCTGAGAGTGCAGTTTTGTTTTTTTCATTTTCTGCCTTTATTTTAGAATTTTAAAACTATTAGTTGGGTAGAGTTTTCGTTGCACATTTAACAAGGTTTTTAACCACATTCAGAACTGTAAGCGGTCCTATACCACCAGGAACTGGCGTGTAAGAAATATTTTCTAATTTTTCTAATGATGGCAGATTTAAATCTCCGCGAATTTTACCTTCATGATTTTTTGCAATGCCGATATCAACTAAAGTCGTTTGGTGATGGGTGGAAATATAAGAATGGTCGATGAATTCAGATTTTCCTGTTGCCGAAATAATGATGTCAGCATTTTGGCAAATCCACGGAATACGACTCGATTTGGAATGACACCAAGTAACGGTGGCATCCAAATCATTAAGCATCAGTAAAAGAGGTTTTGTCACAATAAAACTTCTACCAATTAAAGCAATATTTTTTCCAGCTAAAGGCACTTGATAAAATTTTAACAAATCAATGGTCGCAACCGCAGTGCAAGGCAGAAGTGCCGTTTCATAATTGTAATCTTTGAAATAAAGCTTGTTAATATTCAGCGGGTGAAAGCCATCCACGTCTTTAATGGGATCAACAATTGAGAAAATTTTATTGGTGGGAAGATGATTGGGAACAGGAAGTTGAATGATAATTCCATGAACTTTTGAATCGTGATTCAATTCATCCATCTTTTTTTCGAAGGCATCCGTACTTATTTCTTCAGGCAATGAAACAAGCTCGGCCTTGGCCCCAAGTTGCTCACATAGCGCAATTTTCTTTTTTGCATACAATGCATTCTCAATTCTATCTCCGACGACTATAATTTTCAAAAGAGGATGTACTCCTCTTAAGACAAGTTCCTGAATTTTTTTCTGAATGCGAGGAATTTCTTGATCGAGAATAGGTTGTGCTTTCAATAATTTTTGCATGAAAATTAGATTATGCAGCTAAGTGAGAAATGTCTAGAAAACACTTTTATACTGTGTACAGATTACGTAGTTGATTAAACTGCTCCCAATTTCTTTAGTCCGTTTTGTTAGTTTTTATGGAATCATTTTTGTTTGAGAGGATAAGATGTTTTATTTTGGAGTGTTTTTACAATTATTGGGAATGGCCTTTGTTACTGTTTGCTTATTTACCGGAATTTCCCAAGGTGACTATGGTAAACTTGAGTTGCTACAATTTTTTTGGGGAGCGTTGCTCTTTTATATAGGGCATTTTGTGCGAAAGAGGGCCGGACGTTGAAGTTAAATTTATTGGATAAAAACTTTGATCGTAATAATCGCGTGATTATGGGAATTGATCCCGGCACTATTAATTGTGGCTGTGCTTTCTTAACCATTCGTGACGGTAAAGTGGCCAGAATAAAAACTCAACTCATAAAAGCTGAAAATAAATTTAAATTAATAGAAAGAGTGATGATGATCGGTGATAAAATTCGCGATCTCATCCAAGAAATTTCGCCGGATGAAGTCGCCGTTGAGTCTCTCATTTATGTGAAAAATCCCAAGGCCTTAATGGCACTTGCGCAAGCAAGAGGTGCGATTCTCTCTGCCCTTGGTACAAATTATGTCGATAGAATTTCTGAGTATTCTCCCAATCTTGCAAAGTCCCTAGTGACAGGACACGGACACGCAGACAAAGAAATGGTTCAAAAGGGGCTGTCCCTGTCTTTGGGCATAAATTTAACCTTTTCCTCTTACGATGAAAGTGACGCTTTGTTGCTTGCTATGGGACACTGGTACCAAACCAAAAATTTAATTCCGCAAAATAAAGCCGAATTTTTAAGAGCATAAGTCGAAAGGAAAGCAAATGATCGCGCACTTACAAGGAAAAGTCATTCACAGCGCACCTCAAGAAATTATTTTGCAAGTGGCAGGTGTGGGCTATGAAGTAAAAACATCACAGGCCTATCTCGAGGGTGAAGAAATACAAATTTTTATTGAGCATGTCATAAGAGAAGACGCTCAAATACTTTTTGGTTTTGATTCTCTCGAAAATAAAAAATTTTTCCAACTCCTTACTTCAGTAAACGGGGTAGGGCCCAAAACGGCGTTTAATATTATTTCCACTCTTGGCGCTTCGGTTTTGATACAATCAATCCTTCAAGAAAATGTAAATGCCTTTAAGCATGTCGCTGGAGTAGGTGTAAAAACCGCCAAGCAACTTATTCTTCAACTTAAAGATAAAGTAGAGAAATGGGATCCTCATTTAACTGCTTCAAAAAAATCCTCTACCTCAAGCTTTGCCAATCGCTGGGAGAATGAAAACAAAAATATTTCCAAAGATTCTCCCCTCTATGAAGGAGTTCTAGCTCTTGAAAGTTTGGGCTATTCTGCCTATGAGGCGAAGAAAATCTTAGAGGATATTTATGCATTAAATCCCAATTATTCGTCAGAGCAATTAATTAAAACCGCCTTAATGAATAAAAACTAATGGAAATTAAGCATGGATATTGATTTAACTTTAAAAACATTAAAACCAGCGAATTCTCTCTCCCCATTGCCGCTATCTGATTCAGAAAAATCGCAAGAACTCAATTTAAGGCCAAAAGATTTAGAAAACTATATTGGCCAAGATTACATCAAAGATAATGTTTCACTTATGATACATTCGGCCAAATCCCGAAAGGCCCCCCTCGATCATTTGCTCTTCTCCGGCCCCCCAGGACTAGGAAAAACTTCACTAGCACTCCTCATTAGCAAAATGATGGGAGTTAACCATTACGTGATTAGTGGCCCTGCCATCGAGAAAAAAGGCGACCTCGCTTCCATTCTCACTCAGCTTCAACACGGAGACGTGCTCTTTATAGACGAAATTCATCGTCTCTCGATCTCCATTGAAGAAATTCTCTACTCTGCCATGGAAGATTTTCGAATTGATATTATTATCGGCCAAGGCCCAAGTGCTCGCACGATGAAAATTGATTTACAACCCTTTACCCTCATAGGTGCTACGACTAAATCAGGAATGCTCTCCGCACCCCTTAGGGACCGCTTTATCGGAAGTTTCCATTTTGAATATTATTCCCACAAAGATTTACACAAAATTTTACTCATGAATTCCCAATTATTTGATTTAGTTTTGTCCCAATCAACGATTGAGTTAATGGCCACAAGGTGTCGTGGCACTCCTCGGATCGCTAACCGCATTTTGCGAAGAATTCGCGACTATTGCATTGTAAAAAAAATTCAAGACCTAAGTCACGATGAGCTACTTTTAGCATTTAAGCTTATGGACATTGACACTCTCGGGCTCGATTCGCTGGATCGTAAACTACTCATAGTCATGCGCGACTACTATAAGGGGGGGCCGGTCGGAATTGAATCTTTGGCCGCCACCCTTTCTGAGGAGCGCGAAACTCTGGAATCTGTGGTAGAACCCTTTTTACTTAAAGAGGGCCTGATGATCAGAACATCGCGTGGTAGGGTACTAACGCAAAAATCAATTGATCACTTAGAAATATTAGAAAAAGAAAAGAGTAAATAATGCTTTTTCAAAGAACCTTGGCAAGAGAGACAAAAGTTGGCGGAAGAGGAATTCACTCTGGTAAAAAAGTCGAGTTAACCCTGATACCTGCCAACAGTGATACGGGAATTGTTTTTGTTCGCACGGATTTGCCGGAGCGAAAAGAAATTCCGGCCCACGCCCTAAGGGTATCGGCCACTGAAAATAATACCGGAATTGGTGAAAAAAATTATGTGATCCACACCATTGAGCACTTGTTATCTGCTCTCTACGCACTGGGAATTGATAATCTTCTTATCGAAATCAACGGGCCAGAAGTTCCTATCATGGATGGCTCGGCAGCGCCCTTCATTTACGTCCTTAAAGAGGCCGGTTTAACTCACCTAAGTCAGCACAAAAAATTTCTAGTCGTTAAGAAAGAATTAGAAGTAAAACTTCAGGATAAATGGGCCGTCATTTCTCCGTGCGATCATCTCATTATCGAGAGTGAAGTGGTGTTCCCTCACCCCCTGATAAAGCGACAGAAAATGTCCTTTCAATTTTCTCCCACTAACTACATTCGAGAAATTAGCCGCGCCCGCACATTTGGATTTTTTAAAGATGTCGATATGCTGAAACGTAAAGGACTCGCCCGCGGCGGTTCCTTAGATAATGCCATCGTATTAGACGATTTTAAGGTGATGAATTCTGAAGGTCTTCGATTCCCCAATGAATTTATCCGGCACAAAATTTTAGATGTGGTTGGCGACATGTCTTTACTTGGTCATCCTCTCCTTGGCCGAATGAAAACCTTTAGGTCGGGCCACCTTGTTCACAATCAACTTTGCCGAAAAATATTAAGTGACCCATCAAATTATGAAATTATTTCTGCCATTTCACTTCCCAAAACTGTGGAAGAAGATTTAACAATGCTCGACTTGCATCCCTCTTTAGCTTAAATATATTTATTGATTATTTTTTTATTTTTTAGAATTATTTTTAAAAGGCTTACTATGCGCGCAACAAAATGTTTATGGAGTACTTATAAAGAGATTCCAAAAGATGCAGAAATCATTTCTCATCAACTGCTCTTGCGAGCAGGCCTAATCCATAAAACGGGCGCAGGCCTCTTTGATTACTTACCCCTCATGCAAAAATCCATTCGCAAAATGTCTCAAATAATCATTGAAGAGATGGAGAATATTTCTTGTTTTGAATTACAAATGAGCGTCGTAACACCAAGCGAGTTATGGATGGAATCTGGTCGCTGGGATGTCATGGGCCCACTCATGCTTAAGATTCAAGATCGACACGAAAAAAAATATTGTTTTAGCCCGACCAATGAAGAGGCCGTCGTCAATATATTCCGCAAATATGCAAAGTCGTATAAATCCCTTCCCGTCGCTTTTCATCAAGTGAACACTAAGTTTCGAGACGAAATCCGTCCCCGCTTTGGTTTATTGCGCGGACGCGAATTCTTAATGCACGACGCTTATAGTTTCCACGCCAACAAAGAAGATTTAGATGCTGGATACGAAAAATTTTATCAGGCGTACCAACAAATATTTGAGCGCGTGGGACTAGAATTTTTAGTTGTCGAAGCCGATGGAGGGGCCATTGCCTCATCTCAATCAAAGACCCACGAATTTCAAGTGCTAGCACAAAGTGGTGAAGATACTTTAGTTTATTGTGAAGAAACTCGTTGGGCCGCCAACATTGAAAAATCAATTACCCTCAAGACGTCGGCGCCAGGTACAAAAAATTCTTCCCCTCTTGAAAAAATATCAACTCCCAAGATTTCCTCGATTGAAGACCTCACGAATTTTTTTAAGCAACCATCCTCTCATTTCCTCAAAGCTCTCTTTTACAAGATCACATTTCTTGCCAATCAAAAAACAAAATTTGTCTTGGCACTCATTTGTGGTGACGATGAACTCAATGAAGTGAAATTAAAAAATTTTTTAGGTGCTGACGAAATATTCATGGGATCAAATTCCGAAGCTCAGGCCCTTGAGCTTGCACCCGGCTACTTTGGCCCACTTGATACAAAATTTACAGAGGATTTCACCTTACTCATTGACCAGAGCATAGACTTGAAAAATTCCTATATTTGTGGTGCCAACGCTTACCACTTTCATTACCAAAATTTTTCTCCTTCGCGAGATCTGAAGGTTGACGACTATCAAGTAGCTGACATCAGGCTCTCCCAAGAAGGCGACTTAACTCTTGATAAAAAACATCAGGTCAAAATCACGAAAGGAATCGAAGTTGGACACATCTTTCAACTGGGAGACAAGTATTCAAAAAAACTGCAAGCAACTGTCTTAGATGAAAGTGGAAAACCTTTTATTCCTCTTATGGGCACCTATGGGATCGGAGTCACAAGAACGATTGCGTCCGCTCTTGAGCAATCCTTCGATGAAAATGGAATCATTTGGCCAATATCCCTTGCTCCTTACCACATACACTTATGCGGAATTTTTAAAGACCAATCCTTCATTCATGAAATAGACGGGGTTTATGAAAAATTAAAAAAACTCAATTTTGAAGTGTTTTATGACGATCGCTTCTTAAGTCCAGGAGTTACCTTTAAAGATTCAGACCTTCTTGGACTACCTTTCCGTTTACTCATCACCGAAAGAGATTTCCTAACCACCAATTTAGTAGAATTAAAATTACGTACTGAAAAAGAAGTACGCAAAATCCCTCTTTCAGAAGCGATACAATTTATAAGTGATCAAATCAACTCTCGCCTTGGTTTATCTTTATGATTGCAGAAAATTTTGAAATCATCATTGGCCATCATAGCATTTATCAATCCATCAAAAATAATCAAAGACAGTGTGGAAAACTTTTTGGAACCATGGATGGCTGGTCTAAATTCCAATCGTCTTATCCTGAAATTTCAAAAGTCGCAAAAGAAAGAGGACTAACATTCACCCCCAGTTCTCACGAATCTTTTCAACAGCAAATTGAAAAATTATTTTCCCAGTTTGATTTTCAATACACTAGGCCACCCGGGGAAATTTTGTATTTGGCGCCGAAGCGTCCGCCTGTCCAATTTTCTGATTTAGTAGCTGCCAACCCTCAATTAATTATAGCTCTTGATCAAATCACTGACATCCACAATGCCGCCGCCATCGCGCGTACCTGTGCCTTCTATAATTCCAGTTCCATTATACTATCTCGCAAAGGTGGGTTTAAGCTAACTCCTGGTTGTTATCGAACTGCAAGTGGCGCGCTAGAATTTGTGGATATTTATTCTGTCGACTCACTAGTCAGGGCGCTAACCATCTTGAAAAAAAAATCCTACCGCATTATTGGTTTTAGCGAAAACTCAGATACAAAAACTGATATAAAATCTGAAATTGAGAAACATCGAAACGAAAAAGCTCCCCTCTGTCTTGTATTTGGAAACGAAGAAAAAGGAATTTCACACGCAATATTAAGAATTCTAGATGAAGTTTGGCCGCTTCAAGGTGATTCAACAGAAATTAAATCGCTCAACGTTTCAGTTGCTACTGCCATCGTCTTAGATCGATTTCTTGGTAAATTTTAGTTTGTAAAAAAATAAAGTCAGTAGGTATTTCATTTTTCAAGGAATTTTCTTGATAAAACTACCGGAAAGCTTTATAAAACTTTTAACCTAATTTTCATTGAGCTGCCCTAGCTCAGTTGGTAGAGCATCGGTTTTGTAAACCGACGGTCGTAGGTTCGAATCCTATGGGCAGCTCCATTTTAAATATTGGTGCATTAAATTTAGGCGATTTAGATACTGACATTTTTTTGAGGAGTGGTTCCCGAGTGGCCAAAGGGATCAGACTGTAAATCTGACAGCGTATGCTTTCGATGGTTCGAATCCATCCCACTCCACCATTAAAAGCATTGCACAAGCAATATTGATAGTGGCAATATTTATCATACCAAATAGTGTTTTGCGGGTGTAGCTCAGTTGGTAGAGCACCAGCCTTCCAAGCTGGGGGTCGAGAGTTCGAGCCTCTTCGCCCGCTCCATTTTATTCTGGCCAAGGAAATTTGCTCACGTGGCTCAGTGGTAGAGCACTTCCTTGGTAAGGAAGAGGTCACGGGTTCAATCCCCGTCGTGAGCTCCATTGATGGACATGCTACGATTTAGCAAAAGTATAAAAGTAATTGAGTAAATATGTTACTGCTGTTCAGATTGTTTGAAGATGTGTTATGGTTTTTGGCTGTAGCTTATTATTTTAATAATTATTTACTGTGAAAAATATACAAAAATTTGTTCATTTGGGATCATTTTAAAAAAATAGATAATAATAATCGTAAATTTTCACCTCAAGGAGAATGTTCATGGCTAAGGAAAAATTTGATCGAAGTAAACCTCACGTAAACATTGGTACAATTGGTCACGTGGATCATGGTAAGACGACACTTACAGCTGCGATTACGATGACACTTGCTGAGAAATTCGGCGGGGAAGCAAAGAAATATGCTGACATTGATAGCGCGCCTGAAGAAAAGGCACGTGGTATTACAATTAATACAGCTCACGTAGAATATCAAACTGCCAATCGCCACTACGCTCACGTAGATTGCCCGGGACATGCCGATTATGTAAAAAACATGATTACTGGTGCTGCTCAGATGGACGGTGCAATTCTTGTATGTAGCGCTGCTGACGGCCCGATGCCTCAAACTCGCGAACATATTCTTCTTGCTCGCCAAGTAGGAGTTCCTTCCATCGTTGTTTTCTTGAATAAAGTTGACATGGTTGATGATTCTGAACTTTTAGATCTAGTTGAAATGGAATTAAGAGAGCTTTTAAGTTCATATAAATTTCCTGGAGATGAAATTCCTTTCGTTAAGGGAAGTGCATTAGCTGCCGTGGAAAATAGAAATCCAGAAATCGGAAAAGAAAGAATTTTTGAATTAATGGATAAGGTTGATGCTTATATACCTACTCCAGCTAGAGCAATCGATAAAGACTTCTTGATGCCAGTGGAAGATGTATTCTCGATCAGTGGTCGTGGTACAGTTGTTACTGGAAGAGTTGAAAGAGGAATTGTTAAAGTTGGTGAAGATATTGAGATCGTAGGTATTAGAGCTACACAAAAAACGACAGTAACTGGCGTGGAAATGTTCAGAAAGCTTCTTGATGAAGGAAGAGCTGGAGATAACGTTGGGATTCTACTACGTGGTACAAAAAGAGAAGACGTTGAACGTGGTCAGTGTTTAATTAAGCCAGGATCAGTTTCAGTACATAAGAAATTTAAGTGCGAAGTTTATATCCTTACAAAGGAAGAGGGTGGAAGACACACTCCAATTTTCCCAGGATATAGACCACAGTTTTATTTTAGAACTACAGATGTAACTGGAGCAGTAACGTTGAATCCAGGTTCTGAAATGATCATGCCAGGTGATAACACTAGCTTTGAAGTAGAGTTGATTACACCGGTAGCGATGGAAAAAGGCTTACGTTTTGCAATCCGCGAAGGTGGTAAGACAATTGGTGCTGGCGCGGTAAGTGAAATTGTTGGTTAATAGTTCTCTGATGATTTGACTGTAAGTTTGAATAAAGTTTAATAACGACATCGAGTGGGGCTAAACTAGCAAATGCTTGTTTGGCCCCACTTTGTTTTGGGGTGCATAGCTCTAATGGTTAGAGCGACTGATTCCAAATCAGTAGGTTGGGAGTTCGAGTCTCTCTGCACCCGCCATTGCGAGGCAATTTGTAAATAGTCTCAGTTGGTGAAACCACCAGAACTGAATTGATGAAAACGTGATTCGCCAAATTTCGTGTTACGCAGTGTGAAGCTCCTGGAACACTGCAAACTGACAAGTTTTCCGAATCCAGGATAAATAAATTATTGAGATTAATTGAAATCGGAGAATCCTATGGCACAAATAGCCGGCCAACAAGAAGCAGTACAAAAGAAGGTGCTCAGCACGTTATTTTTTATTATTAGCATGTTCTCTTGGTACCTAGTGTTTGAAGTTTTAGCTCAAGCTAATATTTGGTTCGAATTAGAAAAATCTATTCCTAGCTATAAACTCGTTTCCCACGTCCTTGGGATAGTATCTGCGATCGTGTGTTATTTTGTTATCAACAAAAACAAGGAATGGGTTACCTACTTTAATGATACAGTAGGGGAATTATTTAAAGTAGTTTATCCAGAGAGAAATGATGCCTTTCGATCGGCCATTGTGATTATGATTTGGGTTTGTGTCATTGGCTTAGTTTTAAGTTTATTTGATGTTGCAGCTGGATTATTATTTAGTTCATTGACTAAACTTTAAATTTTAAAAATTAAAATTCGAGAAATGCATGAATGAGTTAAAAAGTATTATTTCTGCTGAACATAAGTGGTATGTTGTCTATGTTCACAGTGGTTTCGAGCACAGAGTTGTAAAAAGCTTAAAAGATCGAATTGAAAGTCATAAAGTTCAGGAGTTCTTCGGGGAAATCCTGCTCCCTGAAGAAACTATCGTCGCCAACGTTAAAGGAAAAAAACGCAACATGAAGCGGAAATTTTTTCCCGGTTACCTGCTAATAAATATGGTGATGAACGAAAAGACTTGGCATTTAGTCAAAAACACTGATAAAATCTCAGCTTTTGTGGGTGGAGAGAAGAATAAGCCTCTTCCTATTAGTGATGTGGAAGCAAATCAGTTAATTGGTCAGTTGGCCGAAGGCTTTAAGAAAACTAAGCCCTTTGGACAATTTTCTGAAGGAGACAATGTAAAAGTAATCGAAGGACCTTTTACTAGTTTCGTGGGCATAGTTGAGTCAGTGAGTGATAAAGGTAAAGTTAAAGTACAAGTATCAATTTTTGGAAGACCAACTCCAGTAGAACTTGAGTTTTCCCAAGTTGAAAAAATATAGTTTTAATAATTTAAGTTTTAACTAAAAATAGCAAGGATTAGGTAGTCGTATGGCAAAAAAAATTACAGGTTTTATTAAATTACAAATTCCGGGTGGACAAGCAAATCCATCTCCGCCGATTGGTCCAGCGCTTGGGCAGAAAGGCGTTAACATTATGGAGTTTTGCAAGTCTTTCAATGCTCGTACCCAAAAAGAACCGGGCGTAATGTTACCTACAATCATTACTGTCTACTCTGATAGAACTTTTACATTTATAACAAAAACTCCACCAGTTACTTATCTAGTAAAAGATAAAACCAAAATTAAGAGTGGAGCTCACAAGCCTGGGCACGAGGTGGCTGGCAATATTTCCAAGAAACATGTAGAAGAAATAGCGAAACATAAAATGCCAGACCTTACGGCAGCCAACCTTGATAATGCGATGAGAACTGTCGAGGGATCGGTGAGATCAATGGGAATTAAGCTAGAATATAGTAAGTAAAATAGTTCAACTTTATTAGAAACTTTTTTTGGGAGGAGTACTCGTACTCCGCTAATACCAGGAGGATCAATGTCAAACGCATCTAAAAAATATCTTGTTGCCGTAAAGCAAGTACAACCTAAACTTTACTCACCTGTAGAAGCAATCGCTCTTATTAAAAAAGTTGCTTATGCTAAATTTGATGAGTCTATTGATTTAGCATTTAAACTTGGAGTGGATCCAAGACACGCAGATCAAATGGTACGTGGTGCTTTAGTGATGCCCGCAGGAACTGGTAAAAAAGTCAGAGTCATTGTTATTTCTTCCGGAGATAAGATTAAAGAAGCTCTAGACGCTGGGGCAGACGAAGCTGGAGCTGACGATCTTATTACGAAAATTGCAGGCGGTTGGCTTGATTTTGATAGAGTAATTGCAACTCCGGAAATGATGGCGAAAGCTGGTAAAATAGCAAGGATTTTGGGACCGCGCGGTTTAATGCCGAACCCAAAATTGGGAACAGTGGTTACAGATGTAGCAAAAGCAGTTAAGGAACAAAAATCAGGTAAGGTCGAATATAGGACTGACAAAACAGGTATTGTTCACGTTGCCATTGGGAAAAAATCCTTCCCAGAAGATAAGATACTTGAAAACTTCAAGGCCATGATAACTGCGATTTTACGTGCAAAACCTTCTGCGTCTAAAGGGACTTATTTGCAGTCACTAACCATCAGCACGACAATGGGACCAGGTGTTAAGTTGGATACACTAGAAGTAATTAACTTAGCTTAATTTTTTAATATTAAAATAATGCAACAGTGGGGTTGATGAAAGCCGGTGAGTATGGCCACTCAAAAATTGGTCATGCTCGTAAGTCCTGCCCAGATTCCCCTCCTTGTAAACAATAGGAGGTAATTGATGAAGTCTAAAGTTCAGCGAACGGAGTCAATTAGTGATTTGAAATCACTTTTTGAAAAGTCGCAGGCCATGTTTCTCACAAATCTCGTTGGGGTAAATTCAGAAGCAACTACCTCAATTAGAAAGAAAATTAGAGATGCAGAAGGTTTTGTAGCTGTTTCTAAGAACACTTTTTTTGCAAAGGCGACAGAAGGAACTTATTGTGAAGATTTATTTTCGCAATTAAAAGGACCAAACGCAGTTGCATTTTGTTTTGGTGATCCATCTGCAGTGGCAAAAATCATTAATGATTTTGGCAAAGACAATGAATTAGTTAAACTCAAAGGTGGGTACGCAGAAAAGAAAAAAATGTCCGTTGCTGAAATCGTACAGTTAGCTAACTTGCCGAGCAAAGAAGTTATGTTAGCATCAGTTTTAGCGACCATGCTAGCACCTATTTCTTCTTTTGCTAGAGTGCTTGAATCCATTAGAGAGCAAAAAGAAGCTGGAGCGCAAGTTTAGTTAGATATAAAAAAATATTATTAAATTATAAATTGATTTTAAAGGAGTTATTATGAACAACGAACAATTAATCGAGTACATCTCAAAAATGTCTGTTATCGACCTAGCAAATTTAGTGAAAGAACTTGAAACTAAATTTGGTGTTTCAGCTGCTCCTGTTGCAGTAGCTGGCGCTGCTGGTCCTGCTGCCGCGGTTGAAGAAAAAACTGAATTTACTGTTGTTTTAACTGAGGCTGGTGCAAATAAGATTAACGTTATTAAAGAAGTGCGTGCCATTACAGGTCTAGGACTTAAAGAAGCCAAGGATTTAGTGGAAGGAGCACCTAAAAACGTTAAAGAAGGTGCAACGAAAGCAGATGCTGAAGAAATGAAGAAAAAACTAGAAGCAGCTGGCGCAAAAGTTGAATTGAAATAAGGTTTTTTTTCAGTTAGAATTTGAAATCAAATGATAATTTTAGGGTAGCACCAAGCTTTAAATGAAAGTTTAAGGCATGGTGTTACCTTGCGTTCGTTATTTTTCCAAATGCTTATAAAAGTATTTTAACTTCATATAGCTTGCAACTCTGGAGAAAACAATGTCAGGGATAATAGATAGAAATCAATGGTACCGAAAAAATTTTAGAAAATGTGAATACGCCCTTACCCCTCCTAGTTTGATGAAACTTCAGATAAATTCCTACGAAGAATTTCTACAAAAAGATGTTGCCATCGGAAAACGTGAGAACAAAGGATTGCAGGCCGTTTTTAAGTCTGTGTTTCCGATTCACGATTTTAACAAAACATTGTCACTTGAATTTGAAAATTATGCCTTTGAAGAGCCAAAATATACCATAAAAGAATGTCGAGCAAGAGGCCTTTCTTACGAAGCACCACTTAAAGTTACAGTAAAACTTGTTTTTTACGAAGAATCAGAGGGAAAAGACATCTCTGAGAAGAATATTTCATCAATTAAAGAACAAGAAATTTATCTTGGAAACATACCGTTGATGGCGCCAACAGGGTCATTTATTTATAACGGAACAGAGAGAGTGATTGTGTCTCAGTTACACCGATCACCAGGGATTATTTTTGAGCATGATCAAGGGCGGAAACATTCTAGCGGTAAGCTTTTGTACTCCGCGCGTATTATACCTCATCGTGGATCATGGCTAGATTTTGAGTTTGATCATAAAAATATTTTGTATGCACGCATTGATAGAAAGAGAAAATTGCATGCAACCGTAATCCTTAAAGCAATGGGATATACAGATGAAGAGTTGCTAGATTTATTTTATGAAAAAGAAACAATTCACTTAACTAAAGATAAATACGAGACAGAACTTAATTGGGACTTACTAACGGGTTCACGTGCTAACTTTGATATTAACGATCCAGAAAGTGGGAAAGTTTTTATCAAAGAAGGGAAGAAAATTACCAAGCTTGCGACAAAAAAATTACTAGAAGGCAAGGTAAAAAAAATTCCAGTTCCATTAACTTATATCGTCGGAAAAATTTCAGCAAAAGATGTTTACCACTCTAAAACAGGGGAAGTAATAGTATCTGCTAATGAGCCATTAACTGAAGGAAAAATTCAGGAGCTTCAGACTGCAGGTGTTAAGTCAATTAAGGTGCTTTATATCGATAACGTTAATTTTGGTGATCAAATACGAAATACACTTATTTTAGATAAAACTTCTAGCACAGACGAAGCGCTCATAAAGGTATTTGAACGTTTAAGACCAGGTGAGCCGCCAACTATTGAATCTGCTACTCAGTTGTTTCAAGGTTTATTTTTTAATCAAGTAAAATATGATCTTTCACGTGTTGGTCGAATGAAGATCAATTACAAGTTTAATTTAGATGTACCTGTTGAAAATACGATTTTGACGAAAGAAGACATCGTCATGACTGTCCGTTATCTCGTAGAATTAAATAATGGTCGTGGAAATGTTGATGATATTGATCACTTAGGAAATCGACGTGTTCGGGCCGTTGGTGAGTTACTTGAAAATCAATTTCGAGTTGGTTTAGTGAGAATGGAACGATCTGTAAAAGAGCGGATGGCCATTCAAGAACTTGAAAATATGATGCCTCATGATTTAATTAATCAAAAACCAGTTGCAGCTTCGATCAAAGAATTTTTTGGTACCTCGCAACTTTCCCAGTTTATGGACCAAACAAATCCCTTATCTGAAGTTACACATAAAAGAAGACTTTCCGCTCTAGGTCCTGGTGGCTTAACAAGAGAAAGGGCTGGCTTTGAGGTTCGAGATGTACATCCCACTCATTATGGTAGGATGTGTCCGATTGAAACTCCAGAAGGTCCAAATATTGGTTTGATTACCTCGCTTGCTACATTTGCAAGAGTTTCAGAGTACGGTTTCATTGAAACACCTTATAGAAAAGTTGATGAGAAAGGGAAAATTCAAGAGGGAGTGACTTATTTTTCTGCCTTCCAAGAAGAGGGCAAAATTATTGCTCAGTCTGATCCTGAATCCATCAAGAAGGGGATTGTTAGCGGAAACATGATTCCAGTAAGGAAGCGCGGTGAATTAGCACTTGTTGATGCTCCAGAAGTGGAATTGATGGACGTAGCACCATCACAGATGATTTCTATTGCAACTTCACTAATACCTTTCCTCGAGCATGATGATGCAAACCGAGCACTCATGGGTTCTAACATGATGAGGCAAGCAGTTCCCGTCGTAAAAACAGATGCACCAATCGTTGGAACGGGTGTAGAGCAAATCGTTGCAAAAGATTCTGGTGCGATCGTATTTGCAGAACATACTGGAAAAGTAATTTTTGTAGATTCAAGTAGAATCGTAGTTCAAAGAGACAGTAACAAGGGCGATGGAAACGGAGTAGATATTTATAAGTTACTTAAGTATCAACGCTCTAACCAAAACACATGTAATAACCAAAAGGCCCTCGTTAAAGAAGGGGATCATGTTAAGGCTGGCGATGTTATTGCCGATGGTCCTGGAACACAGTTTGGAGATTTAGCACTTGGTCAAAATGTACTTGTGGCGTTTATGCCATGGGGTGGATACAACTATGAGGATTCAATTCTTATTTCAGAAGCTTTATTAGCGAGAGATGTATTTACATCAATTCATATTGAAAGTTTCGAAGTTGAAGCAAGAGATACCAAACTTGGAAAAGAAGAAATTACTCGCGATATTCCTAATATTTCAGAAGAAGCACTTAAAGATTTAGATGAAGCCGGGATCATAAGAATTGGCGCCATGGTTAAACCTGGAGATGTTTTAGTAGGTAAAATTACTCCAAAAGGTGAAACTCAATTATCTCCAGAAGAAAAATTATTGAAAGCTATTTTTGGAGATAAAGCTGGGGATGTAAAAGATACTTCATTGAGAGTTTCATCTTCAGTGCGAGGTACGGTAATTGACGCCCATGTTTTCACTCGTGAAGGAGTAGAACTTGATGCTAGGTCTAAGGCAATTATTGAAAGAGAAACTGCTGTTTTGAGACGTGATGAGCGTATCGAGGTAGGAGCAATACAAAAAGCTGCACTTAAGAAAATTGCTAAACTACTCGAAGGGCAAAAGACTTCTGATAAATTAATTAGTGAAGATGGAGCAACTGAATTGCTAGCGAAAGGAATGGAAATTTCCGAGGCAGTATTAAGTAAAATACCATTTGATTTGATTGGATTTTTACCGCTTAAGAGTGAATTTGAAGAAAAGTTAAGTGACTTATTTGCAGACATTAGGAACGAAATTAATCAAGTTAGACTTCGAACTAATGAAGAGATTAATAAATTGCACAAGGGTGATGAGTTATTACCTGGCGTCATTAAGAAAGTTGTCGTTTACGTTGCGATTAAACGTAAGCTTCAAGCAGGTGATAAAATGGCAGGAAGACACGGAAATAAAGGTGTAATTTCTCGAGTTCTACCTGTGGAAGACATGCCATTCCTTGCAAACGGTGAACCATTGGAAATCGTATTGAATCCATTAGGTGTACCATCGAGGATGAATATTGGGCAACTATTCGAGCTTCACCTTGGATGGGCCGGTAGAGGGTTGGGCCAAAAGATTAAATATTTGGCTGAGACATATGCTGATGCTAATCGCATAAAAGATTTGTTGTCTCGAATCTATAAAGATGAAGAAATGGATAAGTGGCTCAAAAAAGCTACAAATAAAGAAGTATTTGATTTATCTGAAAACCTTGCAACCGGTATTAGATTTGCAACTCCTGTATTTGATGGAGCGTCTGAAAAAGATATCGAAGAAATGCTAGAACTTGCAGACTTAGATAAGAGCGGGAAAACTACTCTTTTTGATGGTGTAAGTGGAGAAGCATTTTCGGAAGAAGTGACCGTCGGTACCATGTATATGTTGAAACTTCACCACTTAGTGGATGAAAAAATTCATGCTCGTTCAACTGGTCCTTATTCACTTGTCACTCAACAACCTTTGGGCGGTAAAGCTCAGTTCGGGGGTCAGCGTCTTGGGGAAATGGAAGTTTGGGCACTCGAAGCATATGGAGCTGCTTATACCTTGCAAGAATTTTTGACCGTTAAGTCGGATGATGTGGTTGGTAGAACACGAATGTATGAATCAATAGTTAAAGGTGAAAGAGTACTTGAGCCAGGCTTGCCTGAGTCATTCAACGTGCTTGTAAGAGAACTTCAAGCGTTAGCGTTAGATATTAAACTTGAAGAAACAGCACCAGACGCAACGATTTAATTAATTGAACTGTATTTAATTAGCTTAAAAATAAAAATTGTAATTGGTTGGAGTTATCCTAATGAAAGATTTGTTAAATTTTTTTGATAAACCGAAAGATCCAATTAGTATCGAAGGTGTTTCTCTTCGAATCGCGTCTCCTGATGTCATCAGAGAATGGTCTTTTGGAGAAGTAAAAAAACCCGAAACCATCAATTACAGAACATTTAAACCAGAAAGAGATGGTTTGTTTTGTGCTAAAATTTTCGGGCCAATTAAAGATTACGAGTGTATTTGCGGAAAATATAAACGAATGAAGCATAGGGGCGTAGTCTGCGAAAAGTGTGGCGTTGAAGTTACACTTTCAAAAGTACGACGTGAGCGTTGTGGACATATTGAACTCGCAAGTCCAGTGGCCCATATTTGGTTTTTGCGCTCTTTGCCTTCTCGTATTGGAGCACTAATTGACCTTACTCTAAAAGATCTAGAAAAAATTCTTTATAATGAAGCTTATATTGTTACTGATTCTATATCCAATGATCAGGAAGGTGGGCTTTCAATTGGTGTGATTTTATCAGAGCAAAAAGCACATGAATTAAAGGAAGCTGGTGTTACTTTCAAAGCTGGCATGGGCGGGGAAGTAGTTAAGGATTTACTTGAAAAGGTAGATCTAGATGTTCTTAACCGTGATTTGCGTCGTGGTCTTTCGGAAGCAACTACTGACTTAGCGCGAACAAAAATAATTAAGCGATTAAAAGTTGTTGAGTCAATTTTGAAATCTCCTAATAAGCCTAGTTGGTTTATGATGGACGTTATTCCAGTTCTTCCACCAGATTTGAGACCATTAGTTCCACTGGAAGCTGGTCGATTTGCAACGTCTGATTTAAATGACTTATACAGAAGAGTTATCAACAGAAACAATCGATTAAAAAGACTTAAAGAGCTAAACGCTCCAGAGATAATTATTCGAAATGAAAAAAGAATGTTGCAAGAATCTGTTGATGCTCTTTTTGACAACGGCCGAAGAGGAAAAGTTTTTACCGGTGCGAACAAGCGTCCTCTTAGATCTCTTTCTGATATGCTTAAGGGTAAGCAAGGTCGTTTTAGACAGAACTTACTAGGAAAAAGGGTCGATTATTCTGGTCGATCTGTGATTGTAGTAGGACCAAATTTGCGCTTACATCAATGCGGATTGCCGAAGCTTATGGCACTCGAATTATTTAAGCCTTTTATTTACAACAAATTAATTGAAAAAGGTCACTGCACAACCATTAAAGTTGCAAAGAAAATGGTTGATCAGCAAAGACAAGAGGTATGGGATATTTTAGAGGACGTTGTCCAAGAGCATCCAGTTTTACTAAATAGAGCTCCAACACTTCACCGACTTGGTATTCAAGCATTTGAACCAATATTGATTGAAGGTAAAGCAATCCAATTGCATCCACTCGTTTGTACAGCATTTAACGCTGACTTTGACGGGGATCAAATGGCAGTTCACGTTCCTCTGTCTCTTGAAGCACAAATTGAATCACGCGTTTTGGCAATGTCGTCAAATAATATTCTTTCTCCGAAAGATGGAACTCCAATTATCGTTCCGTCTCAAGATATTGTGCTCGGAATGTATTACATGTCTCGCGTTCGACCATTTGCTCGTGGCTACGGAAGAGTTTTTTCTACAAAAGAAGAAGCACAGTTTGCCTATGAAACAAATAATCTCCATTTGCAAACTCCAATCAAGATTAGAATGGATGGAGCATTAGTTGAAACAACAGTTGGACGTACTTTTGTTTTTGATATTTTACCAAAATGCTTAAAGTATGAAGACATCAATAAAGTTTTAAATAAAAAAGAATTAAGTAAATTAATTGATAAAGCTTATCGTCGTGGAAATGAAAAAGACACAGTGTTATTTGCTGATGCGATTATGAGATTAGGATATGAATATGCTAGTAAAGCAGGTATCTCAATCAACATTAAAGACATGGTAATTCCAAAAGAAAAACCAGCTATTATTGCAGCATCACAAAAAGAAGTAGAACAAATTACCAACGAATATAATGACGGTTCAATTACAAACGGTGAACGTTACAACAAAATCGTAGATGTTTGGGCACAAACAAATGAGCGCCTAAGTAAAGTGATGATAGAAAATTTATCAACTCAAGATTTTACGAACGAAAAAAATGAAAGTGTTCTAGCACCATCCTTCAATGCAATTTTCATGATGGCCGATTCAGGAGCTAGGGGATCTACGGTACAGATCAGACAGTTAGCTGGTATGAGAGGTTTAATGGCAAAACCCTCTGGCGAAATTATTGAAACACCGATTACATCTAACTTCCGAGAAGGTTTATCAGTATTACAATATTTTGCTTCATCGCACGGTGCAAGGAAAGGATTGGCGGATACAGCACTGAAAACGGCAAACTCAGGTTATCTGACAAGACGCTTAGTAGATGTTGCTCAAGACGGAATTATTCGCAGAGAAGATTGTGAAACTGATGATGGAATAGTCCTCGTTTCAAGAATTGAAGCAGGGGAGATCGTAGAACATGTTTCTAAGCGTGTACTTGGAAGAGTTTCGCTTGAAGACGTTTATGGAAAAGATGGCAGAGTAATATTTAGTAAAAATCACCTCTTCGTGGAGAAAGATTCTCCGATGATTGAAGAGGAGGATGTGGATCAAATAAAAGTACGTTCTGTTCTTACCTGTAGAGAGAGATTTGGATACTGCATGCTTTGTTTCGGTCGAGACTTAGCAAGAGGTCAGCTGGTAAGCCTAGGAGAAGCTGTCGGCGTTATTGCTGCACAGTCCATTGGAGAGCCTGGAACTCAGCTTACCATGAGAACATTCCACGTAGGTGGGACTGCAACTGCTGGAGCACAAGTAAACAAATCAGAGGCTAAAACAGCAGGTCTTATAAAATTAGAAAACGTTAAATTCGTAGAAAGTCTTGAAGGCCACGTAATTATTATGAACAAGACTGGGGAAATTGTTATTCGCACTGAAACAGGCATCGAAAAAGAACGCTATCCTGCCGTATATGGAGCAAAACTTTTCTTTAAAGAGGGCCAAAAAATAAACGTAGGGGATAAGTTTCTTGAGTGGGATCCGTTCACAATGCCCATCATGTCGGAAGTGGCCGGTAAAGTTAAACTTGAAGATATTATTGTGGGTGTCACAGTTGGCGAGCAAATGGATAGTGTTACGGGGCTATCACACAGAGTGGTCATTGAATCTAAGGACACATCAAAACAGCCAAGAGTTGTTATCCTAGATGAAAATAACAATCCTGTTATTGTTCCTGGTACAAAACGAGCCGCGTCTTATCGTCTTCCAGTAAATTCAAATATAGTTGTGGCCGAAGGTGAGATTACTAAAGCTGGTGATGTAATTGCAAAAGTACAAAGAGAAACTACCAAAACAAAAGATATTACCGGAGGTCTTCCTCGAGTTGCGGAATTATTTGAAGCAAGAAAACCTGCTAACTCAGCACAGATTGCTGATATCTCAGGTACAATTCAGTTTGGTCCAGAAGTAAGAGGTAATCGTAAAATATTAATCAAGCCTGAAGATGAAAGTATTGAGCCTGTGGTGTACACAGTTCCGAAGGGTCGTTACGTTATTGTTAATGAAGGTGACTTTGTTAGACCAGGTGATCAAATCATGGATGGATCTACGAATCCACATGATATTCTTCGTGTACTTGGTGATAAGGCCTTGGCACGCTACATTACAGATGAAATACAGGACGTATATCGACTTCAAGGTGTAGATATCAACGACAAGCACATTGAAGTAATTGTCAGTCAAATGCTGAAAAAAATTGAAATTACTGATCCAGGTGATACTTTGTTTGTCGTAGGTGATTCAGTTACGAAACATGAATTTTTTGAAGTAAATAAGCAATTAATTGCGCAAAACCTGAAGCCAGCTAGCGCTAAGCCAATGTTATTGGGAATTACCAAAGCTTCACTAACTACTGAATCGTTCATTTCGGCCGCTTCATTTCAAGAAACGACAAAAGTTCTAACGCAAGCCACGCTTGAAGGTAAAAAAGATGAGTTGCGTGGTCTAAAAGAAAACGTCATTATGGGTAGGCTAATTCCTGCTGGTACTGGTGTTTCTCGATACAGGGACTATGAAGCTTCTGTCGAAACCGAGGATTCTTTTCAGGATCTGGGGTTGAGATTATAGAAAGCTATTTAAAATGGTAAAAAAATCTGATATAAAGCGTAAGTCAGATCTGTAAAGTGTAAAATATAGGAGTTTATTGGTATGCCAACGATTAATCAATTAGTACGTATAGGTCGTGAGTTGCGATCTGACAAAACAAAGTCACCTGCACTTGTGGGATGCCCACAGCGAAGAGGTGTTTGTACGAGAGTATTTACAACAACTCCTAAAAAACCAAACTCAGCGATGAGAAAAGTTTGTCGTGTGAAGTTAACAAGTGGTTACGAGGTTACGTCTTATATTGGTGGTGAAGGTCATAATCTTCAGGAACACTCAATCGTATTAGTACGGGGCGGAAGAGTAAAAGATTTACCTGGGGTACGTTATCACACAGTCCGAGGAGCATTAGATTGTTCTGGTGTAGACAAGATGAAACAACAACGATCTAAGTATGGTGCAAAACGTCCTAAAAAATAAAGAATTTGAGAGAATTTAAGGAAATAAGGAAAATAAAAAATGAGTAGAAAACACAAAGCGGAAATTAGAGACGTACTACCAGATCCACGATTTAATGATATTACAATCACTAAATTTATAAATGGAATTATGGAGTCAGGTAAAAAATCTATTGCTGAGAAAATATTCTATGGGGCATTAGATCAAATTGAATCAAAAATGTCTGAAGAAGGTATAAAAGTATTCAAGAAAGCAATGAGCAATGTTAAGCCTTCAGTTGAAGTAAAGTCTAGAAGAATTGGTGGAGCAACTTACCAAGTTCCAATAGAGGTTAGACCAAATAGAAGACAATCATTGGCCATCAAATGGATTAGAGATAATGCAAAAGATCGTTCAGGTAAAAGTATGCTTGATAAGTTGGCAGAAGAATTGATTGATGCTGCAAACAATAGAGGCGGAGCTATCAAGAAAAAAGAAGACGTTTATAAAATGGCCGAAGCAAATAAAGCTTTTGCACATTTGAAGTGGTAGTTTTTTGGTTTAATTAATTGAAGTTATTTTTAGAAAATTATTTTTCATTATAATAATGGGCCAATTTTAGGCCCATTTTTTTTGTTGAAAAGTTTAAGAAATTCAATCTAGTAATAAGTTAGGCGAAAAATTTCATGGCCCAAATAACAAATTCGAATTCCACTTCTGCTTCGGGTTCAAGAATGCAATCTATTCGTAATATTGGAATCATTGCACACATTGATGCAGGTAAAACAACCGTTAGCGAAAGAATTTTATTTTATACGGGGATCAATTATAAAATTGGTGAAGTTCATGAGGGTACTGCCACCATGGACTGGATGATTCAAGAACAAGAAAGAGGAATTACAATTACATCTGCCGCAACAACATGCGAGTGGAAGAATCATAAGATCAACCTTATTGATACGCCGGGGCATGTTGATTTTACTATTGAGGTTGAGCGTTCACTTAGAGTTCTGGATGGGGCCGTTGGAGTTTTTTGTGCGGTTGCAGGAGTGCAACCGCAATCGGAAACCGTCTGGCGACAAGCTGATAAATATAAAGTTCCTCGTATCGCATTCATAAATAAAATGGATCGCCTAGGGGCAGATTTTGAAAATTGTCTTGAGCAAATTAGGTCAAAGCTAAATAAGAAAATTGCAATCATGCAGCTTCCCATTGGCAAAGAGGATAATTTTGCCGGAGTCATAGACATTTTAGATGCAAATAAAATAATTTGGAATGAAAGTGAACAGGGTAAAAATTTCAAAATTGAAACACTGTCTTCTGAGGAAGATGAGCTTGTAAAAATTTATCGTGATGAACTTATATGTACAATGATTGATTTTGATGAAGAGCTTGCAACAAAATATTTAAACGGCGATTCAATCTCAAGCGATGAATTAAAAAAATCAATCAGGTTATGCACGATTCACAATGGTTTAATACCTGTATATTGTGGTTCTGCTTTTAAGAATAAAGGCATTCAGCCGCTATTAGATGGAGTTATTGATTTTCTTCCAAACCCAATGGATTTTAAAGAAATTACAGGATACGCACTTTCTGGAAAAGACAAAATTGTTTCATTTCCTCTATCCGTAGAATCACATTTTTGCGCATTGGCATTCAAAATAATGAATGACTCATTTTTAGGGAGCTTAACTTTTTTAAGAATTTATAGTGGGTCGCTTGCTGTTGGAGATGTCCTTCTTAACTCAAACAATGGAAAAAAAGAAAAAATTTTAAAAATCTTAAAAATGCATGCAAATAAAAGAACGGAACTCAAAGAAGCATACGCGGGCGATATTGTTGCTGTCGGCGGGCCTAAAGAGACGCGAACAGGGGAAACTTTTTGTTCATCATCTGCTCCCATCATTCTCGACCCTATGAACTTTCCCGATCCTGTAATGGATTTGGCAGTAGAGCTTAAAAAATCCGAAGACGAAGATAAATTTCAGCAGGCCTTGCAATCACTCAAAGCGGAAGATCCTACTTTTCACTACTCGATAAATAAAGAAACCGGCCAAACTTTGATTAAGGGAATGGGCGAGTTACATTTAGAAATTATTATCGATAGGCTTAAGAGAGAATCTGGAATCCCTCTTAATATTGGTGCTCCACAAGTTAGTTATCGAGAGCGAATCTCAAAAGAAGCAATTTTCAAAGAGCACTTGCATTCTGAGATAGCAGGCAAGCAAATGCTTGCAGAAATAGAGATAAAAATTTCACCTATTATTGACTCTAAAAATCAGCAAAATATCGTTTCAAATTCTTATAGATCAATTGGCGAACTACCAAAACAATTCATTAAAGCCGCTATTGCCGGTATTGATGATTTTTTTAAAGCAGGAGTTTTGCTTGGCTATCCAGTATTAAGTACGGCCGTAGAAATTCTGAATATTCATTATGAAGAAGATAAATCATCGGAAATTGCTTTTAAAATAGCGGCGGTTAATGCAATACAAAGTGCTTTTAGGAGGGCACAGCCTTTACTAATGCAACCGATTATGGAATTAGAAATTTCTTGTCCTCTAGAGTACTCTGGAGAAGTAATTTCAAGTATTGCATCACGAGGAGGCAATATTTTATCTGTTAATTCTTCTGGAAATATTGAAGCGATACTTTGTACTGCCCCTTTAGGAGATTTATTTGGCTACAGTACCGTTCTGAGATCAAGCACACAGGGAAGAGGTACTTTTACTATGAAATTTTCACACTATGATTCATTAGATCTAAATAAAACTAAGAAAATTTTGGATACTAAAGGCATGAGTTATTTATTTTAATAAAAAAAACAACTAAAGAGTTGCACTGTAGTAAATCTACATGTATAACTTTTAAGTTAATTTTAAAAGAAAGGTGTGATCTGTGAAATTAAATCGATTAAGAATTAAGTTACGAGCTTACGACTACAACATTTTAGATCAGTCAGTTCAAGAAATAGTTCAGACTGCACGTAATACAGGTGCGCGAGTTGCAGGACCAATTCCGATGCCAACTGAAATTAATCGATTTACTGTTCTTCGGTCCCCTCATATTGACAAGAAGTCTCGCGAGCAGTTTGAAATGCGAACTCACAAGAGACTAATTGACATCATTGACCCAACTCAACAAACAGTTGATTCGTTGATGAAGCTCGACTTGTCAGCTGGTGTAGATGTAGAAATTAAGTATTAGTTTTTATTATAAATATTATTTGAACATAATCTAACAGATTATGAACTCGATCCTTTTAAGGAGTTCCAATGTCTGATTCTATGAAACTATCCGTTGGGGTAGTTGTCGGCCAGAAAGCCGGAATGACAAGAATTTTTGATAAAGACGGCAATACTGTGCCCGTTACTGTAATTAAACTTATTCCTTCGAAAATCACTCAAGTTAAGCTTGCTGAAAAAGATGGCTACAGTGCTCTGCAAGTCGGTTATTACCAAAAACGTGAATCTATTCTACCTAAACCATTAATTGGACATTTAAGAAAAGCAAAAGTTGAAAATAACTTTGCGCGTTTTTACGAAGTAAAAACAGATAGCGCTAATATTGAGAGTTTAGGTGCTGAAGTAGACTTTTCCAATCTTTCAAAAATTGAATTCGTTGATGTGACTGGGGTGTCCAAAGGTAAAGGCTTCCAAGGTGTTATGAAAAGACATGGTTTCGCTGGTGGTCCTGGAGCTCATGGATCTCAGTTTCACCGTCGATCGGGATCTATTGGAAACCGTGCAACTCCAGCTAGAGTATTTGCTGAAAAGAAAATGCCTGGACATATGGGCGACGAAAAAGTGACTGTTCAAAACCTGAAGGTTGTTGAAGTGAACACTGAGAAGGGATACATGCTAGTAAGAGGGTGCGTTCCTGGCGCAAATGAATCTTTTGTATTTATAAAGCAGTCAGTTAAGAAGTAAATTGTGATTTTTAATTAGTATTTAAGGGAATTGTTTATGTCGGAAAATACAGCGTTGAAGTTATACGATCAAAAATTAGATGAAGTTGGTAAAATTAGTATTAACTTTAAATTTGATCCAGAGAGAAAAAGTACTGCCCTAGTTCATCAAGTTGTGACAGCTACACTTGCGGGTCGTAGGGCCGGAACAGCTGCTACAAAAACTAAAGCGATGGTATCTGGTGGCGGCAAGAAACCGTTTAAGCAAAAGGGCACAGGTAGGGCCAGACAAGGTTCAACTCGCTCTCCATTAATGCCTGGGGGCGGAACTGTACATGGTCCATCTCCTAGATCATACGAACAAAAAGTTAACAAGAAAGCATATTTAAGAGCTCTTGACTCTGTTCTAATTGATAAGTTTCACTCCAACAGCTTGTACGTAGTTAGCGAGTTCAATTATTCAGGAAAGACAAAAGAGGTCTATAACATATTATCTAGTAAAAAAATGGGCAAAGCATTGTTCGTATCTACTACTGAGGAAGATAAAGTTTTGCTTGCTACTAGTAATCTAGCTAACGCTAAAGCACTAAGTATTGGTGCTTTGAATATTTACGACATGGTTAAATATGAAAATTTAGTTATAAATCAAGAGTGCTTTAAACAATTACTTGAAAGGATACAAGGTATATGGAAAACGCAACTTTAATAATTAAGAGACCTATACTAACTGAGAAGTCTTCCTCTTTAGTTGATGCGCTGAATAGATATTCATTCGAAGTTTGTGATGGTGCAAGTAAGCATGCAATCAAAAGTGCAATAGAGAAGCTGTTTGATGTCAAGGTATTACGAGTAAATACAGTGAATGGTAGAAAACCACCAAAGAGATTTGGGAAATATGTTTCTACGAAAATTAATTATTATAAGAAAGCGTATGTGCAAATTGCTGAAGGGCAAAAAATAGAACTTTTCAAGTCTCTGTAGAATTTGTTTTTTTAGAAATTAAAGGACAGTTATTATGGCTTTAAGAAAATTTAAACCAACAACTCCTGGCGTAAGAGGAATGGTTGTTCAAAGTTCAAGAACTTTCAGTGGCGACTCTGCTCCAAAATCGCTTAAGGAAAGTAAATCAAAGATTCTTGGAAGAAATAATCAAGGTAGAATTACATCGCGACATCGGTCAGGCGGAAATAAAAGACAGTACCGATTAATTGATTTTAAACGTGATAAGACAGGCATTGTTGGTATTGTAAAAGGTATTCACTATGACCCGAATCGTACAGCTCACATAGCTCTCGTATCATATTTAGATGGTGACAAGAGATATATTTTATCACCAATTGGCATGAATATTGGAGACAAAATAACTTCTAGTAACGAAGCAGATATTAAAGTAGGAAACGCAAAACAATTAAGAGAAATCCCTGTTGGTACGCTAGTACACGCTGTGGAACTTTATCCTGGATCGGGAGCTCAGGTAGCCAGGTCAGCTGGTGCATATGCACAAATTATGGCACGAGAGTTAGGACATGTTTTACTAAGATTGCCATCTGGTGAATTAAGAAAATTTCCAGAAAGTTGTGTAGCAACAATCGGACAAGTCGGAAACCTAGAACATGAGTTAATTAGTATTGGAAAAGCCGGAAAGAGCAGGCACCGTGGTTGGAGGCCATCCGTAAGGGGTGTTGCCATGAATCCAATTGATCACCCTCATGGTGGTGGTGAAGGTAGAACATCTGGAGGAAGGCACCCAGTTACTCCTTGGGGTATGTCTACTAAGGGCTTTAAAACTAGGAAAAATAAACGTACTAATAAATTTATTGTTAAGAGACGGAAATAGCGTTTAAGAAAAGGATGATATAGTTATGCCACGTTCACTTAAAAAAGGTCCCTTTATTGAGTTTTCACTGCTTGATAAAGCTAAAAAAGCCAAATTAGAAAATGACAAGAAAGGAAATAAGGTAATTAAAACTTGGTCGAGAAGATCAACAATAGTTCCAGACTTCATTGGATTAACTTTTGCAGTTCACAATGGAAAAAAATTTATTCCTGTATACGTAACTGAGAATATGGTTGGTCACAAACTTGGTGAATTTTCTCTTACAAGAGTTTTTCACGGTCACAGTGCTGCAGATAAAAAAGATAAGAAAGACGGTTAGAGATAAGGGTTGTTTAATTTATTACTGATACTTAAGGATTTTATATGACAGTTGCAGTTAAAAATAATTCGCTAGGTTTCTCAGCTAAGAAAGCTAGATTAGTCGCGAATCTAGTTAGAGGGAAGAGAGTGTCAGAGGCGCTTCAGGTCCTTCGGTATAATGAAAAAAGAGAAATAGCGCTTGCTATAGTAAAACTAATTAATAGTGGATTATCGATTGCTGATAAGTCGTCTCGTTATGATTTGGATAACCTTAGATTAACGGAAGTACTCGTTGACGAAGGACCGACTTTGAAACGCATAATGCCACGGGCTCAGGGTCGGGCATTTAGAATAAATAAGAGATCAAGTAAAATAAGTATCAAATTGGACGAAAAAAAATAATAGGGGAATCTGAATATGGGCCAAAAAGTACATCCGTATGGTTTTAGACTTGGTTATATAAAGGGTTGGCACTCTAATTGGTATGTTAAGGATAATTACCCTGAGATACTTTCCCAGGATTTACGAATTAGAAAGTATTTGAATGATGTTCTAGCAGGAGCTTCAATTGCCAAAACTGAAATTTCAAGAACTGCAAACCAAGTCAAGATAACTGTATATTCAGCAAAACCTGGTGTGGCTATAGGAAAGAAAGGTGCCGGAATAGAAAAAATCAGACATGACCTTAAGCAAATTACAAATAGTACAATTTTCTTTAATATTGCTGAAGTAAAAAGACCGGACGCAGAAGCTAAGTTAATTGCAGAAAATATTGCACACCAACTTGAAAAAAGAGTTGCATTTAGAAGAGCTATGAAAAAAGTAATGACATCAGCATTTAGGTCCGGAGTTAAAGGAATAAAAATAAAGTGCGCTGGCAGGCTTGGTGGGGCTGAGATGGCTCGCACGGAAGGTTATGCTGAAAGAAAGGTACCGCTACACACGTTAAGAGCAGACATTGATTATAATACTGCGGAAGCCAACACTACGTACGGAATAATAGGAGTTAAGGTCTGGGTTTATAAAGGTGAGATTTATCAATAGGGTCTGTTTTAATTTTTAAGGTGAAATAATTATGTTAAGTCCAAAAAAAGTTAAGTGGAGAAAACAACAGAAGGGAAGAATGAGAGGAGTTGCACTACGTGGCAATACTCTTACGTTTGGAGAATTTGGCATTCAGGCATCTACTCCTGGATTTATAACAAATAGACAAATAGAGGCAGCGAGAGTTGCCATATCGCGACACACGAAGAAGGGTGGAGAAGTCTATATTAAAATTTTTCCACACAAGTCACTCACTCGTAAGCCGGCTGAGGTAAGAATGGGAAGCGGGAAAGGTTCTCCAGAGTTATGGGTCGCTGTGGTAAAACCTGGAAGAATTATGTTTGAAGTAAAGGGGCTTGACAAAGCAACTGCTCACGAGGCTTTGAGGGTAGCTTCTTATAAATTGCCAGTAAAAACTAAAATCATTTCTAAGTTCGTAGAAAGTAAATAGGTAGAAAATGAAAGAAAATATTCAGACAACAGCAAGTAAATTGAAAGTTGAAAAATTAAAAAAGCAGATATTTGAAATGAAGCTTGAGAAGAGTGTATCAGGGACTTTTAATCAAGCTAAAGCTAATTTACTGAAAAAAGAAATTGCGAAAATAGTTGCTGGCCATAGCGCCTAGGAGTTAAAAATGCACAAGCTTAAGAGAACATTTAAGGGAAAGGTTGTTAGCAAGTCAGGCAATAAGTCCTTAGTCGTTGAAGTAGTTCGACGATATAAACACCCAAAGTATAGTAAATTCATGCTTACGAGTAAGAAATACCATGCTCATGATGAATTGAATTTAACAAATATCGGGGATGTTGTAACACTAATGGAATCAAAACCTATCTCTAAGTTAAAGAGATGGATAATTTTACCGGCAGTAATTGCTTAGAGAATGATATTTAAAAGTTTACTAAAAGGGTAGCTATATGATTCAGATGCTTACAAAGCTAACAGTTGCTGATAATTCTGGAGCAAGATTAGTTGAATGTATTAAGGTTTTAGGTGGCTCAAAGAGAATGTTTGCTGGAGTCGGTGACGTGATAGTGGTCGCTGTTAAGGATGCTATTAACGGAGCCAAAGTAAAGAAAGGTGACGTCAAATATGCGGTGGTTGTGCGAACAAAATCTCCAGTTATAAGAGAAGATGGTTCATCCATCAGATTTGATGATAACAGTGTTGTTCTCATTGCAAAAGAATCGAGTGATCCAGTAGGAACGAGAATTCTAGGGCCTGTCTCAAGAGAACTTAGAAATAAGAACTTTACTAAAATATGTTCGCTAGCAACTGAAGTATTATAAATAACTAGGATTACAGATATGAATAAAATTAAAATAGGCGACTTGGTAATTGTTCTAGCTGGAAAAAGCAGAGGCAAGCAAGGTAAAGTTCGAAAAATCAATGCTGATAATAATCAGGTTGTGATCGAGGGAGTAAATCTTGTAAAGAAAGCGAAAAAGGCTACGCAAACAGATCAACAGCCTGGTTTTATAGAAATAGAGGCTCCCCTACACATTAGTAATGTCTCGCACTATAGCGTGGTTAAGCAAAAGCAATCGCGGGTGGGAATAAAACTAGTTGACGGGAAGAAGGTAAGATTTTTAAAAGCTTGCAATACAATAGTTTAAAAAATAATTTATTTTAGAGGATCTTATAATGTCTAGACTTAAAGAAAAATATGAAAAAGAAATCAAGAAAGAACTTATTAGTACTTTTGGGTTCAAAAATGTAAACCAAGTTCCAAGGTTAGAAAAAATTGTTGTTTCATGTGTAACGCGTGATGCTGTTGCTAATCCAAAAATAATCGAAAGCGTGGTTGAAGATTTGGGATCAATTACCGGTCAGAAGCCTGTTGTTGCAAAAGCAAAAAAATCAATAGCTACTTTTAAAATCCGAACAGGCTTGGCTCTAGGTGCTATGGTTACCTTACGTGGCGAAAGAATGTTTGAATTTTTAGATAGGTTGGTTAATTTTTCTTTACCGCGAGTAAAAGACTTTCGTGGCCTTAACGCTAGTGGGTTTGACGGAAATGGTAACTATAGTCTCGGCTTAAAAGAACAAATTATTTTTCCAGAGATTAATTATGACAAAGTTGATAAGGTTCGAGGAATGGCAATAAACTTTGTAACAACAGCAAAAACTAATGAAGAGGGAAGAGCATTATTAAGGGCTTTTGGAATGCCATTCAAATCTTAATTATTAAAATTATAATATCGACATAAGGAATATTTAAAATGGCTACATTAGCATCTGTTGTTAAAAATGAAAAAAGAAAAAAAATGATTGCGTCGCAAGCAAAGAAAAGAAAATTACTCAAGGCGAACATTATAGACGATATGCTAAGCGATGATTCGAGAGACTTGGCAATGAGAAAATTACAAAAGCTTAACCGTAATGGAAGTTCTGTGAGATATCGTAGTAGGTGCTTGCTTACAGGAAGAAGCAGGGGGGTATACCAAAAATTTGGACTTTCAAGGATGAAGTTTAGAGAGTTGGCACTTCAGGGGTTGATTCCTGGCGTAACTAAAGCAAGTTGGTAAATGTAGATATTTGAGTAGTTTATTTTAGGAGTGTATTTATGATAACTGACCCTATTGCTAATATGTTGACCTCGATTCGAAACGCTCTTTCCGCAGGTTTTGAATCGGTTGAAGTACCAGCAAGTAAAATTAAAGCTAATATTTGCAAGGTTCTAAAAGAAGAAGGTTTTATTCGATCATTTAAAATTTTGGCCCAAGATCCAGCTAAATTAAGAATTAGAATTTATTTAAAAGAAGGCGCACTGCAAGGAATTTCAAGAAGTTCTAAACCAGGGCTTAGAAAATATCAGGGCTATCTTAATTTTAACAGAGTTAGAAGCGGACTTGGTGTTACAGTGATTTCAACATCAAAGGGCGTGCTCTCATCTAGAAAAGCTAAGCAGTTAAAAGTTGGCGGCGAAGTAATTTGTAGCGTTTGGTAATTAATATTTTGAGATAAGGTGACTAATTTATGTCAAGAATCGGTAAAAAAATTATAGAAGTTAAGGGTAAAACAGAAGCCAAGGTAGATAATGGTAACATTATTTTCAGCGGACCAAAGGGAAAGATTGAAATGAAACTTCCAGATGGTTTTGAGCTAAAAAAAATTGAGGGAGGTCTAGAGCTAAGCCCAACTCAATTGTCCAGTGGAAAGAGCAACTCAAAGTGGGGTCTTTACCGCACAATAATAGCAAATAATATACATGGCGTAACCGATGGATTCAGCAAAGATCTTGAATTTACTGGAGTTGGTTACCGGGCAGCTGTCGCAGGAAGTATGCTTACTTTAAATCTTGGATTTTCACATCCAATAGAGTTTCAACTTCCAAAAGGAATAGAAGCAAAAGTTGATAAAAATAAAATTACGGTTTCTGGCTTTGACAAAGAATTAGTTGGGCTAGTCTCAGCCAAAATTAGAGGCTTCAGACCGCCTGAACCTTACAAGGGAAAGGGTATTAAGTACTCTGAGGAAAAAATAATTAGAAAAGCCGGTAAGACAAGTGCAAAAAAATAAATGAATAACATTAATAATTAAGAGAGAGAGTATGAGAAAGCAGTATAAGAAAATTAAAAATGAAACTAAGGCAAAGGAATATAGAAGAAAGCTTTCTATCAGAAAGAAGATTAACGGAACTGAAGAAGTACCTAGAATTTGCGTAGTGAAAAGTAACAAAAATCTTTCTGTACAAGTGATTAACGACTTAGAAGGTAAAACTATTTTAGCAGTTAATACTTTTGGGAAAAGCAAGATTGGCGATGGGGTTAATACAGGGAGTGCTAAAACAGTTGGATCCGCGGTAGGCGGTAAGCTTGGAGAGCTAGGGATTAAGAAAGCGGTATTTGATAGAGCTGGAAAGAGATACACCGGAGTTATTGCGGCCCTCGCTGATGCTATAAGATCTACTGGTGTTGTTTTTTAAATAATTTTATAGCTTTTAAGGAGATTTATTAGATGTCTACTGAAAATGAAAACCAAGCAGCTAGCGGAACAAATGACTCAAATAATAATACACCAGACTTTAAAAATAGAAAGAATCGACCGCAAAGATCTAAGGGCGATAGAAAGCCGACTTCTCCTGATGCTTTAAAAGTTGATCTTGAGGAAAGAGTTGTTGCTGTAAATAGGGTAGCAAAAGTTGTGAAGGGTGGACGTAGATTTTCTTTTGCCGCATTAATTGTAGTCGGTGATAAGAACGGCAGAGTTGGGTACGGATTGGGGAAAGCAAAAGAAGTGCCTGATGCAATACGAAAAGCTGGGCAACTAGCGTCGAAGAAACTTGTATCAATTCCTATTGATAACGGAACCATTCCGCATGAAGTTATAGGTAAGTTTGGTGCAGGCAATATTATGTTTCGCCCCGCAGCAGAGGGAACTGGAATTAAGGCTGCTGGTGCATGTCGTTCGATTTTGGAACTTGCTGGAATAAAAAATGTTTTAACGAAGTCTCAAAGAAGCACGAACCCTCATAACGTGATTAAGGCAACATTTGAAGCTTTAAAACAATTAAAATCTGCGAAAGATGTAGCCTTTTTGAGAGGCGCTGATATTAAACGGATAAGAGTAAAATAAAAATTAGATAAATTTATAATTAAAATAAGACGAATCTTTTAATAAGGTATATGTATGACGGTTAAAAAAAATAGCCACTTAAAGTTAAGACTTTTGAGAAGCACGATCAAGTGTACAAAAGAACAGACCAGTACCATTAGAGGATTGGGGTTAAAGAAAATCGGGGATGAATCAAAAGTTTTAAATGTGCCTACCAATAGGGGCATGGTGAAGAAAATGATTAATTGGTTGGAAGTAAAGGAATAATACTATGATTACTCTTAATAATTTAAAGCCTGCAGAGGGAAGTACAAAAACAAGAAAGAGAATTGGTCGAGGCCAAGGCTCTGGTTGGGGAACTCAAGCGGGCAAGGGCCACAAGGGACAAAAGGCAAGAAAAGGCGGAACTATTCGACTTGGCTTTGAAGGGGGTCAGACACCGACCTACCGAAGACTTCCAAAAAGAGGATTCTCAAATTATCCTTTTTCCGTTCTTGTGCAGCATGTGAATTTTTGCTCAATTAATAAAAAATACACTAATGGAGAAATAGTTAATAGCGATTCATTGATCTCAAAGGGATTAATAAAATCGATTCCATATTCTTCATCAATAAAGATTTTAGCGAAGGGAGAACTCACAGTAAAAGTAAGTTTCTCAAATGAATTTAAGTTTTCAAGTGCTGCAAAAGAGTTAATCGCTAAAAGTGGATCAAATATCAACTAAGATAAATAAAAGGTTTAGATAAATGGCCACAAATGTCTCCGTTAGTGATGAAAGTTTGAGTCGCCCAGGTTCCGATGGGAGAAAAAATGAATTACTTCGAAGGGTTCTTTTTACTCTTTTTTGCTTGGCAGTTTTTCGTGTTGGGACTCAAATAACAGTACCAGGCGTTGATTTACTCTCAATGGAATCATTTTTTGGGAGTCTGTCTAATACTGCAATTGGCTTTTACAATCGCTTTACTGGTGGAGCTCTTGAAAGATTTTCTATATTCGCGCTCGGGGTAATGCCTTATATTACTTCATCAATTATCTTTAGTTTGCTTGCACTTTCTTTTCCATACTTCGCTGAATTGCAAAAGGAATCGGACGGCAGAAAGAAAATTTCTCAATGGACAAGATATTTTTCAGTGGTCCTTTGCATGTTTCAGGGCTATGGACTAACTGTAATGATGGAATCTTCTTCTGGTATTTCTGGTACTTCAATTGTTATTAATCCTGGAATTAGTTTCAAGGTTATGGCGATTTTGACAATGACTGCGGGCTCACTGTTTGTAATGTGGCTAGGGGAGAGAATAACTGAAAAAGGTATCGGAAACGGGATTTCCTTGATAATTTTCGCAGGTATTGCTGCAAGTATCCCTAAAGCCTTCAGAGGAACTTATAACTTATTCATGAATAATGAAATAAGCTTTATTGCTGTAATCGCAATTTTGTTGATAATTGTGATTGCTTTCTGGTTTGTAGTTTACATAGAGAGGTCCTACAGAAAAGTTCCAGTACATTATGCTAAGAGAGTCGTTAATAATCGTGTGTATGGCGGACAAGTCAGCCACCTTCCAATAAAATTGAATGTTTCTGGTATTATGCCTCCTATATTCGCCTACGCATTATTGAGTATTCCGGGAACAATAACTCAATTCAATCTTGCTTCAAGAATTCCAGATTCTCTTTCAATCCTAAGAACAGTGCTAGAATCTTTCCAAGCAGCACTTCTTCCGGGAAACAGTTTATACACAATTATTTTAGTGGGACTCATTATATTCTTTTCATTTTTCTACGCAACTCTTCAGTTTAGAGCTAAAGATATTTCTGAAAATCTACAAAAAAACGGTGGTTTTTTACCAGGTATTAGGCCCGGGGCTAAAACGGAAGATTTTTTAACTTCAGTAGTCAATAAATTGGCGTTAATTGGCGGTATCTATGTGTCCTTGATATGTGTTTTACCCACAATCTTGCTAGTAAACTTTAACGTGCCTTTTTATTTTGGCGGAACTTCATTGTTGATATTAGTAGGCGTAGCGCTCGACACTATTGCTCAGGCAGAAGGATTTTTGATATCTCAACGATATGACAAGCTTTACAAGGTTAAAGGAAAATCATCGTCAAGCTCTAGAAGGTTTTAATGCTTTTGAAGTCTACTGAAAAAAAAATTGACCTAGTTTTTATTGGGATGCCTGGGTCAGGGAAAGGAACTCAAGCAAAGATATTAGCAGATACGAAGAATTTTAATCATGTTTCGACTGGGGATTTGCTTCGCAAGGAGATAGGTAAAGATAGCCAACTTGGCAAAGATGTTAAAGAGGTAATTGCTTCCGGTGCCCTTGTCTCTGATGAGTTAGTCTTAGAATTGTTAAAAACTAATACTGACTATAGTGTGTTTAATTATATTTATGATGGTTTTCCTCGGAATGTAACTCAGGCAAAAGCTTTTTCTAAGTACCATGAGTTAAAACCTTTTAATGTAATTTATTTTAAACTTGATGGAAGGAAAGTAGTTGAAAGGCTGTCAAACAGAAGAATGACCCCTGACGGAAAGTATATATACAACTTAATATCGTCTCCTCCCAAGGTTAGAGGAAAGTGTGATATTACAGGTGTAGATCTAATACAGAGAAGCGACGATAGAGAAGAGGTAGTCAGAAAGAGGGTTGAGATTTTTGAGATTGAGACTTCACCTCTCATAAGCTTCTATAGCGAAAGTAAAAATTTCCACGAGATTGATGCTGAGTTGGCAGTTAACTCGGTTACCCGTGAAATTTTGAAGATAACTGAAATGACTCATTGAAATTTTTTGAATCATGATATAAAAATATTCTTCGCATTAAATCAGAAAGGGCAATTTATGAAAGTTAGATCATCAGTAAAAAAAATATGTATTAACTGTAAGGTTATTAAGAGAAAAGGCGTAGTTAGAGTTATTTGTAAATCAAGCCCAAAGCATAAGCAAAGACAGGGATAAATATATTACTAATTTAAAAGGAATCAAGATATGGCTAGGATATTAGGTGTAGATTTACCACGAAATAAGTCAATGAAAATTGCAATTCGTGCAATTTATGGAATAGGCCCTAAAATTTCCGAGGAAGTTCTTAAAAAAGCTGGAATCGAAAATACAAAAAGTTCAAACGATATAACAGACGAAGATGTAAAACAGATTCGACAAGCGCTCGAAGGCTACACGCTTGAAGGTGATTTAAGGCGTGATATTGCAATGAACATTAAGAGATTAAAAGACCTAAATTGCTACAGAGGCACTAGGCATAGAAAGAGCTTGCCAGTACGCGGACAGAGGACGCATACCAATGCTAGAACCAGGAAGGGCCCAGCAGTTGCCATCGCTGGAAAGAAATCAATTAAATCTCTAAAATCATAAACTAATTTAAGGATATCAATTTCATGAATACAAAAGTAGTTAAGAAAAAAATTAAGAAAAATGTTCCTCATGTTATTTGCAATATATTGGCTTCGTTCAATAATACAATAGTAACTTATACAGATTTGGAAGGTAATGCACTGGCTTGGGCAAGTGCAGGAGCTTTAGGCTTCCGTGGCTCTAAAAAGTCAACTCCTTTTGCTGCACAAGTTGCTTCGCAGGAAGCATCTCAAAAAGTAAAAGAATATGGTGTTTCTTCGGTCGAAGTTAAAGTGAAAGGCCCAGGAGCAGGTCGAGAAAATGCGATCAGAGGCGTTTTGGCTTCTGGTTTGCGAATATCTTCTGTCGCTGATGTAAGTCCAATTCCTCACAATGGTTGCAGAGCTCCAAAGCGAAGAAGGGTCTAGAGCAAATCTATTTTGGATACTGCCGCTTTTAATGTTACGATAATTTAATTTTATAATTGTGTATTATATTTTTTGAGGTGACCATGGATACTTTTATGTCAAAGAACTGGTCTGAAATGATTCGACCAGCCGCTTTAGAAGTGGATAGCGATGCGCTGAAGCCAAATTATGGAAAATTTGTTGCTAAACCACTTGAGCGAGGATACGGCCTCACTTTAGGTAACTCACTACGTAGAGTACTACTGTCCTCGATTCAAGGAGCAGGGGTAGTTGCGGTCAAGATTGATGGCGCAGACCATGAATTTAGTACTATCAGCAATGTAAAAGAAGAAGTCTCAGAAATAATCTTAAATTTAAAAGAAATTAATTTTAGACTGAGCGCAAAAGAAGATATTGTTTTAACCTTAGAGAAGCAAGGAGAAGGTCCTGTTCTTGCTGGAAATATCCAGTTACCTACTGACGTCCATGTATTGAATCCAAATAAGATTATCTGCAATATTTCATCCGGTGGGTTCATTAGAATGGAGCTTAAAATTGCCAGAGGTAAAGGGTATGTAACTGCGACTGACAACAAAGATAGGTTTGATCTACCTGTTGGTTGGGTTTATATAGACACATTGTTTTCACCAGTTCAGCGTGTTAACTATACAGTAACTAATTCAAGGGTTGGGAAACGGACTGACTTCGACAAGTTAACATTAGAGGTCTGGACAAATTCTGGGATCGATCCTGTAGATGCTGTCGCATTGTCTGCTAAAATCATGAGAGACCAATTGACGGTGTTTATGAATTTTGAGGATGAAGATACACCAGTTGAACTTACAAGCAAGAGCTCGGTTTCTAAAAGTGGTGTAACTAATGAATTTTTATTAAAGCCAGTTTCAGAGCTAGAGCTATCAGTACGTTCTGCAAATTGTCTCCAAAACGCAAATATTAAGTATATTTATGAGTTGGTGTCAAAAACAGAAGGCGAGATGCTAAGAACTAAGAACTTTGGTCGTAAATCCTTGAACGAAATTAAGGAAATTTTGACTAGCATGGGCCTAGGATTAGGAATGAAAATAGATAATATTATGAAACAAATGCAATCTCCCACTGCAGGTAGCTCGATTAAGGATGAAAAACTTAAATCGTAGTGAATTTATTTCAAATATTTTTAGAATGATGGGAAAAAATAGTTTTTAGGTTTAATTTTAAAGTGTATAAAGAATTAGAAAAAATTTATAGGAAAAATTATGCGACACAAAAATCATAAATACCGTCTAAACATGGAAAGAACTCAGAGACATACAATCATCGCAGGTCTAGCTGCTGATTTTATTGGTCATGGAAAATTAAAAACAACAATTACCAAGTGTAAAGCGCTTAGAATTTTTGTTGAAAAACTTATAACGATTTCTAAGACAGATACAGTAGCCAATCGAAGACTTGTTTACTCAAAAATAAATAGCAAGGCTGCTGTGAGTGCTTTATTTACAAATATTGGGCCGAAAGTAGCTACACGAAATGGCGGATACACGAGAATCGTCCGTATCGCTGAGCCTAGAGTTGGGGATGCTGCTAAGATGGCTTACCTTAGTTTAGTAGACTAGAGTAAAACTTGTTCAATTTTCCGAAATGAGTTTATTTGTATATTAAAAAAATACATTTGATGTGAATACGATTGGTAGAAAATCACTTGCTCAACACTTGTTTCGTAATTCGATAGTTATCATTTTAATTGAAATTCTTTTTTCTTGCTCAAATCCAAACAAAAATGTAAGCGATGGGATTTCATCAAAAATTACATCGGAAGTATTTAAAGCTGCTTCTTTTATTGAAGAAGAAAATAATAGAAGTACGACCTTAGGGCAAATACTAAAAAGCAAAATAAATTCAGCTGATGTTATCTATGTTCACTTTTGGGCCACATGGTGTGTACCTTGTTTAACTGAGTTACCTAAGTTAGTTGAATATATAGACACTACAAATAAGATTGGGCCCAAAAAAAATTTACTTTTATTGATTGCAGTAGATGACTCTAAAGAGAAAACACAGCAATTTTTAAGTAAAATTAAAATTAATAAAGATTATTCTGTACTATTACTCGACACTGAAGAGGAAGCGTATTTAAAGTTTGGAGTATCCAAGGTACCGGAAACATTTACGTTTAATCAAAATGGTCAACTAATGCAAAAATTTATTGGCCCACAAAATTGGTAATTTTAGTTTCTTAAAACCATAGTAAAAATTCTATTCAATAAAATTTCATGACTGCCGATATGTTGTACACCTGGAGGTATACATGTTTAGCATGTCGCGTATTAAAGATTTGCACGTTATTCAAAAACTTGAAGAAATAATTGGAAGATGGTTTCAATTAGATTTGGTGTTAACAGATGAATTTGGCAAGCTGCCCTCACACGAAACAGCAGGTTTCAAATATTACTCCTATTTTTTTAAGATGCTCATGTCGTCCCAGCAAGGCAGGCAAGTTCTTCAAGAGGATATAGAAAAAGGTATTTTTGCATTAAGAGAAAGTGGACTGAAATCTGTCGATTTTCATACTTCATTTCCGTTTGTGAAATCAATTATTTCTGTCGTCAGTTTTGATGGAGGGATCATTGGATATGTCGTCGGATTTTGTTACACCAACGGACTTTTTACCAACGAAGATTCACAGAAGGTGGTTCAAAAATTAATGCAGGTTGGATTTCTAGTAGAGGAAGCTGATTTATGCGTAAAAAAATTATCAAAATTAGAAATTATTCAAGGTGAGTATCTCAAGGAATTAATTATCCTGTATGCAGAGGAAGTAACCACTTACCAGGAAGAAATAGTAAAGAGGGAGCAAATGATAAACGATTTGCACTCTGAAGTTGCCAATAAATATCGATATCACCAGATGATTGGTAAATCTCAACGAATGCAAGAAATATATAAATTGCTGGAAAAAATTGCAACAACCGAATCTACCATTCTGATCCAAGGTGAAAATGGAACTGGAAAAGAATTAGTTGCAAAAGCGATACATTATAATTCCCCAAGAAAAGACAAAATATTTTTGGCGCAAAACTGTTCTGCATTCAATGACAATTTACTCGACTCAGAATTATTTGGTCATGTGAAAGGATCGTTCACGGGGGCCATAAAAGATAAGAAAGGATTATTTGAAACGGCAGACGGGGGAACTTTATTTTTAGATGAAATTGGAGATACAACTTTAAGTATGCAAGTGAAGTTGCTAAGAATTTTACAAGAAGGTACATTTTTGCCAGTGGGTGCGACAACTCCGAAAAAAGTTAACGTAAGAATTATCGCTGCTACGAATAAGCCGCTTAAAGAAATGATTGCAAAAGGTGAATTTCGAGAAGACTTATATTACCGAATAAATGTGATCAATGTGACTTTGCCAGCATTGAGAGATCGGCGCGAAGATATACCACTATTGATGGAAGAATACTTAGAGCGAAAGTGCAAAGAAAAAAATATTGAACTAAAAACATATTCGAAAAAGACTTTAGAGAAAATGATGGATTATACTTGGCCAGGAAATATTCGTGAGCTTACCAATGAAGTTGAGCGTTTAGTTGTTTTAGCGGGTGATGAAAAATTAATTACACCAGATATGATAAGTCCGAAAATTATTGATAAAGTGGGTGGTATTAATGCAACCTCTGTCTCTTCCATACCTGGGGTAAATATAAACGGAAAAATGAAAGAGGCCTTAGAAGAATTAGAAGCATTGATGATTAAGGAAGGATTAAAGCGCTGCAATTTTAATAAATCGCGCTTATCTAAAGAGCTTGATATTAGTAGAGCGAGTTTAATTATGAAAGTTGATAAGTATGGGCTAGATAAGAGAATTAAGAAAGTTTCGTAATTGAATCGTTTATTTTGCCAGCTTCATTGTTGAAACTTTGAGGTTGGCAAGCTTAACAATTTCATTGGCAACATGTTGAATGGGAGTAATACTTTGAGCAGCTTCAAGCCTGATCGCTTCTTTAGGCATTCCATAAACTACACAAGTAGCTTCGTCTTGAGCAATGGTAAGTGCACCGAGGTTTCGTAATTGAAGCAAACCTTGCGCACCGTCCTTGCCCATGCCAGTTAATATGACTCCAACAATTTTCTTTTTACATCGAAGAGAAATAGACTGAAACATGGCATCCACCGAGGGGCGAAATCGGTTAATGGGTGGAGAGTCGTCTAGAGCTATGCGAGTTCCATCCTGCGTAATAAGCATATGCTTATCACCTGGAGCAATATACACAACATTGCGAGATATCGTTTCACCATCCTGCGCTTCTTTGATGGTAAAAGGGCAAAGAGTGTTTAGGCGATCGGCCAATGCCTTCGAAAAACCGGCCGGTATATGTTGTGTTATTAAAATAGGAGGAATTTCATCGGGCAAATTTTGTAAAACTTCCTGAAGAGCTTGTGGGCCTCCGGTTGAGGATCCTATGGCAATAATGGTATGGTCAAAATCAGAAAATTGTAATTTAAATTGCGAGTTAATTTCATTTTTGAAGCTAGATTTATTGAGCCATTTTGCATTAACAATGAGATTCATTTTTTCTAAAAGCGCATCCTTTAATTCATTCCAATTATTAGTTTGAGGCTTTTGTAGGTAATCCATGGCACCAGCACTAAGAGCTTCCATGACCATATTTCCATCTTTAATAGATTGCGAAGTGATTAGTATCGTAGGAATTTTTTTAGGAGATAAAAATCTTTGCATGATTTCTATTCCATTGGAATCGCCCAAGTGTAAATCTAAGGTCACAAGATCAGGAAGATGGATTAATAACTGCTCTGATAAATCTTTTGCACTTGCTGATTCTGAAATTAATTCCCAATCTGGGAATTGCAAAAAAATATGCTTTAATACTTTGCGCATGGTTGGCGAGTCTTCCACCATGAGGACCCGTTTGGTACGCTTTCCTTGAAAACGTACCACATTGCTAGAAAAATCAAGCTCCACTTGTGCTCGTGGTGTAGTTAATTGATAAGCAATGAGCTTGGATCCAGGGGGCAGCTTGCTTTGTGAAGAAACGAGATTTTTATTTTGATGAAAATAAAATACCTTGCAAGGTTCGCCTGACCACCAAGTCGTTGGTATTTCGTCTAAGTTTTTGCAAAAAATAGATTGAGGTTTTGGGCCTTGTTTCCAAACAAAAACATAATCAGGAATTAAGTCGATTTTCCACTTACCTGCCGTTTCAGAAATAATTTTTCCAAGCGTTAAATTTGAGGACAACTATTTTACCTCCCCATACTTATTGATGAGATAAGGTATGGAAGTGAGAGGAGAAATATCGAACGCAATTTTTTTGATTTCACTAGAGTTGACATTAGTTTCTTCGGCAATGATAAAGTCGTGCTCAGATGCATTCTTAAGAATAATTTCTTCAGGAGAATTCTTTGTATGAATCCAAATTTTTGGTTGCAATTCATTTTTGTAATCTGAGTAGGAAATAATTTTTGATTTAGGGGAAAATTTATTTTTATAAAGATTCCAAGTTGATTTTAAGTTATCAATTTTTGTGTCAACTATAAAATAAAGCGTTAAGGTGTTTTGTAAATTTTGGGAAGTAAAATCAAATATTTTACTCGCCTCATTTTCGTTAACGGTAATGTAAATAGGAGGGAGATCTTTTTGTTTTGTGCTAGCGTTAGAAGAATTATCGCTTTTTAAGGCGGTCGATTTATTGGATTTATCTAGCCAAGACATTTTTAATTTTTGAAACAACTCTTCTTTAATTATTTTAATATTTTCTAGTGTGGGTTTTTCAACAAAATCTTTTACGCCTTTTTCAAAGAGAGGCCCAATAATAGTCTGATCATCTCGTTGCACGGAGCTTACAACCACGATGGGATACTTGCTTGCTAAATCGGAATTTTTAACTAATGTTAGGCCATCCATGATGGGCATGTGAATATCAAGGGTGATGACATCAGGGTTAGACTTGGGAATTTTTTCAAGCGCCTCTTGCCCGTTGCTTGCTGTTCCCACAACCGTAAAATCTTGATCTTGAAATAAATGCTTTAGCAATTTAATGACAGTGGGAGAGTCATCAACGCAAAATACTTTGAGAGGAACAGGAAGAGTGTTGAGTGAAGGAGATGAAGTAGATTTTTTGGATTCTGACGCCACCTTGGGTAGTAAATCAACAAAGGATTTAAATTGATACACAGAGGGAGATAGGGACCTTAAATCTAATTCCGATCCGGTCAAGGATTCCGATAGGCCAGTAATCAAGACTCCCGAAGGATAGAGGTGGGAGAGCATATTTTTAACGGCCTTAGACTGGTTTGTTTTATCAAAGTAAATGAGCACGTTGCGGCACATGATCAGATCAAATTTTTGTTGGGCCGGCATTTTTAAATCGATAAGGTTATAGGAACCAAACGTCGCCTTTTCATGAATTTGTTTTTTGACTTTATACCAATCTGCTAGTTCCGCTTTACCTTGTACCCAATGATTTTCCCATAATTTTCTAGGAGCTGTTTCTAACTCCCGCTTGTGATAAACACCATTCATCGCTTCTTTTACGGAATGCTCATCAATGTCAGATCCAAATATTTCCCAAGAAATTTTTGTTTCTTGTTGTTCCATTTGGTTTTGAAACCACATAGCTAGCGACCATACCTCTTGGCCCTTTGAGCATGCGGCTGACCAAATAGTGATTTTTGAGCGGCCCTCAGCTTTTACATTTTTTATGATGGAGCTCAAATTTTTACCGATCCACTCAAAGTGCATGAATTCTCGAAAAAAAGAAGTAAAGTGAGTTGTCAGTAAACTTAAAATAATTTTATTTTCTGATGCGGTATTATTATTCCAGTAATCTAGGTATTCATCGGGTCCAGATAGTTTTAATTCGGATAGCCTTCGTTTCAATCTTGATTCAACCATGGGGAGTTGTTTTTCGCTGAAAACATTGGCACTGGTTTCGGCGGCAAACTGACACACCTTTGATATTAATTCTTCCCAACTAATTAATTTTTTTGCAGTCGACATAGATAATCAATCCTCGTTTTTGTATGAATTTATACTTCTTCGAAACGTGGATCATTATGTTCCGGCGTTGAATTTTCTACCACTGCATAATTGATACTGTCTTTTTCAGACGAAACTTTTGCTCCTGAAGCATGATTGGGTGCAGGATTTAAGGATTTTTTCGTTCCCTGTTTAGGGGTTAGTGTAAGCACTTTTCCCATTTCTGATTTTCCGTGCGAAGAGGTCGAATTTTTCCTGTTAGATTTTTCTGAATGAGAATCATGATTTTTAAATTCACGAACCTCAATATTCCCATCAACAAAAAAACTTAATTCGTTAGTAATCTTTTCAATTCTGCTTGATTGTCCGCTTAAATCATTAGCAGATAGAGAGACTTCTTGCGAGACGGAGTTATTAGATTGGGTTACCTTATCAAGTTCCGACATGGCCTTATTGATCTCTTTAACGCCAGTAGTTTGCTCAATTGACGCTGTCGCAATTTCTCGTACCATTTCATTGGCAACAGAAACGTTTGATAAAATTTCTTCTAGTGCAACTGAACACTCAGAGGCATTTTTCGTTCCCACATCCACTTTGGATTTAATATCTTTCATCATGTCATCCATCAATAATTTAGATCCATCTACAACTGAAGATACTTTCTTCACACTTCTTTCTAGCATTTCGCTAATTTCGTTGGCCGCCTTCCCAGACATCGAAGCGAGATTCCCAACCTCTTCAGCTACAACAGCAAAACCTTTTCCGTGCTCACCTGCTCGCGCTGCCTCAACCGATGCGTTAAAAGAAAGTAACTTAGTTTGGAAAACAATATCGTTAATTACTTTAGTTTTTTGGGAAATATCTTGAATAACTTTTACTATTTCAGAAATTTCGTCGTTGGACCTTTGCATTTTTTTCATCATTTCATCATTTCCAGATTTAATTTGATTAATGGATGACATTAGTTCCTCTGTTTTTTCTTTTCCTTTTTGCGCGGCCTTCGTAGATTTTTCAGAAACTTCTGTAGCTTGATTTGCACTATCAGAATTCCTTGCGACCATGGCAGAAATTTCATCGATAGACGCCACTGTTTCTTGTAAGCTCGACGATTGTTCTGTCGTGGCAGCAGATAAACTAGATGAAGATTCGGAAAGTTTTTTGGCATTGATAGTTAAGGATGTAATTTCATTTTTTAATCTAGTGGCAATGGATCTTAAAAGATTAGAAAAACGATTGGAAACAAAAAGAGCAAGAAAGAGAATTACTGAAAAGATGACGGCCGCAAAAAGGTAGATGATTTTTTGTACGTGAACAAGGGAGGCAAGCGCCGCTTCGGCCTTGTGGTTAGTTTCAATCGACCATTTGTTGCCAAAAATATCGAGTGAATCAATTGCGTAAATCACATCATGCCCGCGAAGGTTGATTCGTCTTCCGTTTAAGGAATTTCCTGTGATGGCTTGATCAATTTCTTTTGATTTAATAGAGTATTTTTCTGGATAGCGGAAAGAGTTTTTCACGTTAAAAGTATCTTTATTGAAAAGGGTATCACTTCTTAATTTGAAGTCAGTTCCGACCATGAGTGTTTCAATGTCGGTAATTCCCTTGGGAATAAAGCCAGTAAGTTCGTTGATTTTATCAAAGGAGATTTGCACGGCAAAGACACCAATTATTTTTCCATTTTCAACGATAGGAGCTCCCATGAATGATGCGGCCCCATTGTAACTTGCGTAATAATTTTCGTAATCAGCAAATAAAGTTTTAGGTTTGCTGGGGTCTTGCTTTAAAATTTCTTCGTAAAGTTTTGCAAGTGATGATTTAGCATATGGGCCTGTTTTCAAGTTGGTTGCAAAGTCGAGTTCTTTAAATACGGTATAAACTACCGATCCCTGTAGATCGACTAGAAAAATATCATATAGACCAATCCGCTCTAGCTGCTCTCTAAACCATGGATGATACTTTTGATGAAATTTATTGTAAGTTGTAGGTAGGTCATCGTGGGACAAAAGATGTTTTGAGCCAAGCGGGTTTTTATTTTTGGCAATGTAGCTATATTGTAAGACTAAGTTTTCTCGCTTTAGTTGATTGAATACCTCATCGGATTTAGATTCTTCATTTTCATTTTGCTTTTTAAATTCGGTATTGAAATCGTTGGTGTAATATTTTTTTAATTCTTTTTCATACTCAGAATTTAGTTCCTGCGACCATCCAGTTTCAGAACCAAATTTATAGAAAGATTCGGATAAGTTTTTTATTGCTTCGGCCGTGGTTGGGTTTTCAGTGTTGAGGAAGGTTTCATCACTTAGCTTTTTAAAAAATTCAGTAACCTCTTTCTTTTTTAAATCATTGATAAATTTTAATTTCTCGTAATGTGAATCCATGAGAGAGTCCGAAAAATTGCGATAAATAAAAAAACCTAGAAGACTGAAAGGGATGATACCAACAGCAAGCAGGCTAACTAAGATTTTTGTTTTAAGCGATTTCATTTCTTTGCTCCGTTTAGTTTTTAAATTTTTATACTAGTTTATATTGTTTATGCTGCTTTTTTTTGCGGAACAGATTCAAACATTTTATTAGCGTCAATTAGTAAGCATAGCGTGTTTTCATGTTCGATCACGCCTTTCAGGTGATGCCCGGTAGTGTTGTCATCGGGTACGGGTTTAATGGCATCTTTTTTCAAGTTAATGACCTTAACGATTGAATCTACGACGCCGCCCACTAATCTATTTTTTAAATCAAAAATAATGACGGCATTCTCTGGTGTGATTGGACCTTGCGTGATATTTAATTTTTTTCGCAAGTCAACTATGGTGAGTACTAAGCCTCTTAAATTCATGAGTCCGCAAACGTAAGGTTGGCATTTAGGGATAGGAGTTGTTTCAGGCGGCGTGATCACTTCTTTTACCTCTAAAAGTTCTATGGCATATAATTCTTTGCCTAATTCAAATAAGAGATATTTCTCAATGTTATTAACTTCTTTTTTTTCATCAAACATAATTGATCCTTTCCTTAGGCCGCGCCTGCTGTTTTAACAGATGAAATAGATTCTTTTGCAATTTTATTTTTATAAATTTCCAGTAAATCTAAAATGAGGGCCGGAGATCCATTACTTAAAATAGTTGTACCCATGATTCCTTTGGTGGAAAGAGTTTCTGTTGTTGGCGGTTTAACCACCACTTGTTGTTGTCTTTCAACATCGTTAATGGCGACTGCGTAGGTTGCCTTTCCAGTGCGAACAATTAAAGCTATCTCTGGTTCCATTTTGGAAGGAATGGAAAAATCTTTACTTAAATTAAATACTGGAATGACCTCATCACGAAGACGATAATAAGGTGTTCGTCCTGTCATGATGGTTAACCTGGCAGGATCAAGTTTTGTTACTTCGTGAACTTGAATTCTTGGAATGATTAAATGCTGATTTCCACAAATGACTTGCATTCCATCGATGATGGCAAGTGTTAACGGAAGTACCATGCGGATCGCCGAACCCACACCCGGCCTAGATTGTATTTTTACGCTGCCACCCAGAGACTCAATATTTGTTTTGACCACATCCATTCCCACACCACGGCCAGATACTTCTGATACTTGTTCTTTAGTGGAAAAACCCGGATGAAAAACTAATTCCACGGCCTGCTGATCTGTGATTGTTTGGGATTTTGAAAGGATTCCTTTTTCAATGGCCTTTTGAGTGATTTTTTTGGGATCAATTCCTTTTCCGTCGTCGGTAACTTGGATGACTAAAAAGTTTCCTTCATGAAACGCCATCACTTCAACAATACCCGTTTCATTTTTGCCGCTTGCTAATCTGACGTCTGGGGTTTCTACTCCGTGATCGACAGCGTTACGAATGATGTGAACGAGTGGATCGCCTAATTTTTCTAGAACAATCTTATCTATTTCTGTGGTTTCTCCAATAATTTTTAACTCGACTTTTTTATTTAATAATTTTGATGTATCGCGAACGGTTCGGTTTAATTTTTGAAACGTGGGGCCGACTTGTACCATGCGAAGCGACATGGAGAGGTCTTGGATGTCTTTACATAATTTTCCAAGTGATCTGGCAATTTTGCTGTTACTAGATTGCAGAAGTGCCTGCTCTGCCACACTTTGAAGAATGACTAATTCACCTACTAAGTCATTTAATTTTTCCAGTCTCATAAGAGAAACTCGAATCGTTTCATCTTCTCGTTCTTTGCCATTTTCTTTTTCTTTTTCTTTTTCTTTTTCTTTGAGAGGTTCTTTCGAAGCAACTTTTGTGCTTTCATTGGCTACGGCCGGTTTTACTAATATTTTGTTTTCTTCTCTGGCGTTGATATGGGCGTCAACTTTGGCTTCAACTTTGACATCCGCTTTAACTATCGCAGTGACTTCTGCGTCTTTGCTAATTCCATAAAGCTCTTCAAGGTCTTTTAATGCGTCAGGATTAATTTCAACTTGATCATCTTTATTGGACTGCGCAAGGTCAGCGCTTGCAGCAACTTTGGGAAAATCATGGTCATCAGAATCGAAATTTTGTCGTCCATTTTTAGCTAATTCGTAATCCACTGCAAGTTGTACTTCATCAATGATTGGAGATGCCTCTGGTGTTGATTCGGGATGTTCTTCAAATAATTCACTAGGCGGGGCAACATCAACTAATTCACTTTCCTCAGGGGAATCGGAATCGGAATCGGTTCCTTCTGCTCCATCCGACGTTTCATTTTCAATTGTTTCAATTTTGTTACTACAAATTTGTTCTAATTCAAGAACTAGTCCAGCGATTTCAAATTGTTTGTCTAAGTCTTGTTGAAGGCCTTCAACCATTTCTTTAACTTTGTCATTGAAGGATAATAAAGCATTGACCGTTCTTTCGTTTGCTTTCATTTCTCCTTGCTTAAGTTTCAAGAGAAGATTTTCAGCATTGTGGGTAAGTTCAGCAATTTGGCCAAAGCCCACTGCTCGAGAAGTTCCTTTTAAGTTGTGGGCAAATCGAAAAATATTATTAATAAGTGATGAGTCATCAGGTTGCTGTTCTAATTCTAAAAATGAGCGCTCAGTACTATCCAATAGTTCCTTAGCTTCCGTAAGAAAATCTTGCTTGAACTCTTTATCCAAGTCATCCATAAAATATTTATCCTTGAGAGCCTATCGGCCAGAATTTTATAAAATTAATAGAGATAATTATAATTATGATTTAAATTTGAAAATTTACGCAGACATTTGAGATTTGAATAGTTGCCAGATTTGGTTGGAATCGCTATCGATTTTTATATCATTAAGAAGGGTAAGAACTAGAGGGGAATGATTAGCATACTGAAAAAAGAAATTCGGTTGATCGAGGTAGGATGGCCTCAAGCGATTCAATTGAAAATAAGAATTTTTACAAATTTGGGAGTAATAGTTGAGACCAAGTAATTTAGTTTTTTTAGATTCTGAGAATATAGCACAAGTGAGAAAGGCGGTATCTGCAAGAGACTGTAATTTAACAGGAAGAGAAGTTGAACTTTCGAAAACTTGTTTCTCATCACTGACTGCAGGAGGCGTTTGTAGTTCTAAGTAAAGTTGTCCAAGAGAAGTGATAGAAAAAAATTTTTCACTTGTCATGTATTTTTCAAATAGTTGAGCGCAATAAAATAAATAAATATCATGGATCGGTCGATATAATTTTTTATTCGCCAATGAGATATGATCAAAAATATATTGATGGAGAGTGATTTTTTCTGAAATGGGATTTAACGCTAATTGTTGTAATGGCAATTTCTTTTCTGTCATGTCACCTTGCTTGCTCTTGTCAGTTATTTCGTTTGCTCCTCAGGTTCTCTCTACTAATCTCATTATAAGTTAAATTTAAGAAAAACTAAAAATAGAAAAATTAGGGCAATTTTTTTACAAAGATTAGTGGAGCGTTTGAGTCGACATTTTGATTGGAAGTGACAAAAATCTTTTCTACAATTCCCGCAAGCGGAGATTTAACTTCGTTCTCCATTTTCATGGCCTCCATGATAAGGAGTGATTGTCCTTCTTTTACCTCATCACCGACTTTAACGGAAATTTTCGATATTTTTCCAGGCATTTGTGATTGAATGGAACCGTCCCCGCCCTTGGTACCTGACGCTCCTGAGGGTAAAAAACCATCAAAAATTTTTAACGCTTGATCACCAAAGATTTCTTTGGAGGAATATTTTTTAGGAAGGCGCTGCCACAGCTTCTGGTCAAGTGTGTAAAAGAAGTCTTCTCCTACTTTTCGCAAAGTAAAACTTCCTTCTTTGAATTGAGAAGTATTAGAGGCAAGTGAATTAATGGAATATTTAAATCTTGTATTTTCTAAATCGCGCTTTGCGTCTAAATGGTAAGCGCTGATTTCCAAGCGATAATTAGCTTTTTCATTTGTAAAATAATAAATCATAACGACACTCTCATTTTCTTTTTTATTTCTTTTTTACTTCTTTATTTAAAGCTTCAAGGTTGAATCAATTAGCCTTGCTATACCATGCTCTAATAGTTTTTCATTTTGCTTGTTTTCCATTTTTGATTGGATTTTCTTAGACAGCGCGTCCATATGCTGCCCGATATAGCCCGTATCGTAGTGACCTTTTTGAAAATCTTCCTCTTGGAAAATTTCTTTTAGCAGAGGAATGTTGCACTTAAGGCCAGTAATGAATAAATTATCGAGCCCAAAAATTATCTTTTTGAGTGCAAGTTCGCGATTGGTGGCATAAACAATAAATTTGCCAAACATGGGATCAAAATCGGATTTAATTTGGTAGCCAGAAAAGGCGCAATGATCAAATCTTCCACCCTGGGGTAAAATATACTGAAGATCTTCAATCGTTCCTGCGGCCGGAAGCATCGTGATGGGATCTTCGGCACATAGGCGAGCTTCGATGGAGTGTCCATAGTGAATGATGTCACTTTGTGATTTAAAATCGAGTGGCTCTTCGAAGGCAACGCGTATCATATTTGAAACTAAGTCAATTCCAGTGATTTCTTCAGTAATGGGGTGTTCTACTTGGATTCTGGTGTTCATTTCTAAAAAATAAAAATTGCGATCTTCTCCCATAACAAATTCCACCGTGCCGGCAGAGTCGTATCCAACGCTTTGACCTAGTTTAACCGCCGTTTCACAAATTCTCTTTCTAAGAGCTTGATCATCTCCAATGAAAGGGCTTGGTGCTTCTTCAATAATTTTTTGATGACGTCGTTGAATGGAGCACTCACGTTCATAAAAATGAAAGACGTTTCCTTTTTTGTCTCCCATGATTTGAACTTCAATGTGGTGAGGATTAACAATATATTTTTCAATCAAAAGATCAGGATTTCCAAAAGAATTTTTGGATTCTCTTTGAACGGCCTCAAACAAATTGGCGAGTTCACTTTCTTGTTGGCAAACACGCATCCCTTTTCCCCCACCTCCGGCCACCGCTTTAAGGAGAACTGGGTACCCAATTTTCTTCGAAATTTCTTTGGCCTCCTCAACACTTCCCACAGCACCGGTTGATCCAGGCACGACGGGAACTCCACACTTCACGGCCGTTTGCTTAGAGATAGCTTTATCACCCATCAGGTGAACCGCCTCACTCTTGGGCCCAATAAAAATAAGTCCATTATCTTTCAGCGCCTTGGAAAACTCCGCATTCTCAGATAGAAATCCATATCCCGGATGGACCGCATCGATTTTATGTTCTTTGCAAAGGGAAATAATTTTTTTGATGTTCAGGAAAGTTTCCGTATTGTTATTACCTGCTAGGTGTACCCATTCCTGACAATAGGACAAGTGGGGAGCGTTGGTTTCAAAATCGGTCCATACGCCAATCGCAATGTGTCCTAGTTCTCGGGCCGCCTTGGCCACCCGAATCGCAATTTCGCCGCGGTTGGCAATTAAAATTCGTTTCATGTTTGATACTTTTTTTATATTTTTTTTGTTGTTAAATTACAGCGGAATGTTATGGCTTTTCTTCTTTGGACGATGAGTTTGCTTATTCAATAAGTGCTCAAGGTAAGTCGCGATCTTCAATCTTGTTTCACTGGGATCAATGACCTCATCAATGTAGCCAAGTTCGGCAGCCTTATAGGGATTGGAAAATTCATTTTGATATTGTTCGATATAGAGGGCCCTTTTTTTGTTTTGCTCGTCTAATGATAAGCCGCTCAATTCTTTACGATAAAGAATATTCACGGCACCCTCTGCCCCCATCACGGCTAATTCAGAAGCTGGGTAGGCCAAATTGATGTCGGCTCCAATATGTTTGGAGGCCATCACGTCGTACGCACCCCCATAGGCCTTTCTTAAAATTAATGTAACTAAAGGGACATCTGCTTCGCAGTACGCAAACAATAATTTGGATCCATGGCGAATAATCCCTCCATGTTCTTGGGATACTCCTGGCAAAAATCCCGGCACGTCTACTAAAGTGACAATCGGAATTTGAAAAGAATTACAAAAGCGAACAAAGCGAGCCCCCTTGCAACTAGAATCAATATCTAATACTCCGGCCAAGTGATTAGGTTGATTGGCCACTATTCCTACCTTAATTCCTCCAATGGAAGAAAAACCAACGACGATATTCATCGCAAAATCTGATTGTACTTCGAGAAATTGAGATTCATCGGTAATTTCTCGAATCACTTCTCTTACGTCGTAAGGCTTCTTGGAATTGAGAGGGATAATATCTTTTATTTTTGGATTAGGCCTAGAAATAGTATCGGAACTGAAACGTTTCTCTCTTGATTGCATCCAATGAGAGGGAATGTAGTGAAGAAGCTCTCTGATTCTCTCAAGGGCATCACTTTCATTTTCGCAAGAAAAGTGCGCCACCCCTGATTTTCCGTGATGGGTCTTAGGGCCTCCCAAAACATCTTTGGTCACTTCTTCATGGGTTACTGCCTTAATCACATCAGGCCCAGTAACAAACATGAAGGAAGTTTTTTCTACCATGAATACAAAATCGGTCATCGCCGGAGAGTAAACAGCGCCACCAGCGCAAGGCCCTGCGATGAGAGAAATTTGCGGAACAAGCCCAGAAGCCAACACATTTTTATAAAATATATCTGCGTAGCCAGCAAGCGATTCAACGCCTTCTTGAATGCGAGCTCCGCCTGAGTCATTAATTCCAATAATAGGGATGAGATTTTGGCAGGCAAAATCCATCACTTTAATAATTTTTTTTGCGTGGGCCAATCCAAGCGCGCCGCCCCAGCAAGTGGGATCTTGAGAAAAAATGGCCACGGGTTTTCCATGAATTTTAGCTATTCCTGTGATGACTCCATCACCTAAGATTTTATGTTCTTCCATCCCAAAATTATGGGACCTGTGGACAACAAATTTGTCGAATTCTTGAAACGAATTTAAGTCGACTAGTCTCTCAATACGCTCTCTTGCGGTGAATTTTCCTTGTTCATGCATTTTGGCGAGTTTGTCACTTCCGCCTCCCATTAGCGTTTCTTGATTTAATTTTTCTAATTTTTCATAAGGGCCATTCCATTCATTTTTCATATAGAAATCTCACTTGTATTTAGTATTTTGCAAAAAACTTTATTGAAAAAAAGTCATAAAAAAATTCTTAGGATTACGAGAGAGTCCATTTTTAAATTGTTCCAAAAGTGAAACGGGGGTGAAGGTATCGTCAATGGACCACACCACACCGTCCCAAGCCATGTAAACATCATTAAACTTAAATTCTTGCCTCAGTGGTGGCTCTATTACGCCCATAATTCGGTTAAGTAATCCAGATCCTATATCTACATTTCCATCCACCAAAATGTCAGTAAAAACTTCGTACATATAGTTAAATAAGAAAGCTACTTTTTTTGAATCCTCACGATTAACTTGAGCTTGCTTCCTAAGAAGAAGCGCGAGATAGGCCGGAACATAAAAGTGATAAGCTTGCGGCACCAGCCTGGGCAAATTATTTAAAATACTTCCGATTGGAAAAAATTTTATGGGTTTCAAAGGAATTTCATGTGTCTTGCCGTAAACTTGAAATACGAATTCCGGAAGTATTTTTTCATACAAAGATAAATTTTTTAAGGCAATGCTTTGCAAGGACGGACTTGATTTCATGAGCCTAAGGAAATTAAGAGGCATGGTTTCATTGGAGAAATCTTGAAAAATGACGGCGATAAATTCCATCGCCTTTTCTTTGCTTCCTAAAATACTTTTGATTTCTTCAAAGAGATAAAGGGTCGAACTTTTTTCATTTAACCTGGTCCACAACTTTTCAAAAACCTTGGTTGTTTTGGGTGAGTTCATGAACCGAATTAATTTTTTTTGAAAAATGATGCGATAAAATTTACCCGTGGCCGCAAAATCAGGGGGAATCACGTGTTGGTAGTCGAGAAAATCCACTAGGCTGTTGGCAGCAAGAAAGCAGGAGTCATCGCGCCTCGAATAAAGCGTACAGCGCTGCTCAATTAATTTACTAAAGGCATTACGAATAAAAAAGTCATCATTCGCAAGTTCCGAGGGGGCCCATCTGGTTATCCAAGAGTCCACTCTATTTTCAAGATGGGGGGCCGGTTCCTCGGATGCATTGGGAATTTCCGGCAAATCCGTGTTTAGCTCAATTGGTTGGGCCGCTGCTAAGTGATAAGTTAGAAAATACCAAAATCCAAACTTCCCTATTATACGCCACAACATTACCTTCCTCCATAAATGCAATTCCATTAGCACTCAGGAGGAAAGCTTAAACGCTTAGGAATTTTATGGCCAAGGATTTTTGCGCCCAACACACACGGTGAGGGATTTTTTTTGTAAGAAATCGCGCATAAATTTATTAAAATCTTCTAGTGATACATTTTTTAAGTTTTTTAATTTCTGACTTTCAAAATCCAGGCCCATTTTAAAATGTGTCGAAAATGAATAGTAGTTACAAAAATCATCGTTGGTTTGAAGCTTAAGGGATTGTTGGCCAGCAATACTCGTTTTGGTATCCGCTAGTTGATCGGCGCGGAGTCCTTTTTTTCCGAGGTCGGCAAGGATTCCTTGAATGGATTTTAAGGCCGCTTCTTCTTTGCCTTCTCCTGTAGCAATGTAAATTCCCCAATAACCTGCATTGAGTCCGGAATTCGCCATCGGGTGGACCGCGTAACAAAGTCCCAGCTCATCTCGCGTAATTCTAAAGAGATCACTGGATTGTCCGGCCAAAAAATCATTTAAAATGGTGAGGAAAATATTTTTTGGATCAGTGGCATTAAAAGATGGATATCCAATAAAAATATGAGATTGCTCTCTATCCATAGAAACATAGTAATGAGAGTCATAGGCCTTTGGTTGATAGATAGCAGTGTCCATTTTCAATAATGGATTTTTATTTTCAAAAGAAAATTCTTTTTGAAAACGACTCAAGATTGTTTTTTCAAAAGTTTTGGGGTCGATATCTCCACTAAAAAGAAAAGTAATGGGACGTTGGGTGAGAGAATGATCATGAAGGGTTTGCAATTGCTCAATGGTTAATTTTTCTAATGACTCCTTGTTACCTAAAGAATCTAAACCATAGGGATGAGTCTTGAAAAAATTATTTTGAAAATTTCTAAAACATTGCTTCGCAGGATCTTCCGTAATATTTTTAAGAGTTTGCAATAAAATATTTTTTTGAATATCAAATTGTCCTTGAGAAAATTTTGGATATTTTAAGCAAAGTAGATAATTTTCAAATAATTTATCCCAATGCTCTGTTAGGCCATACATGGATAGGCCGTAACTATTTTTTCCCGTATATCCATTGATGGAGGCGGCCAAAAATTCCAATTCCCACTGAAGCGAATCGTAATCTTTCTTTTTATGCTCGAGAGATAGCATGCGTGAAAGCATTTGATAATGGCCGTTAGTGGCCTTCGTTTCATTAATGATTCCACCATCAATAAGAGAATGAAGGGAAAATGTGGGAGTTTTAGGGTTGTAGCGATAAAAAACTTGCAACTGGTCAGTAAGTGTAAATAATTCTACTCGTTCAAAGGTTTTCTTTTTAATGGGGGTGTGTTTTTTTTCTTTTAATAAATTAACTGAATATTTATTAATTTCCGAAGAAAAAGGTGCAATGAGTTTATCGTCAAATTTCATTGGTGTTTGTAGAGAAAAACTCCAGGTTTTTTTAACGAGCGAGTTTAATTGTTTTTTCACATCGATTAATTTGGCGTCTTTCACTCGTTTCAAGAATGAATCGTCGCCCAACAAATTGCCCGTAAAAATATAGTTGTGGCCTAAGGTGAAGGCGTAGGACTCAAGTGACTCTTTTTCGTAAATTTTACTCGCGTAGAATTGATTTTTAATTTTTTGAATTTCTTCTTCCACAAGGTCATTATGGGCGAGTTCTTCCCAAACCTGTGGCCACGCTTTTTGAAAATCTAAAAATTTATCCGTGCTAATCGAGGCCCTTAAAAAATGAGTGGCGCCGCCCTTTAAGTACATGGTTGATCCACTAATACTGTTGGCCACTTCCAATTCCTGAACGAGTTTTTTGTGTAAATAAGAGCTCTCTCCTGAACTTAAAAAATTAATCGCTATTTCTTCAAGCGGTGCTTCTTTGGTGTCATAAGCGTGTCCGGGAATGAGTATTTGTAAATTTACCTGCTGGACACTTTTCTTGTGATGCAAAAAGGGCCTTGGAATTTTATTAAGAGCAAAGCTGGCTTGTTTTTGGTCCACTTTTCCCTTTTTTTTAGGAATTTTTTGAAGTTTAAGTTTCTTATCAATTCCCCCATCCAGTCCTTTTAGATTTCCAGCAATAACGATGAGTGTGCTTCCCGCGTGATAATATTTATTTCTAAAATTTTTAATCTTATCAATAGTGAAACTAGCGATGTCACTGGGTTTTCCTAAAATGGGATAATGGTAAGGTGGTTTAAAAAAATGCTCTTGCAATTGATGAAAATGAAATTGCGAGGGAGAGTCGAAGGAGCGCTTATACTCTTCTTGCACGACGCCGATTTCCGATTGGAGATCTTTTTCTAAAAAGAGGGGATTGGAAACCATATCAATCATGCGCTCTAAGCATTCAAGGATTCCACTTTGAGGGCAATTAACGTAGTAACAAGTGTAATCGAAAGACGTGAAGGCATTGACTTCCGATCCCATTTTTTCAAGTTCTGCCGTTAATTTATTTCCAGGATATTGCTCTGTTCCTTTAAAAAACATATGCTCTAAAAAGTGAGCGATCCCTTTCTCCTCTTTCGTTTCACAAGCTGATCCTGCCGCAAACCAAATTTGAATACTAGCACTGGTGGCCACAGGGTCGTGGACCTTGACTACTTTTAGTCCATGAATGTTTTTTAAATTTGCTTGAATTGAAGATTTCATTTATTGTCCCATTTTTTTGATTAAGTTTTAATATGATAAAATCTCTCTACATTCACTATCCTTACTGTCGGCATTTGTGCAATTACTGCGATTTTTATAAATTAAAACAAACACCAGAGCAACGTGAACATCAGGAGAAATTATTTCAAAATTATCTCACTTCTAGTTTAAAAATATTGCAAGAGAAAGTACACGAAGAGTATCAAATGAATTTTGCGCCCCTGGAAACTCTCTACGTGGGTGGGGGCACTCCGTCCCTTTTGGGTGCGAGTGGTGCAAAGTGGTTGCAGCAATTTCTTAAAACGTCTCATCTTAACTTCGCAGCTTCAGGACACGAATTCACCTTAGAGATTGATCCAGGGACCATGACCGTCAATGATTTTGAAACTTGGCAGATAAGTGGAGTGAATCGCTATTCTTTTGGACTGCAAACCTTGGATGAAAAACTTATCGAAGTTTGCGACCGAAAATCCAAGATGAGCGATGTTATAGAGACATTAGAACTCATTTCTGCTCAAGATGTTAATTTTAGTGTGGATTTTTTATTGGGTATCCCTCATTCGGGGAGTCGCCATTTAGAATCAGAATTGAAACGAATTCTTACCTACCGCCCAAAGCATATAAGCCTCTATATTCTTAATCCCAAAACGAATTATCCACTTAAAAAATTTATTCCAGAAGATGAATGGGTGGCGAATGAATATCAATTTGTGGATGAATTTTTAAGTAGTCATGGCTTTAGGCACTATGAGGTCTCAAACTATGCAATCCCAGGATATGAAGGAAAGCATAATTATGGGTACTGGTTTCGAAAAAATATAGCGGCCTTGGGCCCGAGTGCTGCCGGCCACTATCAGTATGGTGATAATCAATTCTTGCGCTATGTTTGGAAAGAATCACTTTTGAAGCAAGAATATGACTTAGAAATTCTTAAGAATGATCAAGTTTTACTGGAGAATTTTTACTTGCGCTTTCGCGTCGCTGAAAATTTTGATTTAGATGTTTTTCAAAATTTACCGCCTAAGGAAAGTAGCAAATTAGTGGGCCTTTTTTCTGATTGGGCCCAGAAAAAATATTTGTTAACTTGTGAGGTAAGCAGCAAGACTCAATATCAATTCACACCCCAAGGATGGATCATCCTCGACAGTTTGATGAAAGAATTGCTTTCTCGGATTAAATTTTAATCACCTTCGTTTTCATGGATAATGTAAATTCATTTTCCTCAGGGTAATTTCTACAGATTACAATAAAAAAATTAATGAACTTTCTAGATATCGTTATATTGAATCCATGAAGATATTTATATATTTACTGCTCGCCAACTTGTGTATAGGTAAAATCTTGGCGCAAGCACAAAAAGAACAACAAGAAAATTCAGTTGCTGATGATACGCAGCGACTTGTTATTAAGATCACCAATCCGGATCAAATTCCAGGTGAATTTAGAGATACTATTCCCATGCCTTACGGTGTTCCGACTTCAAAGCGGCCTCTATCCTTGGGTTTTAGTCTTGTAAATGATAATTTGTTATTAGGAATTCGTTCAGGTAACGATACCGGATATACCCATGGATTTCTTCTAGATATAGGTGCCACAAATAAAAATGGAATCACTTGGGGCGGGCGTTTTTTTACAGGGCTGTACACAAAAGAAGGAGATTTTTATCAAACAGATACTGGGAAGTTGATTGAAAGCAATAAATTAGAATATGGCTACCTAATTGATAATGAATTTTATCAAAGAATTTATGGAGATGATCTTCATTACACTAAAAATGGTATTCGTTATGAGGACAAGTACGTTAATGAACTTGCAAAAAATAAATCGGTAAAAGATAGTTGGTATGCTTATGATTTAGAGGGAAAGATGTGGGCAATTCCAACAGCTATCTCTTACGGAGATGTTTTTAAAGAATCAATTCGTTTCAACGAAGAAACAATGCTTAAATTGTTTGCGAATAACAAGTCCCAAGGAAAATGGTACTTGTGGAGCGTTGAGGCCGGTTTTCGATATTTAAATTCTCAAGATGTTAATAAATTTCTTGCGACTGGAATTCAGAAAGGTTGGCACAATTTTCTTGGAAAAACGCTTCAACATAATATTGTAAAGTATGACTACATACCTGATGAAAATGACACTAAAATGGGCATTATTTTAAGGGCCTCAGTTGGTGTTCAAAAAGGTCTCTATAGCGGTGAGAAATGTTCCATAAACTTTGCTACCAATCAAGGCTTTCAAACTGGCACTGCAGGAACAAGTAGTTTTGTGTTTGGGGATATCTCTACTCAATTTCATTTTGGAGTAGGACATCGTAAAAATGTTTTAGGTTTCGCTATCGGAGCAGATGCTCAAAAAAATAAAAAAATATTTGCAGGCAATTATATTCTTGGCGCCAGCTTTCAGACAAAAAGGGCCACCTACTATACAACTTTTCAAATCCCTTTTTGCCAACCCTTTTTTAATGGTAACGATGTTTACCAAGACAGAGATACGATACAACATATGGGAGTCATTTTTCCGCTGGCCTCCAAACAAGAAAGTAAAGCTAAAGAAAAAAATTAGTTTATCAATTGATGCTCACCCTCTTGCCAACAAGGATAAAATTCATTTAATTTTAATAGGTTAAGCCGCGTATTGACATTTTTTTTATCCCTAACATTGACTTACCGTTTATTGGCCACATCTTTATGTTGATTAGTATTTTGTACTCGGCACTTAGTAATACTTGATCGTTTCTAATCTGAGTCATCAAAAATAGATAATATAAATTTAATCATTTAATAGGCCTTGGATCGATTAAGTACCTTGAGGCCAGTGGGGAGTTTTTTATGAGTGAAATGAGACCTGAAAATGAAGCCTTAAATCCTGAAAATGCTACTGCTAGCGGAAAAGAAAATGGAAAAGAAAATTTGTCAGAGGATTTATCAGAAAGTTCTCTTTCGGAAAAACTAGAAGCGGAAAAAAATCAGTGGAAAGAAAAATACTACTACCTCGCTGCTGAAATGGAAAATATGAAGAAGCGCTGGGAGCGAGATCGCGAACAAATTATAAAATTTGGTAACGATTCCGTGATTGCAGACACACTACCCACCCTTGACCTCTTTGAATTAACGGTTAACTCCATAGCTAACAATCAAGACCCTCAGATAAAAAATATCGTCATTGGCCTCAATATGATTCAAAAAATGTTTTTGGATTCTCTCGCTAAGCATGGCCTCACCAAAATTGACGTTCTTGGTAAACCATTCGATCCCAACTTTCATGAAGCTATTTCCCAAGAGACCGTAGACAAAAAGGAAGATGGCATCATCTTGCAAGTACAGCAGTCTGGCTATTTACACAACGGAAGGTTGTTGCGTGCGGCCAAGGTGGTTGTGAATAAACTTAATCATTAATAAAGAAAAAAAACAAAAAACGAAAACGGTAAAAATTTAAACGGAGGATTTATGGGTAAAATTATTGGAATTGACTTAGGAACCACCAACTCGTGCGTGGGTGTATTAGAAAACGGAAAATATAAAATTATTCCCAATGCAGAAGGACACAACACGACTCCTTCGATTGTCGCTTATGCGTCCAACGGAGAAACTTTAGTTGGGCAAGTAGCAAAGAGACAATCTGTAACCAATCCGACTAAAACTTTGTTTGGTATCAAGCGACTCATTGGACGCAAGGCCACTGACGCTGAAGTGAAAAAATTTAAAGAAGTAGCTCCCTTCGAAGTGATTGCTAACAATAATGGAGATGCGTGGGTAAAAGTGGATGGAAAAGAACATTCACCACAAGAAGTTTCAGCTGCCATCTTAGAAAAAATGAAAAAATCTGCAGAAGATTATTTGGGCCAACCAGTAACCGAAGCAGTTATTACTGTTCCTGCTTACTTTAACGATTCTCAAAGACAAGCCACAAAAGATGCCGGACGAATCGCGGGCCTAGATGTGAAACGTATTATCAACGAGCCTACGGCGGCAGCGCTGGCCTTTGGTATGGAAGACAAAAAAGATAAAAATATCGTCGTCTTCGATCTTGGTGGTGGTACGTTCGACGTTTCCATTTTGGAAATTACCGCAGACGGTGTTTTTGAAGTAAAAGCAACTAACGGTGATACCTTCTTAGGTGGGGAAGATTTTGATTACCGAATTATCAATTATCTTGCGGATGAATTTAAAAAAGAAACTAATATCGATCTTAAAAAAGATAAAATGGCGCTTCAGCGCTTAAAAGAAGCGGCAGAAAAAGCGAAACATGAATTATCTTCTGTCTCGCAAACAGATATCAATCTTCCTTTTATTACGGCGGACGCTTCAGGGCCGAAACACTTAAATATCAATCTTTCTCGCGCAAAATTTGAGCAATTGATTGGTGATTTAATTGATCGTTTAGTTGGCCCATGTAAAACGGCCTTGGCCGATTCAGGAATACCGACATCCGCGCTTCACGACGTAATTTTAGTGGGGGGATCGACTCGTATTCCTCTCGTACAAACTAAAGTAAAAGAAATTTTTGGAAAAGAACCAAGTAAAAACGTAAATCCAGATGAAGTGGTGGCCGCTGGTGCTGCGATTCAAGGTGGGGTACTTGCTGGTGATGTCAAAGATGTGCTTTTGCTAGATGTCACTCCGCTCTCTCTTGGTATTGAAACGCTAGGTGGACGATTTACAAAAATTATTGAAAAAAATACGACGATTCCTGTTAAGAAGTCTCAAGTATTTTCGACGGCCGCTGATAATCAACCAGCGGTAACGATTCGTGCCCTTCAAGGTGAGCGCGATTTCGCGAAAGATAACAAACTGCTTGGAAATTTCGACTTGATGGGAATTAACCCAGCTCCTCGTGGTGTTCCGCAAATTGAAGTTATTTTTGATATCGATGCCAACGGAATCATTCACGTTTCGGCCACTGACAAAGCAACGAATAAAAAACAAGAAATTAAAATTACCAGTGGCTCTGGTTTAACGGAAGCTGAAATTCAGCGTATGGTAAAAGATGCGGAATTAAATCGCGACGCGGATGCGAAAAAACGGGAATTAGTGGATGCGAAAAATGAGTTAGATTCGATGACATACGCCGCAGAAAAAATGGTGAAAGAATCAGAAGGAAAATTACCCGCTGACAAAGCTACCGAAATAAATAATGCGATCGCGGAAGCTAAAACGAAAACGGCTTCTGAAAATTTAGAAGAAGTGAAGGCCGCTCTAGAAAAATTGCAAAATGTGGTTCACCAAACAACGCAAGGAATGTATGGTGGTGCAGGAGCTGATGGTGCTGGCGCTGCTGGCCCAGGATCCGAGCAACAACATGGCCATGCAGACGAAGCTGCGAATGCTAATCCTAACCAGAAAAATGGTGGAAAAGATGGCGCCGTCGATGCAGACTTTAAAGAAGTTTAATTATTAGAAACTGAAATTGGTAGGGTGGAATAAAATATGTCTCAGCAAACGAAACGTGATTATTACGATATCTTAGGAGTCACAAAGACGACTTCCAAAGATGATATTAAAAAAGCTTATCGTAAGTTGGCCATGCAATTCCACCCTGATCGCAATCCTGGAAATAAAGAAGCGGAAGCGAAATTCAAAGAAGCTTCCGAAGCGGCCGATGTCCTCCTCAATGATGAAAAAAAGCAACGCTATGATCAGTTTGGACACGCTGGTGTCGACGGCCAGGGGTTTGGTGGCGGCGGTGGTGCCGGAGGTTTTCAAGACTTCGGCGATCTTGGAGATATTTTCGGTGATATCTTTGGCGATTTTTTAGGTGGCGGCGCAGGCGGCGGAAGAGGAAAACGACGCGGAAGTGCTCGGGGCGGCGGAAGAAAAGGTGACGATCTCGAAGGTTCAGTGACGATTACTTTCAAAGAAGCGGCTTTTGGATGTGAAAAAGAAATTAATGTAACGAGAGATATGGTCAAGGAAGGGACGACGCCTCAACCTTGTACGACCTGTAATGGCGCTGGGGAAATTCGTCGTCAGCAAGGATTTTTTGTCATGTCACAAACTTGTTATACGTGCGGTGGCATTGGCGAAATCGTGCAAACAACCCGTAAAAAATCTACTCTCAACGTAAAAATTCCAGCCGGAATTGATCACGGTCAGCGGCTAAGACTTTCAGGCGAAGGCCAGCCTGGAACGAAGGGAGCACCGGGCGGCGATCTTTACGTTCTAGTCAATGTACAAGAGCACGAACTTTTTGTGCGTGATGAATATGATGTTCACTGCGAAGTTCCTATAAGTTTTTCGCAAGCGGCGCTAGGTGATGAAATAGAAGTTCCCACCTTGGGAGGCAAAGTTTTATTAAGTATCAAAGCTGGAACGCAATCGGGACAAAAACAAAGATTGCGAGGAAAAGGAATTTCAAGACTCGATGGCCGAGGACTTGGCGATCAAATAGTGACCATTAAAGTGGAAACTCCTACATCTCTCACGTCTGAGCAAAAAGAGATCTTTAAAAAATTGGCCGAATCCGAAAAATCTCATCTCCATACTAATCCCATGTCTAAGGGGTTCTTTGAGAAGATGAAAAACTTATTTCAATAGATACATACCCAGGTTAGAATCCTCTAAGTAGAATCAAAAAGTTACAGTTTGAGAGGATATGACGATGGTGAAGTTTTTTATAATCACTTTGTTTTTTTTGCTATCCTGTGCAACACCGAAACAACAAACATCTCCCTCACTCCCAAATCAAGTACCTGTTGAATCGTTTGAAGTAACTCAAATTAAAGAAGCTAGAAAATTGTATCAACAAAAAGATTATAGCGGCGCGGATAGAATTTTAGAATTGATCAATGATACGGCCATTAATGATGAAGAAAAAATTGATAAATATAATCTTTGGGGGTTGGCGCTTTACTCTTTAAATGATTTTGCTAATTCTTCAAAAAAATTTCAAAAAGCAAAATCATTAGACATCAAAGATAAAACTCTCGATTCCCAAATTACACTTAACATATCCACTTGTTACTACAAGATGATGCAAACCAAATTGTCATGGGAGAATTTAAAGTTAGTAAATTTTGAAATACTTCCGGATAATGACAAGAGCAAGTACTACACCCTCTATCACTGGCTTGCGGAATCGCAACAATTAATTTCTGAAAATTTATTTGCCCTCATTCACTTGTGTCAAGAAACTCAAGATGAAAAAGAGTTGCTAAAAAAAGAATGCGGCCTAAAAATTCAGTCTATTATTGAAAATAAAGATCCCGATGAGCAGTTGAGTTTACTTGATAAAATGACGGTGCCCGATAACTATGCGGCCTATTATTGGGGACAGCGAATTCAATTAAAGTTAAAACGAAAGATGATGAATGGGGCGGCCGATAAAGTAGGCCATTGGTTAAATGCCTACACCTCTCAGTCCCGTAGCGGAAAAAATAATTCTAATCGAAAAGACCTCGGATTAGAGGTTGATGATCTCATCTTGCTTGGAAAAATGGGAGTGGTGTTGCCTCTAAGTGGGGAGCGAGCTGAAATTTCTCAAAAGTTTTTGCAAGGAATCAAGCAGGCGATAAAACAACTAAAAGCTCCGGTTGAGTTAGTCATTAAAGATTCATCTAATCCCAAAAACTTAGAGGCGCTTTACACTGAGTTGGCGACGAAAGATCAAGTGGGTATGGTCATTGGCGGAGCGTTTCCGTCCACTAGCGAACAAGAATATAATCTCGCTTCTCAATTAAAGATGGTGTTCTTTTCGCTCGCTCCAGTATCATCTTCCACCGAGATAAAAAATTTCGATCTCTTTGAAATCAGTGGCTCAATTCAGTCACAAAATCACGCCCTCTTCAACGAGGATGTAGCAACAACTTTGGGGAAAAAATTTGTCTTAATTTATTCTGGTGATAATAGTGGTGCGACGATTGCTGATGCCGTTTGGAAAGAATCACAAGAGAAAAAATTTACCTTAGAAAATGTTTCCACTTATTCAAGGGGAATGACCGATTACCGGGATTCTGTTTTAGAGTTGCTGGGACTAAAGTACTCTCGTGAAAGATTAGAAGAATATAATTTATGGTATCGACTTTATTATTATAAAACGAAAAATGATTTAAGTCGTATCCAAGTTTTAAAACCGAAGACTGATTTTGATTGGGTGTATTTACCTTCCACACCCTCTGAAGCGATGCAAATTATTTCTTCCTTCATCTATGCCGAAGCAAAAAATTTAACTTATGTAGGGGGGCCACAGTGGAGAAGTGCTCAGCTCATTCGCACGGCCACGCAGTGGTCAAGTAAAGTATATTTTTTAGATTCGTCGAGAACTGGAGATTGGGTAAAAGATAATGGAGAAAATATTTTGGAATCCTTGGGATCCATTCCCGAATACTTAGGATTTGAATCTTTTGTTACTGCCCACGCTTTTTATCAACGCTTAAGTTCATCGAGCAGCCGACAGCACTGGTTAAATGAGCTAGATGATATGGATGAGATGGATAAGGCGATTGGTGTTTGGAAAAAAGAGCAAAAATATTGGGTCAAGGAAATGAAGTTGTTTGCCATTCAAAAAGATGGAAGAGTGATAGCGCTCTAAGAAATTTTTGAACGCTACCTTCGAAACTATTTTTTA